>JAIPAH010000192.1 GCA_021740175.1 Bacteroidales bacterium
GTTTGATATTTGAGGGAATCATTAAACCTGATACTGTCAGGGGATTCAAGTTCGCCGTTTTTCCAGCGGTCGTAAATATCATGATAATATTCTTCCCGGTCCTCCTCATAGGGTCGCTGAATGCATCTTCCCGTAGGAGTGTGATACCTTGCTACCGTGAGGCGGACGGCAGAGCCGTCATTAAGGCGTTTTTGCTCCTGAACAAGCCCTTTACCGAAAGAACGACGTCCAACGATTAACCCCCTGTCGTTATCCTGCACTGCTCCCGCCAGGATTTCACTTGCCGAGGCTGAACCTTCGTCTATCAAAATTACTAAATCCTGTTCTTCAAAAGCTCCTGTGCCGGTAGCATAAGCATGTTGTTTAGGGCGATTTCTTCCTTCCGTATAGACAATAAGCTCGCCATCTTTTAAGAACTCATCGGCTAATTTAATGGCTGATTGTAAATAACCCCCCGCATTAGAGCGTAAATCAAGGATTAAATCACTCATTCCACGGTCAATAAGTTTTGACATGGCCTTCTTAACTTCTTTATAGCTTGTGGCCGAGAATTTGCTGAGTTTTATATACCCTGTTGAATCGGTAGGCATAAAGGAAATATCCACACTATACGTTGGTATAACATCACGCGTAATTGTAAAGTGCACTAAATCATCAACGCCCCTTCGAAAAATTCCCACCTGTACTTTGGTTCCTTTTTCGCCTTTGAGTCGATTAATAATCTCTTCATTTGATATGCCAACCCCGGCAACCGTATCGCCTTCAATCGTAACAATCCGGTCACCACCACGTATTCCCACTTTTTCGGAAGGACCCCCGCTAATAGCACGAATTATCATTACAGTATCCTTCTCAATGCGGAACTGGACACCGATTCCTTCGAAATTCCCTTTTAATGGATCATTGACATCATTAAACTCATCAGCCGGAATGTATTGAGAATGGGGGTCCAGATTAGAAAGTATTTCCTTAATTGCTTTAGATTCCAATTCTTTAATTTTTACTGAATCGACGTAATCCTTCTTCACATAATCCAATACGCTCGAAACCTTCCCTTTTGCCTTTCCGAGGCGAAGTATCTGACCCGAGCCCGATTGTCCTGTGTTCATCTTATAGCCCAGATAAATACCGGCAGCTAATACTATGGCTAATGCTATTGGGAGATAAATCTTTATTTTCGACATCTTAAAAACGTATTCGTATATTTAAATTGTAAAGATACAAAAAAAGCTTTCTTTTTCAAGAAAGCTTTAGTACCCAGGGCCGGGGTCGAACCGGCACGGGTATTACCCCATTGGTTTTTGAGACCAACGCGTCTACCAATTCCGCCACCTGGGCTAACTCTATTTCAGAGGCTGCAAAAATATAAATTTTTCAAGACATTCAAACATAGTTTTCCCTAAATTTATGGGGTTGTTAAACATTAATTGGTTATACAAAAATAAAGTTGTAATTTCGCGCCCAAATTTTAACGGGGCCAAAAACCACCGCTTATGTCAAATGAGGTAAATATTGTTGCCGGCAGAGCAACCAAGTATTTAGCAAAACAAATAGCTCATAGCTACGGGCAGCGATTGGGTAATGTTAAAGTCACCGAGTTTTCAGATGGGGAGTTTCAACCGTCTTTTGAAGAAAACATCAGGGGCAATGACATTTTCATCGTACAATCCACTTTCGCTCCCACTGACAATCTATTTGAGTTACTGATGATTATTGATGCGGCCAAAAGAGCTTCGGCCCGTAATATCGTAGCCGTCATCCCCTATTTTGGTTTTGCCCGTCAGGACCGAAAAGACAGGCCCCGTGTTTCAATTGCTTCTAAACTCATTGCCAACTTGCTATCCGCTTCAGGGGTAAACCGCATCATTACACTGGATCTTCATGCCGATCAAATCCAGGGGTTTTTTGAATTCCCGGTTGATCATCTTTTTGCAGCCTCTATCTTTGTTCCCCACTTACGTAAGTTAAAACTGCCCCACATCAGCATGGCGTCACCCGATACCGGAGGAACAAAAAGAGCAGCCGCTTATGCCAAAATTCTCGAGACAGATTTCATTATCTGTTACAAACAACGCGATAAACCCAATGAGGTAGAAAAAATGGCTGTCGTGGGAGAAGTTGAAGGCAAAGACATTATACTAGTGGATGACATCATAGATACCGGCGGAAGTATAACAAGGGCTGCCGAGCTAATGCTGGAGAAAGGTGCTAATAGTGTGCGGGCCATAGCCACCCATCCGATTTTTTCCAAAGATGCTATTAAAAGACTTGAGGATTCCCCTTTTGAAAAAGTGTATGTAACCGACACAATTCCTTTGAGTACTGAAAGTCCGAAAATAGAAGTGCTATCAACCGCTGACCTATTTGCTGAAGTGATCAGACGGGTTCGCCATGATGAATCGATTAGCTCGATATTCAAATTTGAAAATATTAAACGACAAGATAAATTTGTCTGATTGTTAAATTAAATTAAGTGTAGAATTATGAAGACAGTATCATTGAGCGGTTCTCCAAGAGAGAACGTAGGGAAAAAAGATGCTAAAAAAAACCGTACCATAGGGCGGGTGCCCTGTGTAATGTACGGTGGCTCGAAGGAGCAAAAACAGTTCACGGTTGAGGAGAAAAATTTGGTTAAATACGTCTGGTCCCCCAGTGTATATCATTTCAAAATATCATTGGATGGGCAGGAATATAACGCCGTTGTGCAAGACCTCCAGTTTCATCCCGTAAGTGACCGGATATTGCATGTAGACTTCTTAGAAATTACCGATGATAAGCCGTTTAGCACATCGCTACCGGTAACTGCAGTAGGCTCTTCTCCAGGACTGGCTAAAGGAGGAAAGCTCTATAAAAATCGTAGGAAGTTAAAAGTGAAAGGTTTGTTGAAAGACATGCCCGAAAAGATTGAAGTAGACATCTCTAAGCTGGATATCAACGATTCTATTAAAGTAAAGGATTTGCAAACTGACACACTTTCCTTCCTAGACCCACAAACATCCGTAGTTATCGCCATCAAATCTGCCCAGGCTATGGCTGCTATGGGTGCTGACATGGAAGTTGAAGAAGAAGAAGAGGAAGAAGAAGCTGAAGAAGGCGAAGAAGGTGCCGAGGGCGAAGAAGGTGCCGAAGGTGAAGGTAGCTCCGAAGAAGAAGGCGAAAGCAATGAATAAATCTTCCAGCTAACTTAAAAAAAACAAAGGGGATGTGTAAGGACTATTTACGCATCCCTTTTTATTTTTGTCGTAACCTTCATATAAAGAACTATGAAAAAATATTTAATCGCCGGTTTGGGCAATCCCGGTGAAAAATATGCCGACACACGACATAATATAGGCTTTGTCGTGCTGGATGCTTTCGCTCAAAAAGAAAACGTGTCTTTTAAACCTGAGCGCTATGGGGATGTTGCCCGCACTAAAATAAAAGGCCGCGAGATAATTTTATTAAAGCCATCAACCTTTATGAACCTCAGCGGAAAAGCGCTGCGCTATTGGCTGGAGAAGGAGAATATTCCGCTTGAAAATTCCCTGACCGTTGTTGATGACATTGCTCTCCCAACAGGATTGTTGCGCATGAAAAAGAAGGGTAGTGACGGCGGGCATAACGGATTGGCAGACATCATACGAGTATTGCAAACAGGAGGTTTCCCGCGATTAAGAATAGGTGTGGGTGATCGCTTCAGTAAAGGATCACAAATCGATTTTGTGCTCGGAAGATGGACAAAAAAAGAGGAAGAAATCATGATTCCCAAGGTTAAAAAAGCCACCGAGATGATAAAATCTTTCGTAGCTGCCGGCATCGAAAGAACGATGAATGATTATAATGAAAAGCAAACACCCCCCGCTTCTTCCGCGGATGAAACTACGTCAAAAGAAACGCCCTCGGAATAGGGGGTAGATTGGCCTTCTTAAGACAACATCAAAATACCCGGACAAAGCCGGGTTTTTTCTCTATCCCCGATTTTCCCTTAATCTTTCCCATACGATAGGAGAAATATTATCTATCGGAATACGATCCTGCTTCATACTATCACGCTCACGAATTGTTACGGTATTATCATCCAGCGTTTGATGGTCCACCGTAATGCAATAAGGCGTGCCAATAGCATCATGCCTGCGATAACGCTTACCGATAGCATCTTTTTCTTCATAATGACAGTTGTAATCATATTTAAGACCGTTAATGATCTCGCGAGCCTTTTCGGGAAGCCCGTCTTTACGCACCAATGGGAATACGGCAACTTTAATGGGTGCCAAAAACGGGGGGATTTTCATAACTATACGCTCCGATCCATCGTCAAGCTTTTCTTCTTCATAAGCATAGGAAAGAACACTGAGGAACAACCGATCCAAACCAATAGAAGTTTCCACCACGTAGGGAACATAACTTTCCTGCGTTTCCGGGTCATAATATTGCACTTTCCTTCCCGAATACTCCTGGTGGGCTGAAAGGTCAAAATCCGTACGGGAGTGGATTCCTTCCAGTTCCTTAAATCCCATCGGATAAGCAAACTCAATATCGTAGGCCGCATTGGCATAATGTGCCAGGTTCTCATGCTCATACAGCTTGTAATATTCATCGGGGATACCCAGTGAGCGATGCCATTTTACACGCTCATTTTTCCAATATTCAAACCAATCCATCTCAGTCCCGGGGCGGACAAAATACTGCATCTCCATCTGCTCGAATTCCCGCATTCTGAATATGAACTGCCGGGCCACAATTTCATTACGGAAAGCTTTCCCGATTTGAGCAATACCAAAAGGGATTTTCATCCGGCCGGTCTTTTGCACATTAAGATAGTTAACAAATATCCCCTGAGCCGTCTCAGGCCGCAGATATACTTTATTGGAATCATCGCTAAGTGAACCCAGTCGCGTATCAAACATGAGATTGAACTGGCGTACATCCGTCCAGTTTTTCGTACCGGAAACAGGATCGACTATCTCCAAATCATCAATAAGTTGCTTCAGTTCCCCAAGGTTCTCATCTTCTAAGGCCTTAACCAGGCGATTGTTAATCGATTCGATTTGCTCCTTGTATTTAACCACCCGTTCATTGGTTGCCAAAAACTTTTCTTCATCAAAATCTTCCCCAAAACGCTTGCGGGCTTTTTTAACTTCCTTATCGATTTTTCCCTGGAGTTTCTCCATGTGTTCCTCGATAAGGTCATCGGCGCGATAGCGCTTTTTCGAATCCTTATTGTCGATCATCGGATCGTTAAATGCATCGAGGTGCCCTGAAGCTTTCCACGTACGGGGATGCATAAAAATGGCCGAATCCAGTCCCACAATATTTTCATGATATTGCACCATGGATTTCCACCAATAATCCTTGATATTATTTTTTAACTCAACGCCATTCTGGCCATAATCATATACGGCACTCAGGCCGTCATAGAGCTCACTGGACTGAAAGACAAAGCCGTATTCTTTGGCGTGGGCTATGATCTTCTTAAATCTATCTTCACTGTTTTTTGCCATGCCGCAAAAGTAATAATGTTATTTTTTCAATACTAATTGTTACCTACGAAAAGGTTAGCCGGTAAAAAAGTCCAGGATATTTCCTCCTGCACTGGTGTCTCCTTTGTAAAGTTCGGTATAACCACAGTTAGTACACGTTACGGTTGTAAACTTTTTGTTTTGCACATCAAATATTTTAGCAAAAGCGCCGCCGGTGGCCCGCATTTTGTCTGCCTGATACTGTGTATTCCCACACTTAGGGCATTTGTATTGAATCTTCTGGTTCATAGGTAACTATTTTTATCTCCGTTTATTTTATTTCGACGTGTAAAAATAGAAAAACTCATTTATGTCACAGAAATTGTCTCCTGACAATGCATTCCATTGTATTGTTTAAAAAATTTAAACGAATTCATTTTTTTTTAATTAAACAGGGGCTAACCCAGTTTTAAATAATACTTTAATCCCACCATGATGGAAACTCCTGTCCAATATATGCAAAAAGTTTCTGATTATGCTCACGATAATATTCTTTCAATTTTTCCAATATCTCCGAATCATTAACTTGATAATCCCCAATATTCTTGGCGGACAAATCTTCCGGCAAAATCGAATCATCAATTTGTAAAAAAGAACAAACACGCCTATAAAAATCTTCAGGGTGATTCGTCATTTCTTCCAGAGAGCCTATAAAAAGGTACTCTTTACCAAACAATTTATGGATCCTTTTTA
>JAIPAH010000193.1 GCA_021740175.1 Bacteroidales bacterium
TAATTTTTATTCACTGAAAGATAGTCCGCCTTCTTCAAGATCAAAAAGATACCGGGGTAACATATTGATATTTAGTGCGTATGTTTTCCCGGAATATCCTGAAGCAGGAAAAAAATGCGATTTTCTGTATTACTTTTTCCAATTTTTGGTATTAAATAGATGAGGAGATTTTTTGTCCACTACATAAGGAAAAAGCAAAATGGTAAGGGCTTTATTTTTTATACTTTTTAATATTTTGATGTTCAATTCACTGCTGGTTGCCGCTAATCCGGATGCGGATACGCTTTATCCCGAACTGAAAAACAGTCAGGATAACTCATCCCGTTTGGAAAAGCTGAAGGAAACCCTGGATGATGATTTGTCTATCCGGGAAAAGATTCCTTATGCCCGTCAGGGTCTAAGTCTTGCACAGAAAAACAACGATATCACAAAACAGCTATATTTCACAATGGCTCTGGGCAGGATTTATCAACAACTTACCATTCACGATGAAGCTATCGGGTACTACCTGCAGGGGCTGGGGATGGCTAAAATCAAAAATGACACCCTTTCTTTGGTGAAAGCCTATAACGCCCTCACGGGTATTTACCTGGAAAACGATTTGACCGGAAAAGCCCGCAAATTTAACAATAAAGCCCTCGAACTCCACCGGAATGATATGGATGATGATATCATAGGAGAGATTTATGAGCTAAAAGGAAAAATCAGGCTGAAGAATGATGACCTGTTCCCGGCCAGAGACTGCTTTGCTAAAGCGAAACAGCATTTTAGAAAAGCCGGAAATGTCGAAAAGGAAATCCGCCAAATGATCCTGATTGCAAAGGTGTATGAAGAAAATCAATTGTATAATCAATCCCTGTCGGCCTTGAGAAGTGTGAAAGATAGGCTGGGGCGGACGGAAAGCATGAGGCTGAAAGCACGGGTTCATCGCAATATGGCCAGAGTGCTGAAAAATACAAATCATTACCAGGATGCGCTGTCTTATGTTAAGAAGGCTGAGCAGTTGCCCCATAACAAATCCTATTACGCTGACCTGGTCAAAACTTATCAAATTAAGTCTTCTATCCTTGAAAGTATGGGGCAAAAAGACGAAGCCTTACAAAGTTATCGCAGATATATGGCGATGAACGATTCCCTGGAATCCCATAACACCAAACAACAGATTTTGAAACTGGAGGTGAAAAATAGGGCGCAGCAAAAACAGCGTAAAAATCGCCTGCTACAGGCAGAGGTGGAAAAACAACGCGGACTCCGTGATGTGTTTATTGGGATAGCGGTTATTGTATTTCTTACTACCGCTGTAATATTTATCTTTTTACGCTATAAGAAACAGAAAAGGCGCAGCCGTAGCCTGAATGATTTTAACAAACAACTTGAAAAAAGAGTTAAAGAGAAGACAAGAGAGTTGGAGCTAGAGGTTGAACAGCGCATCCAAAAAACCAACGAAGCAATCCGCTCACAGAAAAAAGCTGAAGAATCAGACCAACTCAAAACGGAGTTTCTTAATAATATTTCCCATGAAGTAAGAACCCCCATGAACCGGATTATGGGCTTCAGTGATTTATTGCTTGATGAAGCTCCTAACCTGCAGGTGAAAGATTATGCCAAGGTGATATACACCGATTCACAGCGGCTTATGAAGCTAATAACTGATCTTATTGAATTGTCTAAGCTCAAAAGCGAAAATTCGTATCCGGATAAAGATATATTTAACCTCAGGAATTTCCTGCAGGAGATATACAGAAAGTATGAAGAGAAGTGCCCTGACGAGTTATCTTTCCGGATAAATATTCCTGAAAATGTTGACGATGATTTCAGGATATATTCCGATAAGGCAAGATTAAGGAATATCATTGAACATCTTCTCGAAAATGCCTTAAAATTCACCCATTCCGGATGGATTGAGTTAGGAATAAAAAGCGGTACGTCCAGGGATTTAGCAATTTATGTGAGCGATACCGGTGTGGGTATAGAGAAAGATCAAACGGATATTATATTTGATTTCTTCCGGAAAGGAAAATCTTCGATTATCAAGGAAAATAGCGGTATAGGAGCGGGATTGACGATCGTAAAACATCTTACCGAAATTTTGGGTGGAGCGGTTAATCTACACACGGTGCATGGACAGGGTAGTACTTTTTTCCTGGAATTTAAAAAAGATAAGCTTAAAGCAAATGGGGCGAATGGTTCCGGCAAAAACAAAAATGAAGTTACCGGATGGTATAGTTGGAATGGGCGGGAGATTCTTATCCTCGATGAGCAAAAGTCTAATAAAGATTTTCTGGAAGCAGCTCTTGGAAGGACAGGGGCTGTTATTAAATGGGCTCGCAATGAAGAGGAGGCTATTAAAGAATTGTCGGACTACGACAGCATAGACCTGGTTATTCTGAATGAAGTGTTTGATAATCAACATGCCCGCAAGTTTGTGCCTAAGGTAAAGTCGATATGTTATACACTGCCGGTAATCGTTCAGCGCAGTGGTTTTATGGCCGAATTTCCCTGGGAAGCGGGAGCAGACGAGTTTGTCACCAAACCGGTATCCCACAAAGTGCTTATGGAAAAAATTGCCCGGTTGCTAAAAATGTAAAGTTTCGCACTTGAAAGTCAGGATTGTGAAACATTGAATTGCAATAATGTATCATCAATTAAGTTATAGCTTTGTGCTTCTTTGAGTCTTGGTGTCTTGGTGGCATTTCTTCAAGAAGGCCACTAAGACACCAAGTCACCAAGATTCACGAAGAAAGACGTATAGTGTAATTGGAAAATATTAGAAATTGATATAGAACTATTTACAAAAACAGTCCTTTAATAAAAGATTAATATTCATGATTTTAAAAGAAATGCGAAACTTTAGTAGAAATGTAATGCAGATCGGTTAATAATCCGATGCTTCCCGTTTCACCATTTCCTTGGTAGAGAGCAACCCGCAAGCTGCTTCAATATCCTGGCCGCGAGAGGCGCGTATGGTCGTGGTGATTCCTTTCTTGTTTAGCTCATCTTTGAACCATTCAAGGGTTTCGTCATCCGTTCCTTCAAGCGGAGTGTCGGGAATAGGATGAAAACGGATAAGGTTGATACGGGCTTTTAAACCATGTAGTATGCGAGTGATTTCATTGATATGCTTTTTCTGGTCGTTTAACCCTTTGAACATGATATATTCGAAAGAAACCCGCCGTTGCTTCCCAAAATCATACTCATGCAATGTATTGATAATTTGTGGCAGGGAATACACATTTTCAATAGGCATGAGCCTGCGGCGTTCTTCTTCGAATGGCGAATGCAGGCTTATAGCCAGGTGCCCGCGCCCTTGCTCAATAAATTCTTTCATGGCCGGGATGAGCCCTATGGTCGATACGGTAATGCGTTTTGGGCTCATACCGAGACCCCAGTCAGAGGTAAGGATTTCAACACTCTTCATAACCTCTTTAGGATTATCGAAAGGTTCACCCATGCCCATGTAAACAATATTGGTTAGTTTGTCTCTTTCGGGAAGGCTGAGCACTTGGTTGACGATTTGTCCGGCGGTAAGATTGCCCTGCAAGCCCTGCTTGCCGGTCATGCAAAACAGGCATCCCATTTTACAGCCAATCTGAGAAGAGACACACAGCGTGTTTCTTTGCTCCTCAGGTATATATGCAGTCTCGATAAATTTTAGGGTGCCGTAGGGGTAGAGGTATTTCTTTGTACCATCCGAAGACGTACTTACTTTTAGGTGAGGCGTTAATCCAACTTCAAAATCCGCTTTAAGCTCTTCCCTTATTTTTTTGGAGATATTGGTCATTTCATCAAAAGAAGCGACTTGCTTTTGATAAACCCACTCCGCCAGCTGCCGGGCGGTGAATTTAGGCCAACCCCGCTCATTGGCTATCTCCTGCAATTCACTCAGCGTCTTTCCTACCAGTATGTCTTTCCCGTTACTCATAGTCTACTACCTTCCACTTGATAAATCATATCGTAATTCAAACTGTTTAGTTGGCAGTTGGCAGTAAGCAGTTGGCAATTTTTTTGATGGTTTATTCCTTATTGCCAGCTACCTACCGCTTCTTGCCAACTCTTTCCGACCAGCCACTATATTTATAAGCCAGCCTTTCCTGTTCATTTTACCATTTGCTACATTCCAACAAATTGCAAACTGCCAACTGCCTTTTGCCAACTCTTTCATCCCGTTTTCCTTTATTTAAAAATTGTTCTTTCCTGCTCATCCCACCATTGGCTACACCCCGCGAATTGCCAACTGCCCACTGCCTTTTGCCAACTTCTTCCGCCAACTTCTTGCTCAAAAATATATCTCCGCCAGAATATTCTGAAACGGTATTCCTTTGTTTATCAGTATGTCGCGAGCTTCTACCACCATCTCGGAACTGCCGCAAAGATAATACTTATAATTGGGGGGGAGGTAATTTTTTTCTTTAAGGTACTGGGTCAGACGTCCTTCGTACACGCCGTCGCCACGCTCGCGGGAGCAGCAGCGAATGTAGTTATCCCCGAAGAACGGTTTGAACTCGTCGGCAAAATAGAACGAATCCAGGGTTCTTCCGCCGTGGATGAGGACTTTGTTTTTCGTTAATCCTGAATAGAACATCGAATAGTAGGGGGCGATCCCGGTTCCCGAAGCTATCCAGTATGAGGGCCACGCACTGCCGTAAAACGTGCCGAAGGCTTTGGAAACATAAAGCTCATCTCCGCCGCTTAGCTCTGCCAGTTTCGGAGTGAGCGTGCCATCGGCAACGACAATGTAGAGAATACTCATACGTTTGTCATTCATGCCGCTGGCCAGGCTATACAATCGTGGCTCTATGCCCGGGTCAACACCAACTGCCACTGTCTGCCCGGCTACAAAATCGCCGGTCTTGTCAAAAGTTAAATAGAAAACTCCCGGACTGATTTCTTTATTGGAAATCACCTTTTTCTTATGCAGAACCACCTGTTCATTTTCCGGAATCATTTTTATTAAGTTTTAGACACAAACAGTAGAGAGCAATGAATGTTTTTGAGATAGTTTTATCATCTCGAATTTATTTTACCGGTTTTTTCCGATATAACTTTTTCCAGTCAGAGGAGTGCATCAGGTTGCAGGATAATCAATCGATTTATCCAAAGGTGTTAAATATATAAAACCTTATTTGTCAGATTCTTTAACCTTAGTAGCCGGATGGTTCCCCACCCATTCCTTAACCTTATTACATTATTGGAGCATATTGGAAAAAATAAGCTAATAAGGTATTGATTGATAGAGGGTTGAAACATTTCTACTAAGGTGAAGAGAAACGAATAAGGTTTTTTGGTAGCCGGTATAGATGAGATGGTTTTCCCAGATGGAAAGAATAAAAATACGGATGACTCAAGCCCTTCTTTGTCATTAGCTTTATCCCATAAATGGTGTATATTAGATTACATGATTATCAATAGATTTATCCCAAAGGTTTGAATATATAAAACCTTATTTGTCAGATTCTTTAACCTTAGTAGCTGGATTGTACCCCGCCCAATCCTTAAACTTATTACATTATTGGAGCATATTGGAAAAAATAAGCTAATAAGGTTCGGATTGATAGAGGGTTGAAACATTTCTACTAAGGTGAAGAGAAACGAATAAGGTTTTTTGGTAGCCGGTATAGATGAGATGGTTTTCCCAGATGGAAAGAACAAAAATACGGACGACTCAAGCCCTTCTTTGTCATTAGCTTTATCCCATAAATGGTGTATATTAGATTACATGATTATCAATAGATTTATCCCAAAGGTTTGAATATATAAAACCTTATTTGTCAGATTCTTCAACCTTAGTAGCTGGATTGTACCCCGCCCAATCCTTAAACTTATTACATTATTGGAGCATATTGGAAAAAATAAGCTAATAAGGTTCGGATTGATAGAGGGTTGAAACATTTCTACTAAGGTGAAGAAAAACGGATAAGGTTTTTATTAGTTGATTTTGATGAGCTGATTCTCCTTGATGGATAGAACAAACATTTTTGATGACTCAAACCCCTCTTTGCCATTAGTTTTATCCCATAAAAAAGGGCAAACTAATAAAAAAGTTTGCCCTTCTTGTTAGTAGTTCTGTTGGTTTGTATCCTTTATCTTAAAAAACTAATCATTCGTTACGCAATCAACCCGGTTCTGATGCAGCTTCTTCGGGCTGGATAGAAAAATACGCCACGATATGAATGATCCAGGCAA
>JAIPAH010000032.1 GCA_021740175.1 Bacteroidales bacterium
TTTTGCCCCGCGGACTTTGATAATCCATGTAGATTTCAAGGATATCCCGTACTTTGTTAAAATCGCCGTAGCCGTCCAGGGCAAAACCACTCCATTGTCCGTCCCGGCCAAAGTACCATGCGTAACCGGGACGCCCGCTGATATCATGGTCACCGTCCCAGCCGTTAGAAGTCGTACCGTACCCGGCCACAAGAGATTTACCTAATCCCGGCGTATTAACGAAAAAGCGATCGGCACCTATCATGGCCCATTTGTAGGCTTCATTGAATTTTTTATCCGGTGATTGAATGATAAGGCGATTAGCCAACAGCTCTTTGTAATAGTTTTTGGATTGCTCATAGACTTTTTCTGGTCGCTTCATGTATTCCCGGTAAACGGAACTGGCCTGCTCCATACCCTGATTAGTTGCTGCAATCAGGAAGTCAAGGTGATCGACCGAACTTAACTGATACTCGGTGATTGTGGCAGCTACAAAGTCATTAGTCGGTTGGCCTTTAAAATCCCCGTTTTCTGTTGTAAAACCGGAGTAAGTGCCACTCAGCCGGGTTACCGGCTTTTTGCCTGCCCCGGTAATGCAGGTCATATCGCTGGAGTTGTCGATATACAGGTGCGCATTCAAATTTTCATTCCAGGTTTTTTTAATGATACTGTTCACCTTTGATGAATAGGGCCACATAAGACGCAGGCGGGTTTTATACTTCATCACAAGGCGGATATCTTCCTCACCGGTATAGTCATAATGAATGGCGCCGACAGGGTCTTTGATATCCGTGGTTATAACTTCCCGGAGCTGACTTTTCCCAATCGAATAGGTTCTTATAAATGCATTTGGGGTAACCTTAACTTTCCGGATGTTGTTATCCAGCCATTTGACACCGGCGCTGTCGTTCTTGCGGTAGCCGATCTGATAATCGTGCAAAGCCATAAAGGGATGAGCCCAGATTTCGTCAATGCCTTCATCTTCCTTACCCATTATGAGCATTCGTTCGCCTGCAACATCCCAGAAATTGTCCGTTGGTGGATTTTCAAACGCCATGTTCCAGTCTTTCTCATCCCATGCTGTGGCCTTTGGTAGTTCAAGTTCTTTGTCAATAACATTGAAGGGTTCCACGCTGTTGCGTTCATAATTCCAGTAGTCACGCTTACCCTTGACAGAACCGGACATATAGCCAAAAACATTGTTCATAAATTGCTCAAGCTGGGGTTGATGTTTGTTGGGAGTACTGAAAGTGGTGTAGGCTCCGATTCCGATAACTTTTCCTTCACCCTTGTTGTATTCCACCATCAACTTTTTGTTTTCATTAAAATTGACATAAGACCAGTCTACGGCAATCACTCTGCCGTTATCCGGTACAGTATTCCCCATGAATCCTGTCTGCTGGGTAATCGTGTCTGTCTTTGGCCCGAAAATATAGGCTCCCCCGTTTAAGTCTTTAAACACCGGGTGATGTCTGTAGGCATGCAGTCCCCGTTTTCTTCCGTAACCATTATTAATAACTTTTACCGTGTCAACCTTGGTGACGGCCTTTTCCAGGCGCAGGTTATTTAAGTATTTCATCCCTTCCATTGTAAGCAACATATGACCGCCATCATCAAGGTAGGCCTTTATAGAGTCATTCACTCGGATGTTGTTTAATCGCTCGGGGATTCTATGAGTATCTAGCTGATGATACCACAGCACATCGAAATTTTTTAGCACAGGCAGCCCGGTAAGGGGTTTTTCCAAATTAATAAGCTCGTAATTAAGAAACCGGTATTCATCGAGGTAACTCTCTACAGCTTTCAGCTCTTTCGGGGGCGTCGCCTCGGTTGTCAAAATCCCGATAGAAATGCTTTCCTTTTGGTTAGTAGGAAAGTGAGAGTAAACCGCAGCCAGTATTCCGCCAATAATGATAATTATTCCGAATGTAAGCCAATATGATCGACGCTTTAATTTCCATTGAACAGTAGATTTTAACTTCGAAAAAGTCATTCCGGGTTTCATAAGTATTCATATTTGCCACTAAATTACAAAAATATCAGCTTAAGTGAGCTTATTAAAATAAAAGAGCCTCAATAGTATCGTATGGCTACAAAGTAAGTGGGAATTTGTTTTTGCGGAGGTTTTATTGCAATAGGATAAGTGGTCTTGAATCCGTTTTAAAAAGCCTTCCCCTAAGTAAATCCGACATGTTCTATTTATGTATGACGCTGACAGGTAAAAATTCCGAACTGCAAAAAATAATTCCAAATTTCCAAATTTCAAATTCATCATGGGCTTTGGCTGACAAACTCCACCCAAGACCTTCCATCTGCAGCCATTCCCGCCGGCCTGCCCAAACAGCTGGAAGGTCGTAGCTATAACCTGCCGGCTCTTTGCGATGACTTGCGGGGGAGTAGAGATGGCAGGTTTTTTATGGTTGGCAACCGAAGCTTCCAACCCTGCCGCACTATCAATCATTTTATCAGAAACACCGAACAAGGAACAAAGAACCTTCTCCTTAACAAGGTTTCTTTCAACCACCAATCCTTTCATTCAACCTTCCCATTCGCTAAAGAACTTACAAACTTGAAAACGTAGAAACCTTATAACTTTAAAAACCTCAAAAAATATTAATTTTGTGGGCGTTTTAAAAAAGGTAGAAAAACATGTTTGAAGGATTATCAGAAAAGCTGGAGCAATCGTTTAAGATGCTGAAAGGGCAGGGTCAAATCACGGAAGTGAACGTGGCCGAGACCCTCAAAGAAGTACGTAAAGCCCTTTTGGATGCTGACGTGAGTTTTAAAGTGGCTAAGAATTTTACTAAGGAAGTGCAACAAAAGGCCCTGGGGCAAAAGATACTTTCTTCGGTATCGCCCGGCCAATTAATGGTGAAGATTGTTCATGACGAGCTAACCCAGTTGATGGGTGGTGAACGCGTGGATATAAACCTTGAGGGCAACCCATCGGTCATTTTGGTTGCAGGTTTGCAGGGTTCCGGGAAAACAACCTTCTCAGCCAAACTGGCCTATCAGCTTAAAAATAAGCGCAGCAAAAATCCCATACTGGTGGCAGGCGACGTCTATCGTCCCGCTGCTATTGACCAGCTTAAAGTGTTGGGTGAACAGATTGGTGTGGAAGTTTATGATGAAGAAGGACAGAAAGAGCCGGTCAAAATCTCCAAAAATGCCATCAAACATGCCAAAAACAACGGTCATGATGTGGTAATTATCGACACTGCCGGTCGCCTGGCTATCGATCAGGCTATGATGGAGGAAATTTCATCCATCAAAAAAGCAGTAACTCCCCATGAGTCTTTATTTGTTGTAGACTCCATGACCGGCCAGGATGCCGTCAATACGGCAAAATCCTTTAACGAACAAATCGATTACGACGGTGTTGTTCTTACCAAGCTCGACGGCGATACCCGCGGCGGAGCAGCCCTTACCATTCGCCGTGTTGTTGATAAGCCTATCAAGTATGTCGGTATTGGTGAGAAAGTCGATGCACTGGATGCTTTCTATCCCAAGCGAATGGCCGACCGTATTCTCGGGATGGGTGATATTGTTTCACTGGTCGAGAAAGCCCAGGAGCAGTTCGACGAGGAGGAAGCCCAGAAGCTGCAGAAAAAAATTGCCAAAAACCAGTTTAACTTCGAGGATTTTCTCCAGCAGATTAAGCAGATCAAGAAGATGGGCAATGTGAAAGATTTGATGAATATGGTGCCCGGGATGGGCAAGGCCATCAAAAACATGGATATTGATGACGATGCTTTTAAAGATATCGAAGCTATTATTTATTCCATGACCCCCGAAGAGAGAAACAACCCGAAGCTCCTTAACGGCAGCCGTCGTCAACGTATTGCCCAGGGGAGCGGCACATCGGTCCAGGAGGTCAACCGTCTTATAAAGCAGTTTAAAGAAACATCAAAGATGATGCGCAACATGAAGAAAGGCGGAGGGAAAAACCTTATGGATGCTATGCAAAATATGGGTGGAGTACAACGTTAAAAAAATAAACCATGAAACTTATAGACGGAAAAGAGATAGCCAACCAGGTAAAAGAGGAAATAAAAAAAGAAGTCTCGCAAATTATTGACAATGACGAAAAGGCCCCCCATCTGGCGGCGGTCTTGGTAGGTGAAGACCCGGCCAGCCAAACATACGTTAAAAACAAGGAGAAAGCCTGCAAAAGGGTTGGGATGATTTCTTCGGTTTATAATATGTCGGCTGAAACCTCCCAGAAAGAGTTGTTGGAGACCGTCGATTTTTTGAATAATGACCCCGAAATTGACGGGTTTATCGTTCAGTTGCCATTGCCCGACCATATTGACGAAGACACCATTATCCAGTCTATAAAACCGGGAAAAGATGTGGACGGTTTCCACCCGGTCAATCTCGGAAAAATGATGCTGGGACAGCCCGCTTTCCTTTCAGCCACCCCCAATGGAATTATGGAATTGCTTGAAAGAAGCAATATTGATACAGAGGGGAAGCATTGTGTGGTACTTGGCCGCAGCAACATTGTAGGACGACCTATTAGCGTGCTAATGTCCCAAAAAGAAAAACCCGGCAATGCCACGGTTACCGTATGTCACTCGCGCACCCATAATCTCGAAGAATACATCAAACAGGCGGATATTCTGATTGCTGCTATAGGTAAGCAGGAGTTTGTAACAGCCGACATGGTAAAAGATAACGTGGTAGTGATAGATGTAGGTATTCACCGCGTGACGGACGATACGAAGGAAAAAGGCTACCGCTTGGTGGGCGATGTCGATTTTGAGGGCGTCAAAAAGAAAGCTTCTGCTATCACTCCCGTTCCCGGTGGTGTTGGGCCGATGACTATCGCCACTCTGTTGAAAAATACGCTGAAAGCTGCGAAGAAGGAGGTTTAGGGGGGATTTTGAATTCTTAATTCTCAATTCTCAATTCTCAATTCTCAATTTTGAATTACAAAAAAGAGTCAAATCCTAAAATCTGCGGAATTAGCCAATATCAAATTCCAAAAGAAAGGTTAATTGGTGATTGGTTGAATTCAAATCAAAGACAAGCCACGAATGCACGAATGAATATTTGTCTTTAATTCGTGGCTTTCATGGCTTATTTTTAGATTAGATTTGAAATGGGATGTTTGTAGGTTTTGAATTGTCATGGGAAGGGACATCAGTGCTTAAGTGTTTATGCTTGTTACCGTTGGTTGGACAAAGCGTCTTCGCTTTGCTCATAGTATTCTTGCAGCCTCTGGCTGCCATCAAGCGGTGGATTAAGTAAAAAGGCCAGAAGACTGACAGTATAAATGGCAAAGTGAACAGGGTATTCTTATTAAAATAATATAATATCAAATCTCTTCTCTTTTAGGACTTCAATACTAATTGGAAGGATGTTTATATTAGCAAGTAATCTCATTAGCCCTGTTCTAAAGATTCATGAAATAATAATCCATCTTGCATACATTCTTTTATGAAAGCAAAAACAGCCTGAAGATCATCCTTTTGCAAACGGGGATAATTTTCAAGGATCTGCTGTTCACTCCATCCTTGTGCCAACAGGTTGACAATATGTTCTATGGACACTCGGGTGCCTTTTATTGTGGGCTTGCCGACTAAAACTTCCTTATCTTGTTCTATTCTTTCTCGCCAGTTCATATCATCAAATATACAAAATATTATGTCTTCAGAGAATCTATTCATTTTGAGATAAGGCTTTATGGATGTAATTCCGTAGGAAACCGTATTCGTCTTTTATTCGTGCATTCGTGGTTTATTTTCAGATTAGTTGTAATTATTTAGCTGACTCAAAAATCTGTGAAAATCAGTTACATCTGTTTAACCTGTGCCTGTCCCGTAACATCGGGGTTCCATTTTTTTGAGTAATAGAATCCCGAAGTTTCGGAACAGGCTCTGATTTAATTGATGATACTGATTCCCACTGATCGAAAACATAAATAATTACGTTTTTTCAATCAAAGTCACTTCTTGAATAGTCGTTCATCAAAGTTGAACGGTTTTACCGATAGAATGATAACATCACCAATGTCAGGATGATTAGGATTAATCAGGAAATTGAATTCATCCTGAACCACTGCTGAGGGGACTCTCATCACAAGAGAATTGTTTTGTTTTATAAAGTGGTCGCCGATTTTTTGAGTACTATCGGAATGTGGAATTGATTTCCAATCGTTGGGCAATAATGAATCTTTGAGGTGTAAAATAAATTTGTCCGGAATATCAATCGTTACAATAGAGTAATCTTCAGGTATAATCCCTAAAGGTAGATGCACAGCTAATTCTGTAGTGCATAATGCTCTTGTGGCGCTGGTATAAATCATAGATGTGCCTTTACTGTTCCATCTGCCTCCGGCTTTTTCAGCCCCTTTGCCGGTTAAATCCCTGACATACTTCGTTTTACTTAATCGGAATACAATCATTCCATCATGCCATTATACCATGCTCAATTCTTGTTAATTCATCTTTTAGAAGTTGAATGCCAAAGGAATTATCCAGAAGTTTTTTGGGTTTGCTATTACCAAGTGCCATGCTTTCTTGTTCCATCCAGCTATTAAAGTTTTCTTCATTGCCGAAAACTTCTATTCCCAGTTTAAAAAGAAGTGCAATCTGTACTAATTTTTCTGATAACTGGGCATCAAATGTACGATTTTCCTTTTTGTATCTTTGAAGGGTTCTTTCAGAGATATGCAATATCTCAGCCCATTCTTTCATGGTAAGGGTGCTTTTCCTAACCAAGCTCGTTAGGAAGGAATAATCCAGTCCTTCTTTCATTTTATTGATGAGCGAGTATATAGTTTTATCGTCCACAGAATCGTATGATATTTTTTCATTATGTATATCCATAGTAAATTGGATTTTTTTATAAAGTTAAGCATTTTGTCTTAAATTGAACGACTTTTTTCATGTTTTTGTTTTAGATGATTTTTTGTTATGAGGTTAGATTTTTATTAATGATGATGCCCGTCTAAAAAGCCTTCAAACTGCTGATTTTTATTGTTTTTACCCCTAACCGCTAAAAATCAACAATTTGAAAAAGTCCCCTTCAGGGCCTGTCCCGTCCATTAGGCGGGAGGATTTAGGGGTCTTAAGGCTTTTTAGACTGCACTCAATGATTGTATCAAATATAAACATCATATCATTCAATCAAAATCCTTTCCCGATCCTCAAAAAAATATTAAGTTAGCCCTTCGTTTTAGCATTGGATTATGAGATGGATGAAGCAACTAATTATTTTCTTGTTGGTGGCGTTTATGGTGCCAATCACCTACGGTCAGCAGGAATTAACGACGGATAGCCAAAAGGCAAAGGACTTTTTTGAGAAAGCCCGCAAAGCCTACAATTCCCGCCAGTATGAAAAAGCACTGCAATACGCTTCTAAAGCTATACAAAAGGATACCGCTTTTTTAGAAGCCTACCTCGTTTCTGCCGAAATACAAATGTTCCTGGATAGTGATCCCAAGGCGAAAAAATACCTCCAAGAAGTTATTACCCTGGATACGGGAAAATATCCCATAGCCCTTAAATGGCTGGGAAACATAGCCTACAGGGCTAACCGCTTTGAGGAAGCCACAAACTATTACGAAAAGTATCTTACCCATAAAGATGACCCGAAGATTGTCGAGAAAATCAAAAAGATTGAATTTCGGAAAAAACTTCATGACAGCCCGGATACTCTGACGATTCAGAATTTAGGCAGCGGGGTGAATTCGGTAAATTGTGAATTTGTTAATGCTATAACCCTTGACAACAGTGCATTATATTATACAGTAAAACCTCAGGATACGCCCAACGAACGTTTTGAAAAACGTCAGAGAGATGAAGACTTCTTTTATTCGGTCAAAAAAGATGGTCAATGGGTACAACCCCGGCCGGTAGGTTCATCCATCAACACCTCCTTTAATGAAGGAGCCATGCATTTGTCGCCCGATGGAACGTATCTTTATTTTACATCCTGCCGGGGGATGGAAGGATACGGAAGCTGTGACCTTTATTTTGCCGAGCGGATGAATGATACGGTGTGGGGGAGGTCTTACAACCTTGGCTCCACCATCAATACACGGCATTGGGAAACGCAGCCCTGTTTTGCTGCCGACGGCAAAACACTTTATTTTGTCAGCTCCCGTCCCGGGGGCAAGGGAGGTGCAGATATATGGAAAGCTACCCTGAAAGATGATGAGAGCTGGAGCGAGCCGGAAAACCTTGGAGGGACTATCAATACCTCCGGTGAAGAGATGGCTCCCTACCTTCATCCTGATGGGAAAACGCTTTATTTTTCCTCTGACGGTCATAAAGGCCTGGGCGGCACGGATATATTTATGAGCCACAGAATAGGCGATAGCGCCTGGTCGGAACCGAAAAACCTGGGATATCCTATCAACAACAAGGGCGACCAGATCAATATGATTGTAGATGCCGCAGGCACCAAGGCTTTTATATCTTCCAAAGATTCAACTTCTATGGGGTGCTACGATATATACTCCTTCACACTTCCGGAAGAATACCGTCCTGAAAAAGTTTCTTATCTGAAAGGCTATGTATATGATGCGAAAAGCAAAAAGCCCTTGAAAGCAACTTTTGAGTTAGTAGACCTCGAAAGTGAAAAAACGGTAGTATCATCGGAATCGCGAAAAGATAATGGCCGTTTTATGGTGGCCTTACCTACGGGCCGCGAATATGCCCTTCATGTGCATCGCGAAGATTATCTCTTTTATTCCGAGCATTTTTCTTTTGTGAATAAACCGGCCGAGCCTATGGAAAAAGACATTCCCCTGCAGCCTATACGCCTTAATGCCTCGGAGCAACTCAATAATATTTTCTTTGCTTTTGACTCGGATTCGCTTATGCCGAAATCGCGTAGCGAGCTTGAGCGGTTGCTGAAGTTTATGAAGCAAAACCGGGGGCTAGAGATTGAGATACAAGGGCATACTGACAGCATTGGCACTGCCGCCTATAACCAGGAGTTATCCAAACAAAGAGCTCAAAAAGTGTATGAGTACCTCTCGGAAAACTCGGTACCTGAGCATCGGATGACGGTGAAAGGCTTTGGCGAGGAACAGCCCGTGGCCACCAATAAAACAGAAGAAGGACGAGCTCGGAACCGGCGTACGGAAATTAAAATAACCGCGATTTTAAAAGAATGACAGGTTTTATGATACCAAAATTCAGCGCTTTGCTTAGCGTTTTGGTTGCCCTGACCATGACAACAGCCGGGCAGAATGAACAGGGCAAGGCAGAAAAGAAGCTTTCGCTGCAGGTGGATAACCTGAATTTTTTTAGAAACAATGAGTTTTTTTCCGGTTTGGCAGAAGGCTATACTTTGCTGGGATTTCATATCACCCCTTCTGTCAAGTACCAGGTACGGGATAAGGTTACCGTTAAGGGCGGCTTGCATGCCCTCAAATATTCCGGCAGAGATGATTTCAGGAAAGTAAGCCCTTATTTTAGCTTGCGATACCGTTTTAGCCCCGGCTTTTCGATGACTATCGGGTCCCATACCATAAAAAACCGTCATCGATTGGTAAATCCGATATTCAGTGTGGAACGAAAGATTGATGCTTATGTGGAGAAAGGACTGAATTTCCTTTACAATAAGCCGGACTTTTTCGGGAATATCTGGCTGGACTGGGATCAATTTATTTATCGAAGCGACCCTTTCAGGGAGAAATTTACCGCCGGTAGCTCCTTCGATTGGCAGGTCATTTCCGGGGATTCGGATATACATTTAAATATCCCCTTGCAATTCTTGGTGCGTCACAAGGGTGGACAAATCAATGAAACCGGGTTACCCACCACATCTGTTTTTAATTACGCTTCAGGGGCTAAACTTGAAACTAGCATCTCTAATAGCTTTATCCACTTGGCAGGGATAAATTTCCTTTACCTGGGCTACAGGGAATTATCCGATAAAGATTTGAATTTATATGAAGAGGGGAACGCTTTGTATCCCGTAGCCGAAGCGAAGACTGAATACAGCCGTTTAAGGATAGGCTATTGGCATGCCCGGAAATTTTATGCACCACTGGGTCATCCGATCTTTCAGAATATTGCAATGGAAGATGCAAGCACCGGGAAAAAGAAACGCAGGATGATGACCGCAGGCTTACGCTATCGTCGGCAATTGCTAAAGGGTGTGGTTATCACCGTAAACTGGGACAACTACATAAATACCGGTAGCGGGGATTGGAATTATACATATGCTCTGTCGGTCCGTTTTAAGGAAGAATTCTTTCTTAAAAAGTTACGATAGAATATTAGAGAGGTTAGTCAAAACGTCTTCGTTTTGACTTGGAATTCTTGCAGCCTCTGGCTGCCCTCCCACATGTAAGCACTGAGATATTTGCTATTCTTTAATGAATTTCTTTACCATTATCCCTTCATCTGTCTCTGCCTTTATTAGGTATATTCCACTTGCATATTTTGTTATATCAAGTGTTGTGCTGGTGTTTTCCATTTCAAGATTTTCAATTATTTGTCCCCGGGCATTTCGTATTTCAAGCTTTGCTTTTTTTGATAATTGAATTTCAAGTTTATCATTGGCAGGATTGGGATAAACAGTCATATTATTTTCTGAGATTTCCCGGACTTCGTTGGGAAAATCCATGACATAGACCCCATTTAAAGTTCCGGCATAAAGCTTTGAAGTATCAGCCTGGCTTAGAGCAAGACAATAGACCACACTATCGTCCAGGCCTGTATTGATAGTTTCCCAGTTCATACCGCCATTTGTCGTCATCTTCACTCCACCGCTGGAATCTGCTGCATACACTGTATTCGGGTTAAGGGGGTTGACAAGGATATCGGTAATAAAAATCCAATATTCTGAAACATCCCATGTTTCCCCATAATCCTCAGATTTATACATCCCGTCGGAGTTACTTCCACCGTCAATGGCCGCCCATAGATTATCGCCTGTTGAATCTGATGAAAATGCCGGGACAGGAGGAAGGTCAGTAGCTGGATTTGCTTTATGCCAATATTCACCGGTATCAGGATAATAAAAGATGCCTCCTTTGGTCCCGGCTAAATAAATTTGCCCTGAATCAGGGGCACCGGGATTTATGTGCTCCAGGGCTAAAACATTTTTATTTGTTAGGCTGTCATTCATTTGTGTCCATGTATTTCCATAATCGCTGCTTTCATACACACCCTCACCTTTTGATCCTGCGATCACACTTCCGTCAGGATAAGAAGGAACCATAACGGAAGAAGCCCTGAACATCCATCCTGAAATAGACCAGCTATCGCCGCCGTTACCGGATTTATAGACGCCATCACTATAGGAGCCTAATCCCAAAGTTGCATACATAGTGTCAGGATTGGGGTGGAATACAATCGAATTAAAGTGATTGTAAACCGTATCCCAGCTATTTCCACCGTCAGTAGACTTATATACCTTGTTGCCACAGACGAAGATTGTGCCGGGATTTTCAGGGTGAACGGCAATGTCATTAATTTTTTCGCCGGGAAAATCTAAAAATGTCCATTGCTGGGAATAACCGTAGAATGTAAAGAAAATCAATGTTAAACTTAAAACTACTCTTTTCATCATAACTTATTTTTTATTTTCAACATAGGAATATTTCAGTCTTATATCATATTGTTTTTATACTTTCCATGATATATCTAATCACCTTAACATCTTCGGTAACTAGTGAATTATATCCCTAAATATAAGAATAATTTTCGGAAATATAAAATAATTGGGAGAAAATCTAAGTTACTATCTATGAGTGCAGTCTAAAAAGCCTTAAGCCCCCTAAATCCTCCCGCCTAATGGACGGGACAGGCCCTGAAGGCTTTTTAGACCGGCCTCATCTATAGATATCATTTTTAATCAGGCTTCCGCCAGAAGGTAGATAGCTATAAGCGCCAGGATGACGCCGGCCCAGTTGGCCTTATTGATGTGCTCCTTGAAAAACAAATACCCGATAATTGTTGCCAGCGCGACCACGCTGATATTGTAAATCGGGACAATGACCGATACGGGAATTTCTTCCATGCCTCTCAAAAAATAAAAGGTGGAATACCAGTTAAAAATACCCAGCAGTGTACCAGCTATAATGTTACGGAGATGAAAAGAGAATATAAGTTTTCTGTTGGAGAAGAACGAAACGGTAAAGCCAATGATTAAAGCTACCAGGAAAGCAGTAGCAAGAAAAAGGACAAATTCGCCGTCGATATAAAAATGTTGGGATACTTTGAGCATGGAGTCATTGAGACCAACGGCCAGAAAAAGGAGTATGGGCAGGTAAATATAGCGTTTGTTAACATCAACGCCTTTATCGCGCTGAAAGGAGAGATAGAAAGCGGTAAGGCCGATGATGATACCCCCGATTTTCAACACGTTCAGCTCATCACCGAAAATGATAAAACCGAGGGAAGCCGGAATCACGACCGACATCCGGCTGGCGATGCCCGTTACGGCTACACCGGCCTTTTGGGCCGACATGGCAAAAAAATTGAAAGCAATGATTAAGGTGAAACCTACGATTACTGCAGCCCAAAACCAGCTTTTACCGGGAAACTCCAGGAAGTTTACTTTCTCGATAACCGTCGAATAACCCAGCGCTGATGCCACAAAGTAGTTGGTGGTAATGGCAGGCAGTTTATTTATGTTATATTTATCAAATAATCGGAAGGTGACGATTATAAGTGTGGATGCGACAATAGCGAGAATTAAAAATATCATGGTTTTCTTGTTTTGCGGGTGCAATATTAGGAGTATTCTTGAGTTTTTGAAAATGCAATCACTGTTAGAGTTTGGAATTGACTGCAAATGAATGTAAAAGAGTTAAAAAACAAGTTGGCGGAAGAACTTGCTGATGTATATGTCGATCCCGAGCGGGAACAGGTGGTATTTCTTGTGACTGAGTGGCTGACCGGCCTTTCGCGGCCCCGGCAGGTTGTCAATGGTGAAAAAGAATTAAGTCATGCGTTAACTGCCAAGGCTTTTGAAATCGCGGAAAAGCTCAAAAAAAACGAGCCCCTTCAGTATGTTTTAGGGGAAACCGAATTCTATGGCTTGCCGTTTTATGTAAAACCGGGTGTTCTCATTCCCCGCCGCGAAACCGAAGAGCTCGTGGATTGGATGATTACTTCGTTAAAGATGCTCCCATCGAATGCTAAGCTTCTCGATGTGGGAACAGGAAGTGGTTGTATAGCCGTTGCTCTGAAAAAGAACCTGCCGCAGATAATGATTTCGGCATGGGATATTTCCGAAAAAGCCCTTGAAGTTGCCCGAAAAAATGCTGATAAAAACCATGTGTCTATAACATTTGAAAAAAAGGATATTTTGAGCAGTAAAGTTCCTGAGAATTACGATGTAGTGGTCAGCAATCCGCCCTATGTCCCGGAATCGGATAAAAAGAAAATAGCCCCGAATGTCCTTGATTATGAGCCCGAAGAGGCTCTTTTTGTTCCTGACGATGACACTTTACGCTTTTATCGCGCCATAGCGGATTTTTCTTTGAATAATTTGACTCCCGGAGGATATCTGTTCCTGGAGATTCACGAGCAAAAAGCCCAAGAAATCCAAGAATACCTGGAAAGGGCAGGTTTTCAAAAAGTGGAAATTCGCGAAGATATGCAAGGTAAGCCGAGAATGATAAAAGCGGAAAAAATTGATAAATGATTTTTGTTTCCGGCTTTAAAGATTTTATTCAATGATTTCTAAAACACCATTTTTTAAATCTAACAACCCATTAATCAGAAAAGAGTCACCGGTCTTAATTTCTCTGATTTCATAAAAATGATTTATTTTGCTTCAAAATCCATGAATGCAACAAACTATTGATCAACTTATTTTGTTGCAATAGTGTTGATACTGATGTATCTTGCATCAAATTAAATTAATAAACTATGGCAAATAATCAATCACAAGATTTAGACATTGAAAAGCTGGCTAAAAAATACTACAAATCAATTATAGGGGTTGTAGTTGTGATCCTTTTAGCCGCCAACGCTTTTTTTCAGGTAGGTCCTGAGGAAGTGGGAGTTATCACGCGCTTCGGAAAGCAAGTTAGAACCGTCAATTCAGGCCTGAAAGCTAAAGTTCCTTTTATGGAAACTGTATACAAAGTTCCGGTAGAGCGCCAAAAGAAACAGGAATTTGGTTTTCGGACACAAAAGGCAGGGGTGCGGACCCAATATGCGCGTTCCAGTTCGACCAAAGACGAATCATTGATGCTTACCGGCGATTTGAATCTCGCCAACGTCGAATGGGTGGTTCAGTATCGAATCGATAAGCCTTACAATTATCTTTTTAAGGTCAGGAATGCTGACAACACACTGCATGCAATTTCTGAAGCAGTTATGAGGCAAGTGGTCGGTGATCGTACGGTCAATGAAGTATTAACTATCGGTAGGTCCGAAGTAGCTACTAAGGCGAAAATGAAAGTGCAGAATCTTTGTCGGGAATATTCACTGGGAGTACAAATCGCCCAAATTGTGCTTCAGGATGTAAATCCCCCAGAAACGGTTAAGCAGGCTTTTAATGCTGTAAACGAAGCCCAGCAGGAAAGAGAGACCATGATCAACCAGGCAAAGTCTGCATACAATAAAGTTATTCCCAAAGCACGTGGTCAAGCTAAAGAGACCATTCAGAAAGCTGAAGGTTATGCGACCAAACGTGTAAACAATGCTGAGGGCGAAGTAGCCCGGTTTAAAGCGGTTTATGAAGAATACCGAAGGGCACCCCAGGTTACCAAAAGAAGGATATACCTTGAGACCATGCAGGAGGTTATTCCTAAGCTAGGCGATAAGATTATCACCCAGGGCGAAGGAAACAGTGCGATTCCCTTGCTTAATATGCAAATGAAGAAGAAACAATAATTGTTGACACACCGAAAAAGTATAAAATATGAATAGGAATAAAATCATAGCGATTATAGTTATTATCATTGCGGGTATTATTGTTATTGCGCAAAGTGCCTATACAGTGAAAGAAACAGAACAAGTAGTCATCACTCAGTTCGGTAAACCGGTTGGAGAGCCGGTTACAGAACCGGGCCTGAAGTTTAAAGCGCCCTTTATTCAAACTGCCAACTTTTTTGAAAAACGATATCTCGAATGGGACGGAGACCCCAACCAGGTTCCTACGAAAGATAAAAAATTCATTTTTGTCGATACGTATGCTCGCTGGCAAATCACCGAGCCCTTGCAGTTTTATAAGCGGTTAACTAACGAACGCGGTGCCCAATCGCGCCTGGATGACCTGCTTGACGGTGAAACACGGGATGCAGTTGCCGGCCATGATTTGGTTGAGTTGGTCAGGAATACCAACCGTAATGCACAAACGTCAGGAAAAATATCTGAACTTATCGAAGATTCATTAGTTGATATTGATGTGGGACGGACGAAAATCCAGAATATGATTCAGGAAACTGCAAATAAGGAAGCTGAAGACCTGGGAATCAAAATACTTGATTTTCGTTTTAAGCGGATCAATTACGTAGAAGATGTGCGTAAAAGGGTTTATGACCGGATGAGGAGTGAGCGGATCCGTATTGCCGATAAGTTCCGCTCCGAAGGTCAGGGTGAAGCTTCCCGTATTAACGGGAAAAAAGAACGGGAGCTGAACCAGATCCGATCGCAGGCTTTCAAGGAAGCCGAGAAGATTAGAGGTAGAGCGGATGCCGATGCAGCCAATATTTATGCCGAGGCATATAACCAATCGAGGCAGTCTAAGGAGTTCTATGAATTTACCAAGACGCTTGAGACCTTCCGCAAAACCTTCGATACATCAACAACTGTGATATTCTCGGAGGAAAGCGAATTATATAAATACCTGCAGAGAATCGATTAAAACCCGGGTATAGCAAAATCTAAAAATCCCTTGCCGGTGATGGTGAGGGATTTTTTTCTTATGTGGTTGAAAAAGAATAATTGTTGAACCACATAAGGCACATCAGATCACATGAGGATGGCGCATGAAAGTCTCCTAATAATTCCTATTGGCTTTTCTTGCTTATGAGGTCTTATGTGTCTCATGTGGTTAAAAAACATAATTGAACCACATAAGGCACATCAGATCACATGAGGATGGCGCATGAAAGTCTCCTAATAATTCCTATTGGCTTTTCTTGCTTATGTGGTCTTATGTGCCTCATGTGGTTAAAAAACATAATTGAACCACATAAGGCACATCAGATCACATGAGGATGGCGCATGAAAGTCTCCTAATAATTTCTATTGGCTTTTCTTGCTTATGTGGTCTTATGTGCCTCATGTGGTTAAAAAACATAATTGAACCACATAAGGCACATCAGATCACATGAGGATGGCAAAGAAAGTCTCCTAATAATTTCTATTGGTTTTTCTTGCTTATGTGGTCTTATGTGTCTCATGTGGTTAAAAAACATAATTGAACCACATAAGGAAGATAAGTTTCACATAAGGTGCTGAACTAACTCCCGACCATATTGCTATTTAGAACGCTAATCAGCTAAATTTCTGTAAAGTTCATTAACAAAAGTTCTTTGTCCTTCCCTAAAAATATTCGTGCAATTGAAATTAATCAATAGTCCTTTTGGTACTTCTAATAACTTCATGTAGGTCAAAACTTGAGCTTCATGGATTGGTAATATGCCGTCAATTGCTTTTAGCTCTACAACTAAAATATTTTCTACGAGAAAATCACACCTTAAATCTGTCTCCAATTCAAGGCCTTTATAATTTACTGGAACGGATAATTCTGATTTAAAATGAATTTTCCTCAGGGATAATTCTTTTTTCAAGCATTTATGATATACACTTTCAAGTAATCCAGGCCCGAGTTCTTTGCTAATTTCTATAGCTGCTCCGTTTACTTTGTAAACCAAGTTATTGATATAAGATTTCGTTACATCCATTGATTTTTGCTTTAAATTTAAGAAATTTTTGTTTGCGTTAAATTCCGTTTTCTTGAGATTCCATCTTCTTATGAGCGCTATTGTGCCTCATGTGGTTGAAAAAGAATAATTGTTGAACCACATAAGGCACATCAGATCACATGAGGATGGCTAATGAAAGTCTCCTAATAATTTCTATTGGCTTTTCTTGCTTATGTGGTCTTATGTGCCTCATGTGGTTAAAAAACATAATTGAACCACATAAGGCACATCAGATCACATGAGGATGGCTAATGAAAGTCTCCTAATAATTTCTATTGGCTTTTCTTGCTTATGTGGTCTTATGTGTCTCATGTGGTTAAAAAACATAATTGAACCACATAAGGCACATCAGATCACATGAGGATGGCAAAGAAAGTCTCCTAATAATTCCTATTGGTTTTTCTTGCTTAGGTGTCTTATGGGATTGAAAATTATTTTCCTTATTTTTTCCCCGATTAAATATTAGCGGAAGTTCATGGCAGCATTTGAACAGTGGGTTGATTTCCTTAAGATGGTTGGTATATCAACCCTTTACCAGCTTATCGGGATATTCGGGGTGTTTTTCGCTGCAGGTCTGGTTTTATACTTTCTGGCCCGGTTTACCCGGAATGCATTTGCTAAGGCCGGAGCTCGACAATTGGATATATTTCTTACCGGGTGGATTGGCACTCCGGTACACGAGCTGGGTCATGCCTTTTTTTGCCTGGTTTTTCTTCACCGGATTGAAGCTATTAGGCTTTTCCGCCCCAACTCTGCTGACGGTTCTTTAGGTTATGTTCACCATTCATACAGCCGCAGCAGTTATTACCAGAAAATCGGGAATCTGTTCATCGGAGCGGGTCCAATAATTTTCGGGGCCGTTGTGTTGTATGCCATTATGTACTATTTGCTGCCTAATCAGCACATCCCAATGACAATTATTTCCTCGTCGAATCTGCAAATGAGTAATATTCTTACCCTTGACGATAAATGGGAGGCGGTTTACCGCTCGGGGTATGAGATGGTTCAGGCCGTCTTTACACATGAAAATTTAGCTTTCCTGAGCTTCTGGATTTTTCTGTATGTTTCATTAGCCGTAGCTTCCCACATGGAGCTTAGTCCGGCCGATATCAAAGGGATGTGGAGTGGTTTGCTGACCCTGATTGTGATACTTTTATTGGTAAACTTCTTTACCCTCCTTTTTGGATTGGATATCAGCAAATATGTTTTCATGGCCAACCGCTACACCGGAATGTTTTTCGGATTGTTTGTCTATGCCATCGTGATTTCCGCCATTAACTTTATCCTGTCGTATGTTCTTCTTTCATTCTACACCCTTTTAAGGTACAGGCGGTTGTTTAACCCCATTTTTTGAATACAGGTTTGTAAGTTTCTAAGTTTCTAAGTTTCTAAGTTTGTAAGTTTCTAAGTTTCTAAGTTTGTAGGTTTTAAGTTAAAAACCCGAATATCAATTCCCAAATATCAAAAAATCCCTAAACCCCAATCTTCAAAAAAAAGAGAAGATGTTTGGGATTTGAAAATTGAAATTTATTTGGGATTTGGTGCTTGGGGTTTTAGTAGCCAGATAGTTAAGGGCTCGATTCGTCAGAGCTACGGTTATCCTCATTTTTTCGTTACCTTTGATAGCCGAACGATGCAATAATAAACCCTATGAAAATACTTCACACCGCCGACTGGCATCTTGGAAAAAGACTCGAAAGCTTTTCCCGCCTGGAAGAGCAACGGGAAGTCATGCAGGAAATAATTGAAGTTGCTAATAATGAAAAGGTGGATGCTGTGCTGATTGCCGGTGATTTGTTCGACACCTACAATCCCTCAACAGAAGCTGTAGAGTTGTTTTACAAAACCCTGAAAAAGCTTTCGGACAATGGCCGGCGAGCTGTAGTAGCCATAGCCGGGAATCATGATTCCCCGGATCGGATCGAGGCCCCCGATCCCTTGGCACGAGAGAATGGTATCATCTTTTCCGGGTATCCTTCTTCAAAAATCAGTGATTTTGTTTTGGATAGCGGGCTGAAAGTGAATCATTCCGAGCCGGGTTTTCTTGAGCTCGACATTCCCAGAAGCCACTATCCCCTTCGTTTGTTAATGACGCCTTATGCCAATGAATTCCGGTTGAGACATTTCCTGGGAAAGAGCGACGAGGAAGCCGAACTCCGCCAGCTTTTGCAGGAGCAGTGGCAAAGCCTTACAGATAGCTATTGCGATGATCGCGGCGTAAATGTGTTGCTCAGCCATCTTTTTATGGTTGGGAAAGGACAGGAATTGCCGGAAGAACCCGAAGAGGAAAAGCCCATTTTGCATGTGGGTGGCGCCCAGGCAATCTACAGTTCAAACATTCCCCGTCAAATTCAATACACCGCTCTGGGTCACCTTCACCGGTTTCAGAACGTAAGCGGAGAGGAGACGAATCCTGTAATTTACTCGGGAAGCCCTTTGAGCTATAGCTTCAGCGAGGCCGAACAGAAAAAATATGTTTCAGTGGTTGATGTTGAACCGGGACAATCGGCCCGTTTTAAAAAGATTGAGTTGGAAAAGGGCAGGAAGCTGGTCAGGAAGCGGTTTGAAAGCACCCAGGAGGCAGTCGATTGGCTGGCATGGAACCAGCAAACACTGGTGGAACTGACGCTGGTGGCCGACGAATATCTTACTTCGGCTGACCGTAAGCAGTTGTACCAGGCTCATGACGGAATAGTTACCATAATTCCTGAAATTCGTAACAAACCACAGGCTGAAAGCAAAAGCCGGCAAATCAATCTTCAGCAAAGTATGTCGGAGCTCTTTCGCCGGTATTTCGCTCATCAACACCAGCAGGAACCCAATGAGGAGATTATGGAACTTTTTAAGGAAGTACAAGCCGAAAAACCCAGCGAATGATACCACAAACACTGACGATAAAAGGACTTTATTCGTATCAGCGGGAGCAGACGGTTGACTTTTCGAGGCTGTTGGAAGGACAGCTTTTCGGAATTTTTGGTAGCGTCGGTTCCGGGAAATCCTCCATCCTGGAGGCCATCACATTTGCGCTTTACGCTGAGACCGATCGGCTCAACAAAAAAGACAACCGGAATTACAATATGATGAATTTGAAATCGGATGAACTTAAAATCGATTTCATTTTTAAAAATCACGACGGCAAAGAGTACCGGTTTTACGTCCAGAGTAAACGGCATGGAAAAGATTTTGATACCGTACGCTCCCACAGCCGCCACGCCTATGTAAAAAACAACGGCAGCTGGGAGCCGCTAGGGTCCATCACCGCCGAATCCATTACCGGTTTGACTTACGATAATTTCAGGCGGACTATCATCATCCCGCAGGGAAAATTCCAGGAATTTCTGCAGCTCAGCGATAAGGATCGCACCCAAATGATGAAAGAAATCTTTAGCCTGGAAAAATATGAGTTCTACCGTCAAACGGCTTCCCTGGAAAAGAAAAATAACGATCAGAAAAGCAATCTGGAGGGGAAATTGAGTCATTACGCTGACATCACGAAAGATTCCCTGGAAGAAAAGGAGGAATATGTGGGAAAACTTGCTGGTCAGCAAAAAGAACAGGAAAAAAAGGTCAGCGAACAGGAAGAAGCGCTCAAAAAACTAGAGAAGCTGAAAGAACTCTTTGACAAACTTCAGCAGAAAAAGAAGATTTACGGGGAACTGCAAAAGCAGCAGGAATCTTTTGCGATGAGGGAGAAGCAGCTTCGGGACTATGAAAAGGCTCAGAGGGAGTTTAAAAATACCCTGGACCAAATCGAACGTTTTCAAAAAGATTTGCAGCAGGAAAGAAAAAAGCGTGATGAGGAGAAGGAAGCGTTAGATCAAAAGAAGAAAGCGCTTGAAGAAAAGCTTCAGCAATATGAGGAGGCGGAAAAGAAATATAACCAACTGGATAACAAAAAGCGGGAAAAAGAAGATTATGAGCTGTGGATTAAGGTGATTTCTGAAAAAGAGAGGCTGGCGGGGCTGGAAGAGAGCATGACGAAAGGAGAAGAGGAAGTGGAAAAGGTTACCAAACAAAAGAAGAAGTTAGAAGAGCAGCTGCAAAATTCCGAGAAAAAGCTCGAGGAATTGAAGGAGCAGCTTCCCGATCAGGCTAAGCTGACCGAACTCAAAACCTGGTTTACCACCCGGAATAATCTCATTCAGAACAAACAACAATCCGAAAAGGATATTCAGGAAACAAAGGACAGAATTTCAGAAAGCCGGCAAAAACTCGGAAAATTAATACCGCCCGAAATGGCGCGAAAGGAAGGGATTGGAGATAGCAATGATTCTCAGAAAGTCGAACAGGCATTGATTTCGCTCTCCGGCAGATTGGAAAAAGACCTGGATGAGGTGGACCACACCATCGAACATCTGCAGCTTCAGCACAAGCTGGAAGAGTTTACCGATGCCCTGAAGCAGGGAGAACCCTGTCCGCTTTGCGGGGCTACCGAGCACCCCGACATTATGGATGTGGAAAATGTGAACGAAAAGCTAGAGGAAACCCGGCAGAAAAGAAAGGGTATTAAAGAGGAGATGAAAAAATGTAATGAGCTTATTCTGGAAGTAAGGAGTTTGCAGTCGGAGCAAAAGCAGTTGAAAGAATCGCTTGAAAAAGCCAAGAAATCTTTCGATGAGAATGAGAAGAAGCTAAAGGAGCATTACAAAAATTTTCGGTGGGAAAGATACAGTACGGAGGATGAAAAACAGGTAGACAGTGATTTGAAGAAAGCTACGGAGCTGAACCGGCAAATAAGGGATAAGGAAAAGGCCCGGAAGGATCAAAAGAGTAATCTCGACAAAGAAGCTGAAAAGCTCCGAAAATATGAAGAGCGTCTGCAGGAAGTAAAGAATGAGCGCCTGCAGGCTAAATCGAATGTGGAAAGTTATACCGGTCAGCTGAAGTTACTCAAAGCGGAAGATTTACCGGAAGATTCCGGAGAGACAGAACGAAGGAAAAATGAGTTAAGTAGCGAAATCCAAAGCATTGAGCGGAACTATAAACAACTCCAGAAGGACGTTCAGCAACTGAACGAGCAGCGAGTGCAGCTGGAGACTTCTCTCGAAAAGCGGAATGAAACGGTCTCCAAAAGCGAAAAAGAACTGGCGGAACTCAATCAAACGCTGAACGAAAAGCTGGAGCAGTCGGATTTTACGGATTCGGAGAGTATCCGCCAGATTTTGAAAAAAGAGCTGGATATTGAAAACGAGCGGAATGAAATTAACCGTTTCAGGAGAGATTTGTATGCAGCACAAAAGGAATTGGAGGAGCTGCAGGAAATGATGAAAGACCGGGAATTTAACGAAGAGCAATACCGGCAGGCGAAAAAAGATCTGGAGAAGCAAAAACAAAAGTTGGATGAGCTAAAGGAACAACATACCAAAGCAAAGCATCAGCTGGAAGAAAACCGTAAAAACCTGAAGGAGAAAGAGGCAATGGAGGCTGAACTGGACAAATTGAACAAGCGAGCGGAAAACCTGGCCATTCTGAAACAACTTTTCAAAGGAAGCGGCTTTGTCAATTACGTCTCGTCGGTCTATCTGCAAAACCTTTGTGAAGCGGCAAATCAAAGATTCTATAAACTCACCCGCCAGCAGATGCAACTGGAGGTGGACGAGCACAATAATTTCAAGGTCAGGGATTTTCTTAACAACGGACGGGTAAGGAGCGTTAAAACGCTATCAGGCGGCCAGACCTTCCAGGCGTCCCTTTCGCTGGCACTGGCTTTGGCCGAAAGCGTGCAACAACAAAACCAGGCGCAGCAAAACTTTTTCTTCCTGGACGAAGGGTTCGGAACATTGGATAAGGAATCCCTCCAGACCGTATTCGATACGCTGAAGTCGCTGAGGCATGAAAACCGCGTCGTGGGAGTGATTTCACACGTAGAAGAAATGCAGCAGGAGATTGACATGTACGTTCGCATCCATAATGATGCTGAAGAAGGCAGCCTGGTCTATCCAAGCTGGAGAATGGATCACGGAGGATGAAGCTCCTTTTAAAGATCGAAACGGTACCCGAATCCCATGTTAATGGACAGCACAGTGTTATCTAAGTCCTCCGGTGGGTTATCCACCTGGAGGCGGGAGTAATAATAGTCTCCCCCTACATTTATCCGCCATCGATCGGAGAGGTCGTAACGCAATTCCCCGGTAAGATCAAAAGCAAAAGCGCTCTCCTTATAATCCTTCTCCTTGCGAGAAGTAATGCCTACCCCGGCCATGGGCTTTAATACCAGGCTGATGGATTTTACAAGAGGTGCGGTGAATGTGGGGCCGGCTAAATAACTGCTGTTGTACCAATAGTCTTTTTGGTATCCGCTTTCAATTCTTTCATGAGCGGTTCTTCTCCAGGAAAAGGCAGCACCAATATTATTATAAAACTGGTAACTGAGGTTAAGAAAATTCATTTTTAGCCCTGCCCGGGCATACCCTTTTTTAACAGTACTTCCGGGATATATGGATTGTGAATCACTCCCAAAGTTCCCTGTGGGGAAGGAAGGGCCGAAAGAAAAACCGACAAATCCTTTTCGGTAATTTTCAAAGTCCCGGACAGTGGGCTTTGTCGCTACTTGTTCTTCTTTCTTTTGATTCTTCTCTTTTTCCTCAACCTTTAATTCTGTATCCTTCGCTATTTTTTCTACTTTGTTCATGGAGTAGGTTGAAATATGGCCGGCGGTTTCCACCTTCACTTTTTCTTCAGGGACAACTTCAATGATTTCCCCCCAGATGATGGTTCCGTCATTAAAATATATGACGTCAAAGCTTTCTTTCTGAGCTAAAGCCAAACTGCTCAGCAATATCAATACGACACTTCCAATAATTGATTTCATTTTCGATAGTTTTTATAAAATACGGTTTAATCAAAAAGATACCCTATGCCAACATTTACATCCAAAGTATTTACATTCAATTCCCGATCGGCATTTTCGAAGTCGGGATTAAGTGACGTATAATTTATACCTCCTGTGATACGCCACCTATTATGAATATCAAAGCGCAGGTTTGCTCCCAGATGGTAAGAGGTTCCAAATCCTTCAAGATTATTTCCCTCTTCTTTATCCAGAATAGTAGCTCCCGTGCCAATCATTGGTTTTAACTCCAGGCTCATTATATCGCGCATTGGGATGACCAGCAATGGCCCAATTAATATTCCTCCGTTTGACCATATATTATCTTCGTCTTCATACTCTTGATTTAAATGGCCAGATCCGAACCATTTTAGTCCTATACCCATATTAGGGTGGAATTGATATCCCAAGTTTAGAAGATTTATTGTTATTCCGTTGGATGCATAACCTGCCTTTGAATTATCAGGGGAATCATCCGCGTATTCGGAAACGGGATAAGAAGAGCCAAAGGAAATGCCAATAAAACCATCGTGGATGGATTCCTCTTCTTTATCCTTCGATTTTTTCGTATTCCGTACTATCTTTTTCACTTTCTCCATTTCAAAGTCCAGGACCTTTCCTGTATCAATCCTGACTATATCGCCGGGTTTTAATTCGACAATATCTCCTTTAATGATAGTACCGTTTTTGAAATGAATGACATCTTGCTTTTCATTTTGAGCAAAAACAAAAACGCTGATAATTGCTAATAGCAGGGTTCCTGTTGTTTTTCTCATTTGTTAGTGGTTTTGTTGGATTTAAGTTTGTGATTTTAAATCTCATTATTTCTTAGAGACTAAAATAAGGAAAAACCTTACCCAAAACAAAATTTTGCTCCATTTATTTTATATCAAGGAAAAATTGATTTTTTTAGGAAAAGTTATTCAAATTCGGAACAATCGTCCGATGGCTGATGAACGCTTGCTCCCTGCTGATAAACGAGCTTGGCTCCTAGGTGACCTACATAACCCATGCTGGACATGCCCGCCAGCATAAGGATAATGCTAACTAACGTTAAATATTTTTTTAAACGAGTTAGAATAGCATTCCTTGCCATACGGATCAGCAATTCAAGAATTGTTAATCCTGTAAAAATGTATGCAGTGATATAGGCAAATCGCTCATGGTCTTCCAGCACAGTGGGGTCGCAGACATGACGTCCGACAACGCTGTCTGCCAGTGTTCCTGTATAAACACTCCACCATGCCAGGAAGGTTCCGGGAATTAATAAGATGAGCCCGCTAAAAGACAGCCGCTCCTTCCATGGTGCAAAAAAAGGAATTTTGGAGAGCAACAGAATTAGTGCGGAAATTATAAGCAGAGCTATCGGAAAATGAACCGACAAAGGATGCCAGAGCTCTGTCCGCCACATGTCCGGTAAAGACTCCATGACACCGGTTTATTTGATTCTTACAGCCAGGGGATTCAGTTTCTTACCCATTTTTTCTACGGTAACTTCTACTCGGGTATCTTTTTTAAGCGCAGAAAAATTAACGCTTTCCCCGTTTTGCATCAATCGTGTACTATCGGTAAAATACAATTCGATAGTTTTGTTGCCTTCGGTTTCGACATAAATCTCTTGTTCATCGGGTTTGACTTCAGCAACTCGACCATCATAAGTGCCGCTTTCCACTACATCTACATTATGACCGCAACTTGCTAAGAGAATAGTTGCAACGATAAGTCCGGTAAGAGAGAATAAAGTTTTCTTTAACATATAATCTTGTTTTTTGTTTTAAAAAGTTAACAATTTTTGATAAAAAAGGTTCAATTATAAAGAGAAGCAGGGAGTTACAGAAAATAACGACTCACATAATGAGAGCGTTTTAGAAAATGAGGACGCTAATAATACTGAATATTAATAAAATTCAGGCTTGTATTATGATATCTAAAATTTGATACATTTGCAGGTATGCATGAGGCCGAAAAAGAAATATTCAGTGTGGAAGACCAGAAAGCGGCTCGCTATGCGAAAGCCCTGGGGCATCCGGTAAGGATTTATATCATTAAACTGCTGGCCAACCAGTCGTGTTGCTACAGCGGCGATCTCTCGGAAGACCTGCCTATAGCCAAATCCACCCTTTCTCAACACCTCAAGGAACTAAAAGATGCAGGACTTATCCAGGGAACCATTGAAGCCCCAAAAATCAAGTATTGTATCAACCAGGAAAATTTCGAGCAAGCCCG
>JAIPAH010000194.1 GCA_021740175.1 Bacteroidales bacterium
AGATCACAAAAATCATGGACCACGCCATGCGGTTAAGAATCCCGATTATCGGGATTAATGACTCGGGAGGCGCCCGTATCCAGGAGGGGGTCAATTCACTGGCAGGTTATGGCGAAATTTTTTACCGTAACACCCAAAACTCCGGTGTGATCCCGCAGATATCTGTAATATTGGGGCCCTGTGCGGGTGGAGCCGTGTATTCTCCCGCGCTGACCGATTTTGTTTTTGTTGTCGACAAAATCTCCAAAATGTTTATCACTGGACCCGAAGTCATTAAAACCGTTCTCGGCGAAGAAATTTCGATGGAAAACCTCGGCGGTGGCCGGGTGCATGCCGAAACAACCGGTAACGCCCATTTTTATGCCCGTTCCGAATATGAGTGCTTTGACCAGATAAAGCAGCTTATGAGCTTTATCCCCTGGAACAACAAGACCAAAGCCAAACCTTTCCCCAAAAAATCCCCGAAAAGAAAATACAATGTGGATAACATCATTCCCACTGACCCGAAATTACCTTATGATGTAAGGGATGTTATCCGGGGATTGGCTGATGATTCCGAATTTCTGGAAATCCAGGAACTTTTTGCACCGAATATCGTTATCGGTTTTGGACGACTGAACGGTGATACGGTGGGTTTTGTCGCCAACCAGCCGATGGTTCTGGCCGGCGTATTGGATGTGGATTCTTCCGATAAAGCAGCGCGGTTTATCCGCTACTGCAACGCCTTTAACATTCCTTTGGTTACCTTGGTAGACCTGCCCGGTTATCTTCCGGGTATTGACCAGGAACATGCCGGAGTGATTCGCCACGGCGCTAAAATCTTATACGCTTATTCCGAAGCAACGGTTCCCAAAATCACCGTTATCCTGCGGAAAGCTTATGGGGGTGGCTACATCGCCATGTGTTCCCACCATCTGCGAGCAGATTTCGTTTTTGCATGGCCTACTGCTGAGATTGCTGTTATGGGTCCTGAAGGTGCCGCCAACATTATTTTCCGCAAGGAAATTAAAAATGCCGAAGACCCGGAAGCTACGCGTAAGCAGAAGGTGAAAGAATACAAGAATAAATTTGCCAATCCTTATGTAGCAGCTGCCTTTGGGTATATCGATGCAGTCATTGAGCCGGTTGAAACCAGGGTATTCCTGGTTCATGCTTTAGGTATTGCCCAGGACAAAGCAGAATCAAAACCGGAGAAAAAACATGGCATTCCACCATTTTAAAACTAAAACGATTTTTAATGTATGGATTACAAAAATGTACCTAAAGAAGAATTCGTAGATTTTACTGTGGAGCGTTTTAAATACAAAACCCTCCTCAGCGAAAAATACAAATCTCAGAAAAAATATGTGCCGACCTCACCGGACAAGCAACTGGCACAACTGCCGGGCACTATCACTAACATCAATGTAAAAGTGGGCGACAATGTGGAACTGGGTGATATTGTCATGTCGTTTGAAGCCATGAAAATGGACAATGTGATCATGGCTTCGGCCCAGGGGAAAGTAAAAGCGATTCATGTGAATGTCGGCGATAAAATCGTCAAACACCAGCTTTTAATAGAATACGAGAGGCGATAAACTTATAAGCATTCGATAAAACCTGAAGCCACGGGTTTGCGAGTTATTATTCGTGAATTCGTGGCTTTTTTTGGTTTATCCGACAAAATCTTTTTTTGCTCACCGATAGCAAAATCATCTATTGTTGATCAGCAAAAAGCTTATTATTCTCACGGATGATATCCAGCAACTCTTCCCTCCCTTTACCTGTTATAGCCGAACTTACAACATAAGGAGGGATTTCCTCCCAATCTTCGGATAATTCTGTGAGATAATTCTCCAGGTTCCGTTCTAATTCCTGGGGTTTCAGCTTATCGGTTTTGGTAAAAATGATGGTAAAAGGAAGTTGGTTCGACGCCAGGTTTTTCATAAACCGGGTATCCAGTTCCTGGGGCTCATGGCGCGCATCCACCAGGAGAAAAATATTGATAAGGTTTTTGCGGCTAAGCAGGTAGGTGCTAATCATTTTTTCCCAGGCTGCCCGTTCTTTTTTCGAACGTTTGGCATAGCCGTATCCCGGCAGGTCGGCAAGGTACCAGGAGTCATTCACCAGGAAAAAATTCACCAATTGGGTTTTGCCCGGAGTGTTAGAAATTCGGGCTATGTTTTTCCTGTTAACCAGCATATTGATTAAGGAAGATTTCCCTACATTACTCCGGCCTATAAAAGCGTACTCAGGAATAAAGCGTTTCGGATAGTCCCCGGGATCTTTACAACTTTTAAGAAAAGCTATTTCATTAACTTCATTCTTCATGAGTGTTTTTATAATTAGAAATGTGGCGTTTCTTTTTGCTTTCGTAAATATCTTCAATCTTTATAAGTATAGCCGTTTCTTCTACATTACCAAAGGAAGGATTCAACGCAGTGCCGAAGACTTTCATCGTGGGACTAAGATTCATGTAAGAATTAACCAAAGGAGGAATATTTTCTCCCTGGTTTCTCACTTCCTGAACCATTTTTCGGTAATCATTTTCATAAGAATCGAATGTAAAAAGGGAATTCAGTTGATGGATATCATGCTCAATACCCAATGGTTCGTAGGCATATACCAGATTTTCCTCATCGAGAAAATAATAATGCAGGAAATGAAGGATTACGTCGCGCGCATAGCGATCGAAAGACGGATACATAGTAAATTTACCGAAAAAATACTTGCTCTCCGGATTATCGATAATCAGAGCCCCCAGGCCATCCCAGAGGTTATCCAGTGAATATAAACCCTTGCGGCGATCGACATTAGGCTGATAACGGGGCTGAACAAAACTCCTGCCCAATTCGATGGTTTGGTTCAAATAATTGCTTATAAAGACATCCGAAAAGTGAAAGAGCTTTGATGTTGCACTCAAGGGCACATTATTTTTATCAAGCGGTATTTTGTATCCTTCTATGAAGCGGTAACCCCCCACTATTTCTTCATCGTCATTATCCCAGACTATTAACTGTTTAAAAGGCACTTCCGCCCTGTCATAAAAATCAATATCTGCTTCTTTACCCGTTCCGCCACCGGCTTCACGAAAAGAAATCTCCCGCAGTCTTCCCACTTCAAGCATTAAATTGGGTGAATTATGATGAGTCACAACATATATCTCCCGCTCTCCATTGTTCGTTTTCCTTACGAATTTCTCATTCGTTAACTCTGATTTCAATACCTGCCGGTCAACGGCCTTAATGATTTCCTGCATTTGTGGTCGTTTTTATTCTTCAATGTGCCTGTTACCAAGTTGATAGACAATCCTCTTCACATATTTCGCCCATTCCTTATCTTTTCTGGAGCGATCAAACGTGCTATGCGGAATAGGTTTCCCAAATTTAATGAATATCACCTGATTCTTTTGTTTAAACATCTCATCCGCCAAATAAAGCATTTCAATATTAGCCTTTATGCCCAACTTGGTCCTGAGATTGGCAAGGTTATAGAAAAAGTTGGAGTTTCGGCCTTCGATATAAACCGGCACTACATCGCGCTGATGCTTCCTGGCTTTGGTTACAAATGTTTTGTGCCATTCAAGGTCAACAATTTTACCTTTTTGCTTACGCGAGCAGAGCCCTGCAGGAAAATACAAAATTGTTTTATCGCCGGCGAAAGTATTATCAATAATCCGTGCATTCTCCGCATTACTCCCATGTTTGTTAATAGGAATAAAAAGCTCCTTCAAATTCGAGATATTCATCAAAATATCATTGACCGGAAATAATACCTCCTTATGCTTTTTGCCAACTACCTGGATAAGAGCTATTCCATCAAGACCACCCAGTGGGTGATTGGAAGCGAAAATCAAACGTCCGTCCTCGGGAATATTTTCCATGCCTTCGACTTGTACCTTAGCCCCGAAGTTTTCTATTATCGCATCAACAAAATCCAGTCCGAAACGATGGCCCTCCTGGGCCAGAAAACTATTGATCTCTTTCACATGAATCACCCGCTCCAAATATCGTAAAAGAAAATGGGGTAATAATTTGGGGAGTTTTGGGTTTTTATTGGCCATGACCTCCCGCAAATTAACATAATCCATCTTTGTGGCTACCGAATTCTTCTCCTCTTCCTTATCCATGCTATCAATTAAATGCTCTTGTTTTCAGGCGCTTTCCTCCACCCTGTTTCCAGTACGTTGCTATTTCATTATTATACAAATTTAGCCCATTTTTTTCTGAAAACAAACATCCCCTCTTCCACCATCCATTCCCACTCCTCTAATATTTCTAAACATAATTCAAATTTCTCAAAAAATTTTATCAACAACAATTAACATCCTTTTCCACTGATTTTAAGTTTTTTATGGTATTTTTATTTGTCAATCCACTGAATGCGGGAACTCTGAAGACAAACTATAAGCGGATTTTTATAAAAGACTGATATATTGTGTTTTAAAAATTTGTGGGAATTTATGTAAAAATTTGCAAATTAGTGGTAAAAAATGGGATAATTTTGTAATTTTGGAATAAGATAAAACCAGCAAACGACATGGCGGATCTTTTTGGCAATGCAACCTGTAAACTGGACGATAAACATCGTCTCACGCTTCCTACCAAGCTTATCAAACAGCTTGAAGGAAGTGAAGACTCCGATCAGTTTATCGTAAAGCCCAACCTGAAATACCCATGTATTGATCTCTATCCTAAAGAGAATTGGAATGAAATTATGCAAGAGCTCAAAAAGATGGACCGTTTCCGCCCGGATGTCCAGGAATACCTGATACGTTTTTTGAAAGGTCATGAGCTCGTATATCTTGACAAAGCCAACCGCCTTTTACTACCCACCCGACTCATCGACTACAGCAAGATTAATAAAGAGGTCATTGTTGCTCCGATTATTGATATGGTTCAAATATGGGATGTGCAGCTCTATGAGAAATATACCGAATTACCGGAAAACTTTGATGAATTAACGAACAGTGCCTTAGACAAAAAAAATGCGTGAAGCAGCTAACAAATATCATGAGCCGGTGATGTGTAAAGAAAGCATCGAAGCCCTGGCGATTAAGCCGGATGGTATTTATGTGGATACTACTTACGGTGGTGGGGGCCATGCACGCGCCATCATCGGCCAGTTAAGCGAAGCAGGAACCCTCCTGGCCTTCGACCAGGACCCTGAGGCACTCAATAATAATATTGGCGACGATCGACTTATCCTGGTAAATAGTAATTTCCGGTATATAAAAAATTTCCTAAAGCTTTATAAAGCCCAACCCGTCGATGGAATCTTTGCCGATCTCGGGGTATCTTCCTTTCAATTTGACAGTCCCCGAAGAGGATTCTCCACCCGTTTTGACGGACCCCTGGATTTAAGAATGAATCAGCAGGCGGAATGGAGTGCCGCAGATATCCTTAACCGCTACTCCAAAGAAAATCTGCGCCACCTTTTCAAAGAGTACGGGGAGATAAAAAATGCTTCCCATTTGGCTAACGTCATTGACAGCCGGCGCAAGGAACAACCCATATCCACCACCGCTCAATTAGCTGAAGCGGCCAAAAAATGCTCCCCAAAAAACCGGGAGAACAAATACCTCGCCCAGGTATTTCAGGCCTTGCGCATTGAAGTCAACGAAGAACTCGCCACGCTTAAGCAGATGCTCACCAGCTCATTAGAGATGCTGAAAACCGGCGGGAGGCTGGTTGTCATTTCTTATCACTCCCTGGAAGACCGGCTGGTAAAGAATTTTTTCAGGGCAGGAAATTTCGAAGGATCTATTGAAAAAGACTTTTACGGACAGCCATTAACCCCAATGAGGGTAATCACAAGGAAACCGATAACGCCAACGCAGGCGGAAGTGATAAATAATCCACGGGCTCGAAGTGCAAAACTCAGAATTGCTGAAAAAAAGTAAATGTATGGAGGGAAAAGCGCATAATAAAGAGGGTTTACTAAATTATTTCTTCGCATTTCTGACGGGACAGTTAATCCAGCAGATAAACCTGAAAAAAACAGTACCCCTGTTGATTTATATAGTAACTCTCGCTCTTATAATAATAGGCAACACCTACTACGGGCAAAAACAGGTGAGTACAATAGAAACGCTGCAAAAGGACATTAAACAACTGAAATTTAAACATACAATAACAAAATCAAGCCTGATGGAGCTGACAAAGCAATCCACGCTTGAGGAAA
>JAIPAH010000195.1 GCA_021740175.1 Bacteroidales bacterium
GAAAAAGAAGGGCAGTTCAGAATAGTACAGGGCATGGCCCTGGAAAGTGTGGCTGAAAATTCAGAAGACCTTAGAAATGTTAAAACCAAAAAAACCGGGTTATGAACCTTTTAAACAAGCTGTTCTATTTCAGCAAAAATGTAAGTAAAACGCAGGATCAACACATTGCCACCACTGAGGAAAGCCGCAAGTGGGAAAGCTTCTATCGCAATCGCTGGCAGCACGATAAAGTGGTACGGTCTACCCATGGAGTTAACTGCACAGGGTCATGTTCGTGGAAAATCTATGTGAAAAACGGGTTGGTAACCTGGGAGATGCAGCACACCAATTACCCGGAAACCCGCCCGGGGATGCCCAACCACGAACCGCGGGGATGTCCCCGCGGAGCCAGCTACTCCTGGTATCTCTACAGTGCCAACCGCGTAAAACATCCCATGATTAGAGCCTCTTTGGTAAAAGCTTATCGCGAAGCCAGGGAAAAAGAAGGCGACCCGGTAAAAGCCTGGCAAGCGGTGACGGATGACAGCCACATCTCCGAAAAATACAAAGCAGAGCGGGGTTTAGGCGGTTTTGTCCGTGTTGACTGGGAGGAAGTGAATGAAATCATTGCTGCCTCTAATATCCACACTATCAAAAAATACGGCCCCGATCGCATTGCCGGGTTCACCCCCATCCCGGCCATGTCAATGGTCAGCTATGCTTCCGGAACGCGCTATCTTAGCTTGCTGGGAGGAACGGTGCTGAGTTTCTACGATTTTTATTGTGATCTTCCGCCGGCTTCTCCTCAAACCTGGGGCGAACAAACCGACGTCCCCGAAAGTGCGGACTGGTATAATTCTTCTTTCCTGATGCTGTGGGGCTCAAATGTCCCCCTCACCCGAACACCGGATGCTCCGTTTTACACGCAGGTACGCTACAAAGGCACCAAAACCATCAACATCTCCCCCGATTACAACGATGCGGCTAAGTTTTCGGACCTCTGGATGAAGCCCAAACAGGGAACCGATGCTGCTCTGGGTATGGCAATGGGACATGTCATCTTAAAAGAATTTTTCCTGGATCAAAAAACACCCTATTTCGATGATTATGTGAAAAGATACAGCGATCTGCCTTTTTTGGTGAAAATAGAAAAGAAAGAGGGGCGTTTTGTGCCCGGACAGGTGATTAGGGCCAATGAATTTGCGGAAGACTTGGACATCACTACAAGTCCGGATTGGAAGCCGGTGCTTTTCGATGAGAATTCGTCGGATTTTGCCGTACCCAACGGTACAATCGGTTCGCGGTGGGACAAGAGCCAGCAATGGAACCTGGAGTTGAAGGACGTCCGCAACGGTAATGAAATCAGTCCAAAGCTTTCGCTGATCGACAATCATGACGAAACTACTGAAGTCGCTTTTCCCTATTTCGGCGGAGACACTTACAAGCACAGTCACTTCAGTTCCACGGGACATGAAGACATCATTCACCGAAAGATCCCAGTCAAAAAAGCTTCGGGTAAAGAAGGAGATTTTTATTACTGTACGGTCTTTGACCTTTTGGCCGCCAATTATGGACTGGATCGCGGACTGGAAGATGAAAACGCTGCCAAAGGATATGATGAAGAGCAGCCTTACACCCCGGCATGGCAGGAAAAAATCACCGGTGTCTCCCGTGATCAAGCCGTTACCACAGCCCGCCAGTTTGCGGATACCGCTGCCAAAACCCACGGAAAATCCATGATAATTATCGGAGCGGGCGTAAACCACTGGTTCCATACGGATATGATTTACCGCAGTGCTATCAATATGTTGGTACTATGCGGATGCGTAGGGCAGTCCGGAGGGGGCTGGGCACACTATGTGGGCCAGGAAAAGGTAAGGCCCCAAACCGGCTGGCTACCCCTGGCTTTTGCCCTGGACTGGAATCGGCCGCCGCGGCAGATGAATACCACATCGTTTTTCTACATGCACACCGACCAATGGCGGTATGAAAAAGTGGGTCTCTCAGAGCTCATCTCCCCGCTTGCGGATAAGACGGAGTGGGCGGAAAAATCGATGATCGACTGCAACGTAAAAGCCGAACGCATGGGCTGGCTGCCGTCCTCCCCGCAGTTAAATGAAAACCCGCTGAATCTGACAAAAGAAGCTGAAAAAGAAGGAAAAGAACCCGCTGAATACATTACAGAAAAACTCAAAAGCGGTGACATCAGCATCGCCAGCGAAGACCCCGATAATCCGAAAAACTTTCCCCGTAACCTGTTTGTGTGGCGTTCCAACCTTCTCGGCTCCAGTGCCAAAGGGATGGAATATTTCATGAAGCACCTGGTGGGCACCCAAAACAGCGTGTCAGGTCCCGACCTTAAGGAGAGCGGCGAGAAGATTCCCTCAGAGGTGAAGTGGCATGAGCAAGCCCCACAAGGGAAGCTGGACCTATTGGTAACACTGGATTTCCGTATGTCGACCACAGCGCTGCACTCCGATATCGTATTACCCGCAGCTTCCTGGTACGAAAAGAATGATCTGAGCACATCGGATATGCATCCGTTTATTCATCCTTTTGCCAGCGCTGTAGACCCCGTTTGGGGCTCGCGAACAGACTGGGATATCTTTAAAGGGCTGGCAAAGAAATTCTCTGAGATTGTTCCAAAACATCTGGGCAAAGAAAAAGACATTGTCCTGCTGCCGCTCCAGCATGATACTCCGATGGAAACCTCGGAAACTGCTACGGCTGAAAATTGGAAAGAATCCGGGCGGCAACTGAAACCCGGTAAAAATATGTCGAAAATCGTGGGCGTGGAACGCAACTATCCGGAGACCTACAACCGGTTTACTTCGCTGGGGCCACTCATGGAGAATGCCGGTAACGGAGCAAAAGGCATCAGTTGGAACACAGAAGAGGAAGTGGAGCTGCTTAAAAAATTGAATAAAATCTCAGATAACCAGGGAGATACTAATAGCCGGCCCCGGATTGAAAGTGATATCGATGCTGCCGAGGTTATCCTCTCACTGGCTCCCGAAACTAATGGTAACGTAGCCAACAAAGCATGGAAGGCGCTTGAGCAAACCACGGGGCGAAGACACACCCATCTTGTGGAAGGGCGTGCGGAGGAAAAAATCCGCTACAAAAACCTCGTATCACAACCCCGGAAAATCATCACCTCCCCTATCTGGAGTGGTATCGATTCCGAGGAAGTTTCTTACAACGCCGGATATACGAACGTTCACGAACTGATACCCTGGAGAACCCTGACCGGACGACAGACGCTTTACCAGGACCATCCGTGGATGCAGGCATTCGGCGAAAGCCTGGTGTGCTATAAACCACCCATCAATACCAAGTCGGTGCATCATATCCTTGATCAAGCTAAAAAAGACGATAATTATCTCGTCATCAACATGATGACGCCGCACAATAAGTGGACAATACACTCATCCTGGTCGGATAACCTCCTGATGTTGACACTCGGACGCGGAGGACCGGTAGTATGGATGAGTGAAAAAGATGCTGCCAAAATCAACCTGGAAGACAACGACTGGGTGGAAGTTTTCAACAGTAACGGCGCTTCGGCGGCCCGGTTGATTGTGTCGCAGCGCGTCCCGGAAGGCGCACTGATTATGTACCACAACCAGGAGCGCACCGTCAATATGCCCGTAAATCAATTTACCGGCAACCGCGGCGGGGTACATAACTCCGTAGAACGGCTCAGCCTGAAACCTACCCATATGATTGGAGGGTATGCCCAATTAAGTTATGGCTTTAACTATTACGGAACCATCGGCTCAAACCGCGATGAGTTTGTGGTCATCCGTAAAATGGATAAAGTGGAATGGAAAGATGAAGAAGAAACCGATGAATCGTAAAATCAACCAGCTATGCAGATACGCGCACAAATAGGAATGGTGTTGAATCTCGATAAATGCATCGGGTGTCACACCTGCTCGGTAACATGTAAAAACGTATGGACATCCCGCAAAGGCATGGAGTATGCCTGGTTCAATAACGTGGAGACAAAACCCGGCCAGGGATATCCCCATGATTGGGAAAACCAGCAAAAATGGAAAGGGGGTTGGGAATTGAAGAAAAAAGCACTACAGCCCAAAATGGGAAACAAAAGAGGCATTGCGAAAAACATCTTCGCCAATCCCTACATGCCGAAGCTGGATGACTATTATGAACCTTTCACTTTCAACTACTCCATTCTTCATAAAAATTCGAAGTTTAAGACGCCCCCAACAGCGCGGCCCTATTCCATGATTAGCGGCAAGCGAATGGAAAAAATCGAATACGGCCCCAATTGGGAAGACAACCTGGGGGGTAGCTACAATCAGAGAAGCCGCGAGCAAAACTTCGAGGACATTCAAAAGGAGATTTACGGGGAATTCGAGAATTCATTTATGATGTATCTTCCGCGGCTGTGCGAGCACTGCATCAATCCTTCCTGTGTGGCAGCCTGTCCTTCAGGGGCCATTTACAAACGGGAGGAAGACGGCATTGTGTTGATAGACCAGGACCGCTGCCGGGGATGGCGCCAGTGTGTAAGCGCGTGTCCGTATAAGAAAATTTATTTTAACTGGCAGACCCGGAAATCGGAGAAATGCACCCTATGTTACCCGAAAATTGAAGCCGGAGAACCAACGCTTTGCTCCGATTCATGTGTGGGGCGAATACGCTATATAGGCGTCATGTTATATGATGCCGAAAAAGTAAAAGAAGCCGCTTCGCACGAAGATGAGCAACAACTCTACCAGGCCCATCTGGATATCTTCCTGGATCCGAACGATCCTGAAATTGTTAAAGAAGCTGAAAACCAGGGCATTCCTCACAATTTTATAGAAGCAGCCCAAAAATCGCCGGTCTACAAAATGGCGATGGATTGGAAAGTAGCTTTTCCATTGCACCCGGAATACCGCACACTACCCATGGTGTGGTACGTCCCTTCGCTTTCGCCGATACAATCGGCCGCCGACAGTGGTAAACTCGGCCATAACGGTATTCTCCCGGATGTAGATTCGCTACGCATCCCCAATAAATACATGGCCAACATGTTTACCGCAGGAGACGTGGAACCCATAAAACAAGCGCTAAAGAAAATGCTGGCTATGCGGGCTTACATGCGAACAAAAACCGTTGAGCAGCAAACCGGGGATGATGTGCTTAAAGGACTGGATATTACGCCCGCCCAGGTGGAGGAAATGTACCGCTACATGGCCATCGCTGACTACGAAGACCGTTTTGTGATTCCTACCTCCCATAAGGAATATGCGGAAGATGTGTTCGGAGATAAATCGGAATGCGGTTTCTCGGATGACAAAGGCTGCGGTACCGGAAAATTCAAAAACCTATTCGGAGGATTTTAATAATGATAAAAACCTACAAAATATTATCCCTGCTACTCTCTTACCCTACTTCCGAACTTCAGGAGTTTCTTGAAGAGATTGGTGGTGAACTTAGAGATGAAAAGTTACTCCCGGAAGAGGCTATTAAAGGGATAGAAGAATTCACTAAATATTTCTCCAGCCAGGAACTTACCGACTGGCAGGCTCATTACGTCCAGTTGTTCGACTATTCCAGGGCAGCCTCGCTGCATCTTTTCGAGCATGTTCAGGGCGACTCAAAAGACCGGGGGCAGGCTATGGTCGATTTGATTAGTTTTTACAGGGAAAACGGGCTGGAGATAGCCACCCATGAGCTTCCCGACCATTTGCCGGTATTCCTGGAGTTTTTGGCTACGCTGGATACGCAACGGGCTACAACATTGCTGGCCGAGCCCATTAATGTCATCGCCCGGATTTTTGAAAAGCTACATGAGAAAAACAATATGTATCAACACGTGCTTTCAGCGATACTGGAACTTCCGGCAAAAAATCCCGAAAGGGAAACCGTAAACAAAATCATCCGAAGCCAGAAACCTATGGACCTGGATGAAGAATATGAAGAGAAGCCCGTAACTTTCGGCGGTAACAACGATTGTACGAATTGTCATTAAAGAATTTGAGCTATGGAACATTATTTTAACAACCTTCTGTTTACGTATTTTCCGCACATCGCCATGGCGGTATTTTGGTTCGGATTAATCACCCGGCTGGTGAAAACCAATAAAACCATCCAGGCGCAATCCACCCAATTTTTTTCCGACCGGAAAGTACGCCTGGGAAGCAATTTGTTTCAT
>JAIPAH010000196.1 GCA_021740175.1 Bacteroidales bacterium
AGTACCCATAAAAGATAGTGTTGTACACCTAATTGGTGATGTGTTGTTTTTTTGATTTAATACCACTAAATTACACATTTTCAGTGAAATGCGCAGCCTATCTTTTTCTTTTTTTCACTAAAATCGCTCAATTTAGGTTATATTTGTCTCTATTTGAGAGTTTTTTATACGTAAAACTTTAATCCCGTATTTTTCTATTTCAATATTTCTTCCGAGGTCATATTCATTTTGAAAATTATGAATATCACCGTCAACTTCAATTACTAATTTTAATTGATGACAATAAAAATCTACTATGAAACGCTCTATAGGATGTTGAGCTCTGAACCTTACACCCAATTGTTTTTTTCGTAATCTATCCCAAAGCTTTTGCTCAGCAGGAGTCATATTTTTTCTCAATTCTTTTGCTTTTATAAAAAGGTGAGCTTTGGCCCCATAAAACATGGTTCTTTGAATGCGTTGCTTTTTCATGAGATGAGTTAATTACAATATAGACCAAAATAAGAAAATACTCCCGAATTTAATAAGAAGGACTGACTTTTTTAAATATAGCTACCTGCTTTCCCCCTCCAAACCTCCCTGCCGTGTCCCGCCGAAATGAAATGAAGGCGGGAAAGGGAGGCTTTAAGAGGGAAGCTGTATGGTGTTTTTTGCGACACGATGACGATTGAAGCTTATTTAATTTTTCATCAAACAATAGACGTAATTATATAACCCTCTTCAAGTCCCCTTCAGGGGATTTAGGGGTGATAGGTAGGGAGTTAAAAGATAAGAAGGCTTTTTTAAAGAATTCAATTTACCAGCTATCACCCTCCAAACCTCCCTGCCGCGTCCCGCCGAAATGAAATGAAGGCAGGGCCGTGCCCCGCCGAAATGAAATGAAGGTGGGGAAGGGAGGCTTTAAGAGGGAAGCTGTATGGTGTTTTTTGCGACACGATGACGATTGAAGCTTATTTAATTTTTCATCAAACAAGAGACGTAATTATATAACCCTCTTCAAGTCCCCTTCAGGGCCTGTCCCGTCCTTTAGGCGGGAGAATTTAGGAGTGAAATGAAGCAAGCTAAAACTCATCCCGGTTAAAACGCCAATAACCGCTTTTCTTTCACGACATCCTATTTTCTTGTACTTTTGCATGAAATTTTTAATGAATCTGTAAGAAAGATGGAACAACGACTGGCGCAAGCTACTGCGGAGCTTATAAAGGAACTTTATGACGAGGAACCGGCAACGGATAAAATCATTATCCAGAAAACCCGTAACGAGTTTAAAGGGGATTTTACGATCGTCACATTCCCCATAGCACGCTTTTCAAAAAAATCACCCGAACAAACCGCCAATGAATTGGGCGAAAAGCTGGCTGAGAGATTGGAAGCGATCGCCGGTTTTAATGTCATAAAAGGTTTCCTGAACCTGGAGCTTAGCAATGATTTCTGGTTGGATTTTGTGAAAAACGAAAGAAACAATGCGGATTTTGGACTCGCTAAAGATTTGGAAGTAGAAGTGCCGGTTGTGATTGAATATTCTTCCCCGAATACTAACAAACCCCTGCACCTGGGTCATGTACGAAACAACCTTATCGGTTATTCCATAGCTAATATCCTGGAAGCTGATGGATACAACACCGCTAAGGTCAACCTGGTAAACGACCGCGGTATCCACATTTGCAAATCCATGCTGGCCTGGCAAAAATGGGGAGAAGGTGAGACGCCGGAGCAAGCCGGCATGAAAGGCGATCACCTTATCGGGAAGTACTATGTCATGTTTGATATGGCTTATAAGCAACAGGTCAACGAAATGACACAGCAGGGAAAAAGCGAAGAGGAAGCAAAGAAGAATGCTCCCCTTTTACTGGAGGCTCAGGAGTTGCTTAAAAAATGGGAAGCGGGAGATAACGAAACCGTAGCGCTGTGGAGAAAAATGAATGATTGGGCTTATAAAGGTTTTGACAAGACCTATAAGCGTTTGGGAGTGGATTTTGATAAAATTTATTATGAATCGGACACCTACCTGCTGGGAAGAAATATTGTCCGGGAAGGTCTGGAAAAGGGTATTCTTTTCAAAAAAGAGGATGGATCGGTTTGGGCGGATTTTTCGGAAGAAGGACTGGATGAGAAACTTTTGTTGCGCTCCGACGGCACTTCCGTTTACATGACCCAGGACCTGGGAACCGCGGTGTTGCGCTACAGTGACTACAACCCGCATGAAATGATTTACGTTGTTGGGAATGAGCAGATTTATCACTTTGATGTGCTCAGCCGCTTGCTGAAAAAGCTGGGCTACCAATGGTACGGAAAAGTGAAGCATCTTTCCTACGGCATGGTCGAATTGCCTGAAGGGAAAATGAAGTCGCGGGAAGGAACGGTCGTGGATGCCGATGATTTGATGGAGGAGATGATTACCCGGGCAAAAGAGACCACACAGGAATTGGGAAAAATTGAAGGCCTGACCGCTGAACAAGCCGAAAAGCTTTACCACACCATTGGTATGGGAGCTCTGAAGTATTTCATCCTGAAAGTTGATCCCCAAAAGAACATGACTTTTAACCCGGAAGAATCCATCGACCTTAACGGGAATACAGGCCCTTTCATTCAATATGCCCATGCCCGGATAAAATCCGTTATGCGAAAAGCGAAGGAAAAGGGAGCTTCCGATGAATTTACAACGATCCCTTCCATTCATCCGCGTGAAAAGGTCATTCTTAAGCGTTTGTATGATTTCCGCATTGTAGTTAAGCAGGCTTCCAAAAATTACAGTCCGGCGCTGATTGCGAATTATGCCTATGAATTGGTTCGGGAATTTAACCAGTTTTACCAGGAGGTATCTATCCTTTCAGCCGAAACTCCGGAACAGGTTGGCTTTCGTTTGAGCCTGTCGGAACTCACCGCCGGGGTTATCCGCAATGCAATGGGATTACTGGGGATTGAGGTGCCCGAACGGATGTAATAAAAAAGGGGCCCGATCACGAGCCCCCTTCGAATAGTTAACCAAAAATTTTAGCGCAGGATACCTGCCTTTTGTAATTATAAGACTCTAAACCGATCAAAAAAGTTGTGTAAGAAGGGAATTTTTTAATGTTTCCTGAGCTACCTTTCTCGTTTAGTGGTTGATATTAGCCATTAATGTTTTTAAAGTTTAAATCATAGTATCAGGAAAAGGGCCAAAAGGATAATTTATCTCCAAAATGGGACAATGGGACATTACGGTGACGATCTATTTCGATAAACAGATGACTGGAGGACAAAAACCTTGCAATTCTTTTATCTGTGCAAACCAGAAAATAGGAAAAGAGATCCATTTGATGAATCCACCCCACGAACCTGATCAATAGGGAACATTTCAATCAAAGCTTAATTACCTTTCCAACTCCTATTTCTTTTTCCAGTTTTACGTTAATAAAATAGATACCTTTATTATATGGCGACATATCAAGTATGACAGGATTATTTATCTGGTTTGGATAACTTATTTTTCTTAGCTGCCTTCCCTGGGAATTGAGTAATTCGATTTTTTCAATTTGCTTACCCGTTTTAATATAAAGCTTGTCTTTTACTGGATTAGGATGTAGTGTTACGCCGATCTCCGTTAGTTCGGGTATAGATGCACTGCTTTCGATATGGAGCGTATCAGTGGAAGTACATACCCCTTTTGTTGCCTGTACCCACACATCGATTCCATCCGTCCCGACGATATCACCGGGAATGACCAATGAATCTCCTGGGGACCCATCAGACCATAGATAGCTCTCCAATGTATCGGAAACGGATAAAACCAGTGTATCCTGTGGCGCCAGGGTGGTATCTTTTCCCAAATTCACTTCAAAACCCGGCTGTACATCCACATAAATGGTGTCTCTTCGCCAACAACCGTCTTCATTGGCATACTCAAGTGTATATATCCCTGATTCTTCAATTTTTATAGAATTATCACTACATATAGAATCGTTCCAATAATAGTAAGTATATCCTGGGGGAGCTTCAAGAATAACACTATCACAAACTAAAGTATCCGCTCCAAGCGGATTTTGCTCTGGTCGATGTCGGCTAATACCAGCCAGAGCACCATCTTCAAATGCCAGCGAATAATTCTGGATGGTGTCCTGCTCCATAAAAAGCTTTCCCTTCAACCAGCCGGATACCAAAAAGTTATGACAATTATCCAGTTGAAAATCTAAGGTTCTGAATCCCCGAGTAGTATTGGAAACAGTATATCCGTTAAGTTGTCCTTCAGGTGTTATCTGACCGGCCAGCACATCATAATATGCCCCGACATCAAAAGTCGTATCAAATACTGTCAATATTCCACGGCCTTCAGCAGCAAAAAACAGGGTATCCTGATATGTATCAAGATAGAACTTCGGAGTCCCATGTCCTGAGGTACATTCTGCAGAAGTAGCCCATGAAGGATCATAGTTATCGTCCAATTTTGCTATGATTTTTGCGTCCGGCACAGCGGGGTTTATTGTATCACCACCAAAAACAATTGATTCCCACAAAAAACCAGTAAAAAAGAAATTTCCGAAAGCATCGTGAACACCGTCCGTCAATGAAATATGCCAATCGAGAATTGTACCAGATCGCAAAGTTCCGGTAGAGTCAATCTCTAAGATAAAAGGGCGGGTATTATCAGGATTTGGATGAAAAATAGTATCGTGTCGATAGACCAAATCCTTTTTGGTATTTCCAGCGATTGTTAGATTATCGGAGGCATCCTGTAAAGCGAAGCTTCTATGGCTGTCAACATTTTGGATGTCATATTGCCATAAATAGCTACCATCCGGATTAACCTTCGAAATTGTACTTAAAGCAGTGATTCTTTCGGAAGAATCCCCGCCTGGATTTTTTGCAGCATCATCATTAGAGCTATAAATATTATGCTCTGTTAATAAATAAATATAATTATCTATTGTGCATTTCAGTCCTCTAGCATTATCATTTGCACTTGTATTTATAAATTTGAACCATTGCATCTCGAAAGTTGACGAAAATTTTGCTAATAAAATAGCGTTGGTTTCACTAGGTGCACTTAATATAGTATCTTGTAGAGATACATTTTCTCTAAAATCAAATGCCAAATATAAGTTTTCCTCGCTGTCAGTAGTGGCGTTTAAATGAGACATGGTTGCTTTTGCCGGAGAATATATATTCATTGCTTGTTGAAATTCTCCTTGACCATTATATTTTGCCAAGGCTAAATTAGGCCATTGATAAAAGCCAATATCATGAATGAAAGCTGTATCACCGATAAAGACTGAGTCTGAATATCGGGTAGTAATGTAAACATTGTTATGGAAATCAGAACCTAAAATATATTGCCAGGAATGCTCGCTTTTTTGTGTAGATGTTGCTGCCCAGTCCCATTGCCACTGTTGCGCAACCATACTAGTGCTTACTAAAAAAAGCATCAAATTGATAATGGGAATCCTTAATTTTTTCATAAGTCAGGAGGTTTATTTGGGTTTACTATTAGTGAGACAGTTATGAAATTCATTTCCCCTATTTTAATACAAATGTAATTCGGGTCTTACATTTTTTTGATAAAAACTTGCATAACTAAAATTTTAGTTATATTTTCGTACAATAAACAACTAAATTTTTAGTTAAAATTTAAAACCCAAAAGGAATGAAAGAATTAACCAAAGCCGAAGAAGAAGTCATGCAAAAGCTGTGGGATTTGGGATCGGGATTTGTCAACGATATCCTAAGTCAAATGGAAGAACCCAGACCGGCCTATAATACAGTGAGCACCATCGTGCGCATTCTTCAAAAGAAGGGTTTTGTCGGACATGAAAGTCATGGCAGGGGACATAAGTACTACCCTTTGATTTCCCGCGAAGAGTATCGCTGGAATTTTTTGAAAGGCTTTCTGAGCCGCTACTTCGAAAATTCCTACAAACAGTTGGCTTCCTTCTTTACTAAGGATGATTCGGTATCGGTCAAAGACCTGGAAGCCATCAAAGAGATGATGGAAAAAGAAATCGAACGTAAAAAGAAAGAACAATGAATGAATTCCTCACATACCACCTCGAATCGGCGATTGTATTAGCCCTGGTTTATCTTTTCTACCGGGCTTTCCTGCGCAACGAAACGTTTTTCACCCTCAACCGCTTTGTTTTGCTGGGCAGTCTGCCCCTGGCTTTCACGCTCCC
>JAIPAH010000033.1 GCA_021740175.1 Bacteroidales bacterium
TCCTGGGGAAGACTATGCAAAAGATATCCATAATGAAATGAAAAACCAATAAACCAGAGAATCATGAATTTTTTAAACACTTTTCTGTTTGTCGTACTGCCTTACATGGCTGTATTCGTTTTTTTGGTTGGAACTATCTACAGATACCACTATTCAAAATTTGTTTACTCTTCTTTATCCTCTCAATTTTTAGAAAGCCGGAAATTGTTTTATGGTTCACAAGCCTTTCACTGGGGAGTGATACTTCTATTTTTCGGGCACCTTGTCGGATTTTTGTTTCCAAAAAGTATTATTGCTTTGAATAGTCAACCGGCACGTATTCTAATCATAGAAATCACTGCCTTAATTGCCGGTTTCATTACTTTAACCGGTATGATATTACTCATACTACGAAGACTAATAAACAGCAGACTACGCAAGCTGACAACTACTATGGACTGGATACTCGAAGGGGTATTGCTTTTTGAGATTCTTTTCGGGATTGCTATTGCTTTCTCTCACCGCTGGGGATCGGCCTGGTTTGCAGCTGTAATTACTCCCTATATCAAATCCGTTTTTACTTTGAATCCCGATATACAAGCCGTAAGTGCCGCACCCTGGATGATAAAAGTGCACATCACCGGATTTTACCTGCTGCTCATTCTTTTCCCATTTACCCGGTTGGTGCATGTGTTAGTGTACCCGTTAAGGTATATATGGAGGCCTTTTCAACGGGTGATTTGGAACATGTGAGTGTAAACATACTAAAACCAGGCAGATAACGTCATCTGAGGCTAGAGTTTTCTATTCTTGATGATATTGAACAATTTATATACTTTTGTGTATAGGTCTAACATTAAATAATTATGGATGATGAAAAAAAGAGCTTTCTTCGGGGGGGGGGGTGGAGTTCCTCTCTCTGAGAACGAAATTATTAATACTTTATTTTGTTCTGCTTTTCGTTGTAGGACTGTTACTGCTCTCATTATACAGATATCACTATGAAAACCTGAAAACCTATGAAAACAACATAGTTAATAATGCAGCAAAACAAGAAGCAGCAGGCAACTTCAGGGCAAAGACATACGAACTTGTCATGCTTCTGCATGATTTCATTATAACGGAAGATGAAGCGTTAAAAGAAAGGTATCAACGAAAGAAGGACACTTTAGAAGCATACCGGAAACTAAAGCAACAACAGCTTCCATTTTCCGGGCAGGAGGTTTCTTACATAACATCTATAAACATGATGCTTGATTCGTTAGATAAAAAGACTCTTGAATTATTTAAGTTAGAAAATCCAGGTTCTTCAAAGGAAGCAGAAAAACTGATGCTCAAAATTGATGCAATCTATGAGAAGCTGCAACAGACGACTACAACCTTTTTTAATCATATTGCCAATGAAAGCGAAAAAAATCAAGAAATTATTATTGAATCAAGAAAATCATTAGTAAGAAACTTTCTTATCATTTCTATTACAGGAGGATTCCTTAGTTTAATATTGGCATATATTTTAGTGAATCGGTTTATTGCTCCGTTGAATACTTTGACAAAAATTACGGGAAAAATTGCTCAGGGGGATTTTAGTAAATGCCCTGATATAAAAACCAACGATGAAGTGGGGTTACTTAGTAAGTCGTTCGAAAAAATGATGGATTCTCTTCAAAAAAGTTACACGTCTATTAAAGAACATGAAGGGTTTTTAGAAGACATCATCAGTAATATACCCTCCGTATTATTGATTATTGATAAAAATGGAAAAATTATTCGTGTTAATCAACGTTTCTCCGAGATATTCAACGTAAGCAAGGAAGAAATCGAAGGCAACTATCTGACTGACGTAGTTCACAAAATGGAATTTCCTGAAAGATGTAAAGTAAAACTCCTAAAGCAACATCCTTTCAGTAACCATGAATGTACGATTACACGCACGGATAGTCCAAAACTCCATCTTAATTTAACGCTTACAAATTTACATTACCGGATTTCGAAAATATTTGAAGAAAGCAGGGTTCTCGTAATTGATGATATTACTGAAAAAAAGAACTATTATGAAGAATTAGTGCTGGCCAAAGAAAAGGCAGAACAAAGCGATAAGATGAAGACCATCTTTATAAACAATATCTCTCATGAACTCAGGACACCATTAAATGGCATCCTTGGATTTATCGATATGGTTGTCCATGCTGAAAACAATGAGGATAGGATAGAATACTCGCATCAGGTAAACCGCAGCGCTGACAGGTTAATAAATACCATTACCAATTATATTGATATTGCACAGATTGTTTCGGGAAGTATCAGTCTTAATTATGAGAAGTTTAAGGTGAAGGATTTTATTAATGAGGTGTATAATGAAATTACTGAGAAATATGAGCTGACCGGTGTGAACTTCAACCTGGAATATGAAGCGGCAACCCGTTTTCCGGAGTTATACACCGACAAAGAGTGGCTGCATAAAATGCTATTTCAACTTGTGGATAATGCCGTTAAATTTACACCTGAAGGGAGTGTTTATTTAAAATATGATGTGAAAAATAACCGGTGCGAATTTACAGTAGAAGACACGGGGGTTGGTATGGAGGATAAAGAAAAAATATTTGAGACTTTTTACCAGGAAGATATGGGGAATACAAGGGAGTTTGAAGGAAGTGGCCTGGGTTTATCTATAGTGAAAGGCGCAATAGAATATATGAACGGGGTGATAGCGGTGACTTCTGAAAAAGAAAAAGGGACCCAGGTAAAAGTTATGCTGCCTGGGGTGTTAGTTGGCAATAGCAGTCCTTCTAAAGAATACAGGAAAAAAGTAAAAGAAGGGGACACAAGGCCGGTAATACTTATCGCCGAGGATGATGATTTGAATTATGAATATATAAAAACAATCTTAAAAAAGCTCAATGGTGAAATACTAAGGGCTGAGAATGGAAAAGTTGCCGTTGAAAAAGTGAAAGAAAATCCGGAGATCAGTCTTGTTTTAATGGATATAAAGATGCCGGTGATGGATGGCTTAGAAGCCACTAAACAAATTAAAGCTATCAGCGAAGATATTCCAGTAATAGCAGTTACGGCCCATGCCATGGCAGGTGATAAAGCAAAATTCCTTAAAGCAGGATGCAATGATTATTTAGCTAAACCTATAAAAAAGAGTACCCTACTGACTAAAGTAAAACAATATCTAAATTTGCAATAAGAATTTGTAAATGAAGGGTATTAATAACAGATCAGGACAAGCAGAAAATCTGAAATCAATTCATTAATCCGTTTACGGGCCTATGACCACTTACCTTCCGCAAAAAGCAATACCAGAAAAATGGATGAAGGCTACGGTTGTAGGAAGCCTGTGGGCGGTGGTGGAAATTGTGCTGGGCAGCATGCTTCACAACATCAAGATTCCCCTGGCCGGGACGATACTGTCGTTTATTACCGTTTACCTGGTCATATCCTTTTTTCAGTTGTGGAAAACCAACGGCATCATCTGGCGCGCCGGGCTGATATGTGCCCTGATGAAATCCCTCTCGCCCAGCTCCATTATCCTGGGGCCTATGGTGGGGATACTCTCCGAGGCCTTACTGCTGGAGTTGGCCATCAGAACCCTGGGCAAAAACGGTGTCGCCTATGCGATTGGGGGAGCCCTGGCCGTATTCAGCGCGCTGCTTCAGAAAGCCATGACCTTTTTGATTTTGTACGGATGGGATATTGTCGCCCTTATAAAAAACATGTATCACTTCGCTGTTAAGCAGCTAGGCCTTGGGGGCATCCCGATAATTCAGGCTTTAGGATTAATTTCGGCTATCTATCTTATCAGTGGCGCTGTGGCAGCCATAGCAGGTTACAGGGCCGGCAAAAGCTTTACGAATAACTCCCGACATACCGTCACTCCTTCTTTTGCTTCTCAGGCACAGAGCAGCCTGTTCCGGCACTCACAAAAACAAAACTATTCGGTGATTGGATTGCTATTGATTTTTATCCTGCTGGTGGGAGGATTGCTGGTGATTGCCCGCAGTGGAATAATCCTGTCAGCCATTTTCACCCTGGTCTTTACAGGGGCCATGTATGCCCGCTACAGAAAAAATATGCGGGTAATTAAAAAACCGGCTTTCTGGATACAGATAACGGCTATCCTGCTTTTTTCGGCCATTTTTTTTGATGGTATTTCGATGGAAAACATCTTCCAGAAAGAAGGCTGGCTCATTGGTCTGGATATGGTTTTCAGGGCGCTGCTGCTAATCAGTGCTTTCTCGGGCATCAGTATCGAGATGAAGAACCCGGTCATCAAAAATATCCTGTACCAACGCGGACTCAAAAACCTCTACCAATCACTCGAAATGGCTTTCTCGGCCCTGCCCGGTTTAACGGAAACCTTCTCCGCTAAAAAAAGCAGCATTCCTGGATTCAGGAAACTCACGCACACTATGCTTGAAAGCTCGCGCTCCCTGCTCGAAAAGTTTAGCGAGGCGGAAAAAAGCCGCCCCGATGTTTTTATCCTTACCGGCGATGTGGATGAAGGCAAAACAGCCACGGCACGCCGGATTGTTAATCGCCTCAAAAATATTGGAATGAATATTCGGGGTTTGCTTTCTACAAAGAATATGGATAACCCCAAAAAGCACGGTTACTTTATCAAAGATATTACCAGCGGGAAGAAAGCCCTGTTATGCTCGCAAAATCCCTCACAAGGGAGTATCAAAACCGGCCGGTTTTATTTTTCGGAAGAAGGGTTGACATTCGGAAGGAAAATCCTGATGCAATCTCTTGAAAATCCCACCGACCTGGTAGTTATCGATGAGCTGGGGCCGCTCGAGCTGAACGATAAAGGATGGACGCCGGCCATAGAACAACTGCTGACGCAAAGCAAGGCACCGCACCTGTGGATAGTGCGGGAAAAACTGGTCAACATTATCATGCGAAAATGGCATATCGGGGATGTAACGGTTTTCAATATCAAAGAGGATTCGGTGGAGGAGATTGTTGAGGAAATTCAGGTGAAGACATAGCGCCTGGGATTTTACCAATATCAAAATTATTTAGATTCCCGACCGCCTGAATAGAGTCGTTCGAGAGGTAATCTCATCAATGTACACCAACAAAACAATCACTGAAGACCTTCCTCTTTCCTTATGGCCAGCGCAAAAAGCCGGAAGGTATAACCACAACCTGCCAAATCTTAACGTGGCCCGGCGGGGAGGAGAGAGAAGGCAGGTTTTTATGGGGAATCACGAGATTCCTCCCTCCGATACTCCGCTATCGCTCCGTATCTCCGGTCGGAATGACCCATTTGGTGGGGGATACAAAGGAAAAAGGGCCGCGCGGACACCCAATTTTATTTCATCTGCGTCCGCGCGGCCCTTTTTCCCCTTCCGCCCCATAATCAGGTCATTCCGAAGAATCACGAAGCGATAGCGGAGTGATGACGTGAGGAATCTCATCATTTACACTATGGTAGCATCCACCCAAGATCTTCCATCTTCACCCCTCCCGCCTGCCAGCACAAAAAGCTGGAAGGTCAAGCCCACAACCTGCCAAATCTTAACGTGGCCCGGCGGGGAGGAGAGAGAAGGCAGGTTTTTATGGGAAGTTATAAAAGGGAAGCCCGGTTTAATATCTCAGCGATTTTTTTATCGCTGTCACCCATTTCCTTTGATGCTACACGTTTAGTTTTTGACCGTTTGGCCGGTCCGGTTGGCCACCCTTAACTGTTGCTTAAAGTTTTCTAAAACCCTTTTTCCTTGTCCAGATGAAGAAAACCTTTTACCTTCACGCTTGGATTTTTTACCAATAAATAGGTAATTTTGTATAAAATTGTTGAAGATGAAAAATACATCAATATTCCTAGGAAACTATTTTGACCAATTTGTGCAAACTCAAGTATCTGCTGGTCGATATAAGAATGTAAGTGAAGTCATTCGTGCAGGACTTCGATTACTGGAAAAAGAAGAAAGCAAAGTAATCGTTTTGAAGAATGCAATTCAAGAAGGGTTAAACAGTCCTAGAGTAGAAAATTTTGACTTTGATGAGAATCTAAAAAAACTAAAAGCAGAAAAAAAGAAAAACTACAAACAATTAGGGATCAGTCACAGTTGATAATGTAGGAAAATCTTTGCTGAATATCAAACACTCAGCCTGCTTAAAACAGCTTCCCCTTTTTCAATTTTTGTAGCCAGCGAGCGTATGGTCTCTTTTTTTAAGAGTTGTGTAAAAGCTTCCCGGATAGGTTCGTACTCGTTATGCAGCGGACAGGGATTATTGGCATCGCAGTGTTTGAACCCGAATCCACACCGGGTAAAAAAGGTTTTGCCTTCCATAATCCACACGACATCATATAAAAAGATATCCTGTTGATAATCTTCTGTAAAGAAAAAACCACCGCCGCGCCCGCGCACTGATTTCAGGAGCTTGAAACGGGTCAGCGTTTGCATAATTTTAGCCACATACTGCTCCGGGGCATCAATATCCCTGGCAATGGTTTTGAAGCCTGGGCGCTGCCCTTTCCTGCTGTTCAGCTCCACAGAAACCAATGCGCGGATGGCGTATTCGGTGGTTTTGGATAACATAATCTTATTTTCAGGTTTTCTTCCGCAAAATTAACTATTCTCCGAAAAAGCTTTGGTACATCTTTTCGGCATTCGGAAAAAGAATATTGTTTTCCAGATGAATGTGCCTGTGTAAATCTTTCTCGAACTTATAGAGCTTGTGGTACAATACCCTGAAAGTGTTACAGGCATCCGGTGGGGGATTATAGCTTTCAGATAAGGAATCAATTTCCTCAAACCTGGCCCCTTCATTTGCATGTTCCTCACGCATCATGGTGATGGGATGCGTCACATGACCAAAATGCGGCTTCTCCGGTGTGGAACCATTCTGCCTGGCTGTTTCCAGTTTACGAATGAAAGGAAACAGGATAAGTTCTTCTTTTTTCATATGCTGCGTTAATACACCGGCCGATTCCTCGAAGAGTTGCCTGATCTTATGCAATTCAGGATGATTATCTCCGTGAACGGAGCACACCTTTTCAAGATATTGTTGCAGAACCGGAATATTTTCCGTTACATAAGTGTGGTGGTTTTGTTCGATGTAATCAGCCAGCTCCGCAGAGTTGAGGCTTTGAATGTACTGGGCGTCTGCGTCACCATTCATACTCTTTTCCAGTTCGGTAACTAACTGCTTACTATCCAATCCGCGTTCACGGCAAGCTTCATCTATCGTGATGTTGCCGCCGCAGCAAAAATCAATGTTGTATTTCTCAAAAACGTCTGCAGCTTTCAGATTATCACTTACAATATCTGAAATCTTCTGCTTGGTATCTATCTGTGACATAATTTATTATTTTTTATTAAAGATATTTAGGTCTTTATTGCGCAAATATAATTGTTTTGATCAAACCGGCAAGATGTAAATGTGTTTTATTTACATTGCACCATGACTTTTCTATTGTTGCTGTACTCCAGAATCTACTAATATTGCAACGCCTTTTCACCTGCTCCGCCAGGATAAACACCTTTTGCTGAAGGTCAATAAGCGACTTGAACCCGATGCACAACAATAAGTTTACCGTTTAATGCTACAATAAGTCCCGGATCAAAATATTTATAAACCCTGTTACTCAACAATAAATTTACCATTCATCGTAGAGTAATGTCCCGGGAAAGAGCACAAAAAGGTATAGGTACCTTTCGGTGGTGCCTTAAAAATGATGGTATCAGATTCACCACCACCTAGCATTTTTGTGTGGGCAATGACCTCATTTGACCGGTTGGGTGGGATGTAACCATTATCCTTAGCCATTATAGCATCATTAGCAAAACTGGCCATGTCAACGCCTTGTTTTAGTAATACCCAATTATGCCCCATAGCGCTTTCGGCCATTTTACCGACGTGTTTTAGCGTAAGTACGACTACCTGACCTGCCTTTACGCGCATCTCTTCTTTGTTAAATTGCATCTTGTCATCCCCGGTGATTTCCAACCTTACTGTGTCAGCACCAGCATTTGACTGGAAACCCTTTGATTCATTCAGCGCCTTTGTTTGCGCTCTTTCGATTGTCTGTGATATCTTGTTAACAGTGTGATGTCCATATGTCTCTTTTTCTGAGTTTGCAGAACTGTTGAATGAGACCAGTACTGCTGATAGACTCAAACCGATAAATAAAAATACTTTCTGGAATTTCATAATATTATAATTTTAATTAAAGATATTAAGGTCTTTAATGCACAAATATATATTTTTTCATTACACTACCAAAATTCATTTAAAAATTATAAAAGATTTTAAGGTCTTTTTTACTTTTAATAAACTTTTTTATAGTTTAGCAACGCCAAATAATATAATCTAACTAAAACGATAAGCTTATGAAGTATAAAAAACTATGGATTGGATTTGCCCTTATCGTGGGGGTATCATTTGCCGTACTTATCTACTATGGAGGTGAAATATACCGGGAAAAGCCTCCTATTCCTGATAAAGTTGTTACTCAACAAGGAAAAGTCATTTTTTCAGAGCAGGAAATCAAAGACGGTATGAACATCTGGCAGTCTATCGGCGGCCAGGAACTGGGAACGGTGTGGGGACACGGTGCTTATCAGGCCCCGGACTGGACCGCTCAATACCTGCATAAAGAAGCGCTGTTCATCTTAAATCGCTGGGCGAAAGAAGAATTCAGCACATCGTTCGAGAAACTTTCAGTGGAAGATAAAGCTTCACTAAAAGCCCGGTTGAAAAAGATGATACGGGAAAACAATTATGATGCCGGGCGTGATGCTATTGTTATCACAGAAATTCGGGAAGAAGCTTATAAAAGCCTGCGCCGGTTCTATTACAAATTGTTTATGGGAGAAAATGAACAGGGCAAGTTTCATGAACTACGCAATGACTATAGCATTCCTCCGAAAACGCTCAAAGACGAGGAGCGCCTTGACAAAATGACCGCTTTCTTTTTCTGGGCCACCTGGGCCACATCAACCGAACGGCCCGGAAAAGAATATACCTACAGCAATAACTGGCCTCCCGAAGAATTGGTAGGCAACAAACCTACCAGTTCGTTGATATTGTGGACCGGATTCAGCGTAATTATCCTCCTGGCAGGCATCGGCTTGCTGTCATGGTATTATGTAAAAAATGATGACGACGAAATACGTGATAAAATACCCGATGTCAACCCCATATCAAAAACCAAGCTCACGGGTTCGCAAAAAGCGACGTTAAAATACTTTTGGGTCGTTTCCCTGCTCATTCTTGTTCAAATCCTGATGGGCGTCATCACCGCCCACTATGGTGTAGAAGGCTTCGGATTTTACGGTATTCCGCTGGCCGAAATCCTCCCCTATTCCCTCTCGCGGACATGGCACGTGCAGTTGGCTATATTCTGGATAGCCACGTCATGGCTGGCCACAGGGTTGTTTTTTGCACCGGCCATCTCGGGGAAGGAGCCTAAGTACCAAAAGCTGGGAGTTAATGTGCTTTTCAGTGCATTGCTGGTTATCGTCGTTGGCTCGTTAGCCGGCCAGTGGTTCGGTATTATGCAAAAACTGAATTTGGTAGAAAACTTCTGGTTTGGCCACCAGGGTTATGAGTATGTTGATTTGGGACGCTTTTGGCAGATATTCCTGTTTGCAGGATTATTCATTTGGCTTTTCCTGATGGGCAGAGCTTTATATCCGGCGCTCCGTGAAAAGACGGAAAACCGCAGCCTCCTTACCATGTTCCTTATCGCCTCCATAGCTATCGCTTTATTCTATGGTGCGGGACTTATGTGGGGACAGCAAACCAACCTGGCCATTGCCGAATACTGGCGTTGGTGGGTAGTCCATCTTTGGGTGGAAGGATTTTTTGAAGTTTTTGCCACCACCGTTATCGCCTTCCTGTTTACGCGGATGAAGCTGATTGATACAAAACTGGCCACCGGCGCTGTGTTGTTTGCCACCATCATCTTCCTTTCAGGGGGTATAATCGGCACCTTCCATCACCTTTATTTTACGGGAACACCTGTCGGAGTGCTTGCCCTGGGCGCTACTTTCAGCGCTTTAGAAGTAGTTCCGCTGGTGCTCATCGGCTACGAAGCCTATCAAAACCTAAAACTGAGCAAGCTCAAGCCCTGGGTACGCGCCTACAAATGGCCTATCTATTCCTTTGTAGCCGTATCATTCTGGAATTTCCTCGGAGCCGGTATCTTCGGATTCCTCATCAATCCACCGATCGCGCTATACTACATGCAGGGCCTGAATACCACACCGGTGCATGGTCACACCGCCCTGTTCGGGGTTTACGGCATCCTGGGAATCGGGTTGATGCTCTTTGTGCTCCGCGATATGACTATCGATAAAGTGTGGAAAGAAAAGCCTATCAAATTTGCTTTCTGGGCTATTAATATTGGCCTATTGGCGATGGTACTCATCAGTATATTACCGATGGGGCTCGCCCAAACATGGGTCAGCGTAAAAGAAGGACTATGGTACGCCCGCTCCGCCGAATTTATGCAGTTGCCCTTTATGCAAACCCTTAAATGGCTCAGGGTGATTGGCGACACTATCTTTGCGGCCGGGGCGTTAGTTCTGGTATACTTTGTCTTTGGATTAAAATTCGGATGGTCGATAGAGAAATCTCCTAAGCAATCGAAATACGGTAATTAAAGGGCTGATCAAATAATTGTTGTCTAAAATTAATCTTATATCGGTTATCAGGGAGAAGGACAGGCTTGTCCTTCTCCCTGTTTTTTTTATACCCGGACTCTTCCTGAAATATACCTCACTGCAATTCATTCAGAAACAAAAGAAAACGAAATCAGAAAATGCTATTTTGTTAATTTCGGTGAAATACGACAATTTCTAAATCGTCGCCACAGAATATTTCAATCGAATATTCGCCTTCCCGAAAAAAGCTGAACATACTTCTCAAAACGCTCAGCTCGATAAAAACTATTTACCCTTATGGGCTTTCATTTTTTCCTTTTTGTTCATCATCCCAGGTGAGTAGCTTTCTCGAACCGGTCAGGCTGCGGATATGGGTTGCATCCTGCATCATTTCTAATACTCCGCGATAATTGCCTTGCTCATCACGCACAGCATTGTAGATGATATAGATGAATTTGCCGTCCATTTGAAGCCAAAATTCCGCTTTATCCTGTTCACCTTTGCGGAAAGCATCTATAATGGCTTGCACCGTATCCACGCTCTCACGAGGATGGCAGTTTTGCACCTTTCGTCCGATTACGCCGGCGCTGCGGGGGAAAACGCGATGCTGCGTGTCGCTGTAAAATTTAACCGTATCGTTTTCATCGACATAAGACAAATCGATGGGCAGATGCTTATACACAAGATTGATTTGTTCAAGAGTCATCTTACCCATGGCCACATCCATAACATCTGTGGCGCCCTGTCCCGAAGAAATACCGTGCTTTTCAAGTACAGCCGTCAGGTCTTTGATTAATTCAGATTCAGAGGAAGCGCTGTCATCTCCTCTTGTTTCAGCCTCCTTTTGCTTGTCAGCATTAAAGGCGGGCGGCGTATCAATGAGGCAATAGCCGATTTCATCATCACTCTGTCGTATCTTAGCAAATTCTTCATCGCTCAGGAGTTGCAGAGAAGTTGGATACAGTACATCCCTTTCCTTTTGCAAAATATCCCGAACAAGATAAATCACATTAGACTGCTTTTCCAGAAATGCCTTATCTCTGTCGTTCCTTAAATCGCCGTAGGCATCTTTTATAGCATCGCGCACGTTGTCATCGAAAGTCCACATAATCTTCGAAGGCCGATCGAAGCCCTTATGTTCCAGGGCTGGGAAAAGTTGATTCTGTTTCCTGCTGAAATGAATGTTAATCTGATTGAGTTTTTCGTAAAGCTCAAGCCATTCGTTTTTAATGAATTTGTCATTGAGCTTGTTCTCTATGGTATCGACCACCTTTTCCAGCTCATCAGCTTCTTCGGCATAGGTACGTATGGGATGACCGGCGGGCAGGTTCAGTCCCGTTCTTTCGAGTACATCCTGGAATATTTCAATAATATCGTCCATATCTTCCACCATTGCATCGTCAGTGATGCCATATTGCAGCATTTTTTGTTCGCCATAAGCAAACTCTTCGGCAGTAACCGATTCGAATGTTTTGTTTACCAATTCCCGGGCTTCTTTGGGAGTAAGTTCTTTGCGAAAAACCTTCAACTTGATATCCATGATTTTATCGATTTTGTCAGGGTCAAGCTCAATATTTTCCTTCATTGCCGGTTCTGCGGAAGCCGGGTAAAACCAAACATGATACTCCTCTTCACCTTTCCTTTCCACTACTTTTTCATATCCCTTGTTCTTCATCACTTCATACAGCGGTAAAGGTTCAAATTCCTTGATGATGTGCAATCCTTCACCTGGCTGAAGTTTTTCAAGAGCAGCGAATACTTCTTGCTGAAATTCTGTTGATTGGCCTCGCCCATCCAAAGTAACATAATTTGTGGTTTGTGGCTTTCCTTTTGAATCCTGATGTCGTTCTGAATTCTCTGTTTTCATAATTCTTTTGTTTTTGTCCATACAGCTACAAAGAAAATTATAAATTCAATTACTTAAATACCTAAATATGGTGAAAATTAATTGCGATTCTAAAGGTGTTTATGACCATTATGATTTATTGATCAGGTTAGTAAGAATTTACTATTTTTGTCAAAAAAAGGATATGAGTACACTAACCAAACGCCAGGAAGAAATCGTATGGAGCGCCATACATCTAATAGATGCCAAGGGGATTCAAGGCCTTACTATTAAAAATTTAGCTACCCGGATGGAATTTACCGAAGCGGCCATATACCGTCATTTCAAGAGTAAAGCTAATATCCTTACGGCCATCATTGAGCTTTTTAAAGCGCAGACCACTCAGATTATCAGAGAAAAAGAGCAATCGCACGAAGAATCACTCAGTCAGCTCAAAAATATCTTTTTACGTTACAGTGGCATTTTCAGCGAAAACCCGGCCATTGTCTCCGTTATTTTCGCGGAAGAGATTTTTCAGAATGAGACCTCTCTCAAGGAAAAGCTCACAGAGATTATAGAAACCAATGAACAATATTTCAGCCGGCTGATTCAGCAAGGACAGAAAGCCGGGGAAATCAGAAATGATATCGATCCCACCCTGGCCGCCACGAATTTGCTGGGCAGTTTCAGATTAACCGTGAAGAAATGGAAACTCAACGGGTTTAAATATTCGCTCAAAGCTGAAACTGAAAGATTGACGGAGTATTTTAATACGGTATTGCCCCCTTTGTGAGGTAATACCAAAAGCAAGCCTAAAGAATAAGCAATCCGGTTATGTGTTTATAGACTTACATTTGCTTTTTCGAACAAAAAGAAATATGTTTGTGTTTAATTACTTACATTTTGATTAACAAAATATATTAACATGATTACAGAGAAGCATAACAAATCAATGCAACCCAAAAAAGGCTCCATAATTGTTATTTTATCATTAGGGATTATTATAGCTTTTATCACGAGTTCGGGTAAGACTGGTAAAAAACATGATGATTCAAAGATATATTTGCCAGCCGCACTAAACGCCAATCTTAATAGCCAAGCACCAGACACCCTACCATTGCTTTCTATTATGACAAAGCTTGAACGCGATGTAAATAAAATTAGTGCGGGGATATGGAGACATGACTTTCAGATGATAAAAAAAGGAGCAAAAAATATTGCTAATCATGCGAAAATCCCTCCAAGACAGGTAAAGCTTATCAAAGCCATTCTCGGACCTGATCAGTTCAAAAATTTTGTAAAAACCGATCAACGGGTACATCAAAAAGCGGTCGAAATAGCAAAAATGGCTGATAAGCAAAAGCTGGATTTGACCACAGAATTGTTCCTCGAAATGGAGCGGGGATGTATCTCTTGTCACGTAGATCACAGAAATAAAATAGTTTCCAGCGATAACTGGTAAAACATTATAGCAAATCAAAACCAAATACAATGATATCAAGAAATCTGGACAAAGCGAGAGAAGCTTACAAAAACAAAGACGCTGAAGCCGTCAAAGAAGCCCATGCAGGCCACGTGCATTCAGAGCCTCACAAACAAGAGTCCGGCCAGTATATTGGCAGTGCCGTATATGGCGGTCTCGATGGAATCATCACCACATTTGCAGTAGTAGCCGGGGTTGCCGGTGCTCAATTAAGTGCCGGTGTCGTACTTATCCTGGGCTTTGCCAATCTTTTTGCCGATGGCATTTCAATGGCTGTGGGCGATTTCCTGAGTACAAAAGCTGAGCAGGAATACAACACATCTGAAAAAAACCGCGAGAGCTGGGAGGTGGATGTCTATCCCGAAGGAGAAAAACAAGAGCTTGTTGATTTATACACCTCCAAAGGCTATTCAAAAGAGGATGCGCAACAAATGGTCGATATCATTGCCAAAAACAAAGAAGGCTGGGTAGATATCATGATGAAAGAAGAACTGGAAATCATAGAAGATAATTCCTCCCCGCTTAAAAATTCACTGGTTACATTCGGCAGTTTTGCATTATTCGGTTTTATTCCGCTCATTGCCTTTACCATAGCCCAACTTTATCAATCCCTTCAGGACAGCACCTTTTTGATTGCTTCGGTAATGACCGGTGCAACACTGTTTATCCTGGGCGCATTAAAGGTTCGTATCACTAACCAGAAATGGTACCGCGCCGGATTGGAAATGCTGCTTGTCGGAGGTATTGCTGCCGCCGCCGCATACGTGGTTGGAGTGTTGTTAAAAGGAGTAGCCTAATAAGTACCTAAAAAATAATCCAAAAAAAGGATTGTTATGAAATGCCTTCATAGCAATCCTTTTTTTTATATGTTAAAAAAAATTGGCTCTATTCCAATAAATGATTGATTGAGTCTCGCCTAAAAAGCCTTAAAACTGCTGATTATTACAGATTTCTTATTGAGGTAAAGAAGTATTTTATGACAATATGAACCTTCATTGCACAATCTGAAAAATGCCTGAAAGGCATTCAGGTAAAAGCACAGGGTGAAGCGCAGCGGAACCCTGTGATAGAATGAGCATCGTTATGACAAAAGCTCTGAAAGAGCGTAACGTAATTACCTGCAACCGTACCCCTTCGCATTATCCAAATCGATTGTACGTGTCGGGCTTTCAGCCCTCTGATTATACGTTTTTCCCTATACACAGGGTTCCATTTCATTTCACCCTGTGCTTTTACGGATCAGGGCTTCGCCCTTTTTAAACAGAATGATTGAGTCGCATTGATAACTTGATGTATGATTTGGATTTTGAACTTTTACAGCATTCTTAAAGACCATTATAAGTTAATTTTTACAAACTAATCTCTTTTTAGAATAGAGCGAAAAAAATTCAAAAAATACTTGCGTTGATATTTAAATTGAATTACTTTTGTAAGTAAATATTCACATACATGCAAATAAGCAGAAAAAAACAAATAATGCAGGAAGCCGTGGAGATTGTGAGTGAGAAAGGGCTCAATGCACTGACAATGTCCACTTTATCGGCTAAAGTTGGGGTAACCGAAGGCGCTTTATACCGCCACTTTAGTTCGAAAAACGAGCTCATTATGGATATCTTAAACGACATATTCCTTGAAACGACGAGCCAGATCAGTGAGGTAAATAGCCGGAAACAACCAAATGCTGCCAAGCTTCAACAAATTATGGAGAATCAACTATTCATATTCAAGCAGCGACCGGCAATAGCCAATCTTCTTTTTGCCGAGGAATACTTCCTCACGAATCATGACATAAAAATTCTTATTTATTCCATTATAAACACTATTCAGTTGTATATCCAGGAAATATTCGAGGCGGGAAAAAACAACGGTGAATTCAAAAACCATATTCATCCGCGTCATATTTCGCTAATGTTTCTGGGAACAATAAGGATGCTGGTTATGAACTGGAAATTATCGAATTATCAATGGGATTTACCTATAGAAGGGCAGGTATTTTGTCAAAACCTGCTTGAAATCATAGAAGAAAAAAATTTCAATCAATAGTAAGTAAATAATAACTTATGAATACGTTTATCAAATTTCTCACAAAGTATCCCTGGCCAATTCTACTTGGTATATTGGCTGTTACGGTTTTTTTATTTATCGAAATGTCGGCCAACAGCAGGATGGAAACCGACCTGGATGAATACATGCCCCAGGATCACCCTGCATTTGTTTATAGTGACTCTGCTGAGGCGATGTTCAATATCAAGGATGGAATTATTATCGCCATCGAAAATAAAGATGGGATTTACAATCCGCAAACGCTGGGAAAGATCAAGAAACTGACCGAAGATTTGCAGCAAATGAAGCAAATTGAGAAAGGAGATGTCACTTCCCTTTACACCGCCGACAATATCATCGGTACGGAAACAGGACTGGATGTGACCTCCTTTTATGAAGAAGTACCTGAATCTTCCGACAAGCTGAAAAGCATCCGGCAAAGCGTCAGAACTAATGAGATGGTTTATGAACGGATAGTTTCCGAAGATGAGACCGTATCTGTTGTTATAGCTGAAATTGGTGACGACGTCTTCTCTATGGAGTTCTACCATGAAATACTTGATCTGGCCGATTCTTATGAAAATGCCAATCATACCCTTTATGTGGCAGGCACCCCTATCGTAGAAGGAACGATGGCTTACCTGGGTCCGAAAGACATGAAAAAAATGGTTCCAATCGTCATCCTGGTCATTATCATTGTGCTGTATGTTACCCTGCGGAATACGAAAACCACCATTCTCACGCTGCTAGTAGTTATTCTCAGCGTAATCTGGGCTTTCGGACTAATGGCGTGGCTTGGCATTTCCATTTATGCGGTTACCACGATGATGCCTGTGATGCTTATTGCCATCGGGGTGGCCGATGGTATCCACCTGTTTAACCATATGTATTTATACCTGCAGGAGCATCCCGAAGCCTCCCGGAAAGACGCTATCAGTGATATGGTAAGAAACATGTGGAAACCGGTAGCCATGACCTCAGTTACCACTTCCGTGGGATTTGTTTCACTGCTGGCCTCGGAGGTTTATCCCATTAAATATTTCGGATTATTCACAGCCTTTGGCGTAATGGCAGCCATGTTTTTCTCGCTGGTATTTATTCCGGTGGGTCTTATGATATTCAACAAACCCAAAAACGTGAAAGCGAAAGGAGAAAGCGAAAAACATCATCCGCTGGCTCACAAAATCTCCAAATGGGTATTGCAACATAAAATTCTGGTTGTGGTCCTCAGTGTCCTTATAATAGGTATAGGAATCTACGGAACCCAGAAAGTATGGATCAATTCGAGTTTCCTCGATAAGTTTGAAGATGACAGCGATATTGTCCAGACGGATAACTTCATCAATAAAAAATTCGGAGGGACCACTACCCTGAATGTTATCCTGTCGGCTGAAAGGAAAGATGCCTTCAAGGAACCGGAAGTATTGAAACTCATGAGTAAAATGCAGGGTGATGTCGTGGCGTCTGTAAAGGACGCAGGCAATTCCTTCTCGCTGGCCGATTACCTCGAACGCATGAACAAGGTGATGCATGCCGATAAGGAGGAATATAACCGCATCCCCGATTCCCATAATCTGAATGCTCAGTATCTGCTACTGTATGAAATGTCCGGCGACCCGGATAACTTATGGGAAGTGGTAAACTATGACTATAACAAAGCCAATCTGAACATTCAAATCAAGGAGGATGATTCGAAATCGCTCAAGGCGGTGCTTGATGAAGTAAGAAGTTATAAGGACGAATTCAGTGACCTGAATGTGGATATAAATTTTGCCGGTTCGGGCTATACCGCATTGGTATTTACAGACCTCATTCTGGAGGGTCAAATTAAAAGCCTGGTTATTACCCTAATAATTATTATCGTGCTTCTGTCTCTGATGTTCCGTCAGGTAAGTATTGGGTTTATTGGCGCTGTTCCTATCTCCATTACAGCAGTTTTAAGTTTTGGAGTTATGGGCTTGCTCAATATTCCGTTGAGTACAACAACCGCCTTACTGGCCTCCATAGCTATCGGTATTGGTATTGATTATGCCGTGCACTTTATTGAAAGATACCGGATTAGTCAAAAAACACATAAAGACAGGCTAAGTGTTGCTACGGCCACCATGAATCATTCAGGCCGTGCGATCCTTTTCAATGCGGTAGTGGTCATTGCCGGATTCCTGGTACTGACGTTCTCGGTATTCCCTCCAAACAGGGCGCTTGGTGCACTGGTATCCTTTAACATGTTCACCAGTTTTGTGGGCACCATAACCATTATGCTGGTGCTGCTTCACTGGAAAAAGAAATTTAAATAATGAGTCCCGTCTAAAAAGCCTTATGACCCCTAAATCCCCTGAAGGGGACTTTTCAAACTGCTGATTTTTAGCAGTTCTCCGCCTTAGGCGGACTAGGGGTAAAAATGATAAAAATCAGCAGTTTGAAGGCTTTTTAGACCAGACTCAATAAACCTAAAAATTAAATAATTATGTTACGTAAAAATTTAAAATTCAGAAACATCATCTTATTACTGCTTCTTATCCCGTTTATGAGTAACGCTCAAAACCTGACGGGAAAAGAAATCATCGAAAAGGTGTATTACCGCGACGACGGGGACGACCGTCGCGGAAAGCTGACCATGACCCTGATTAATTCAAGGGGCGATCAAAGAGTCAGAGAAATTAAACAATTCGACAAAGACTTTGGCAAGGAAGAAAAAAAGATCATGTTCTTCCTTTCCCCGGCCGATGTAAGGAATACATCATTTATGAACTGGAGTTACGACGACCCGGCGAAGGATGATGACCAATGGATATATCTTCCGGCCCTGGGTAAGGTAAAACGAATCTCCAGCGACAGCAAAGACGACTATTTTATGGGCTCGGACTTCACCTATGACGATTTAGGGGACCGCCACCCCGATGAAGATACCCATAAACTTTTACGGGAAGAAACCGTGGATGGAGAAGAGTGCTATGTCGTGGAAAGTATGCCGAAAGAAGACGGTTACATGTATTCCAAAACGGTAACCTGGGTGATCAAGGATAAATGGATCGGCCTTCAGAAAAAGTTTTATGATGAAGACGGCGATTATCTGAAGATACTGAATGTAAAAGACTACAAAAAATATGACGGAATCCTGGTCATTACTCATTCTGAGATGCACAATGTCCAGAAGGACCATAAAACAGTGATGAAATACAAAGACATAGAACTCAATGCCGGAATTGATTCGGGATACTTCACTGAACGAATGATGACACGCGGATTATAAAAATACAGTAACTATGATACCAACATTGCGAAACATATTCATCTTACTCGTTTTTTCAATCGTGAGCTTTACAAGTGTCGGCCAGTCCCCGGAAATTCACGGCTATGTCCGGAATTATACCGGGGCCCTGACCGGCCAGAACGGGGACTTTTCCATCGTCCAGAATACGCTGGAATTGGATATTGAAAAGACTACTTTTGATATGGCTTTTAAGGCCAACCCCTACATCTATCAATATGCGCATAAAGATGAGCTGGACTATGGGTTGCGCGAGGCCTATATCGACCTCTACACTGATAACATGGATATCCGGTTGGGTAAGCAGCAAATCATCTGGGGCAAGGCCGACGGGGTTTTTATCACCGATGTGGTGTCCCCGAAAGACTTGCGGGAATTCCTTCTCCCTAATTTTGATGAGATACGCCAGGGCATTACCGCGGCGAAAATCGATTACTACTCAGGCAACAACACTTTTGAGCTGGTTTGGGCGCCGGTGTTTGTCCCGACGCATTATCCTGAAAAGGAATCGATTTGGTTCCCCAAAAGCTATCCGGATAACTATATCATCGATAAATCGGAAAAAAATGTCAAAGCAGGACTGGAAAACAGCGAACTCTTTTTTAAATACTCGCGCTTGTCAAGCACCTTCGATGTTGAATTAATGGCCGGCTACATGTGGGATGATGACCCGGCTATGCATACCAGGCGGTATATGGATCCACAGACCATGACCCTGGATTCGGTGGTGGCTACGCCCCGTCATCACCGCCTAAACCTCTTCGGTGGAAGTGTTAGCACTGAAATAGAAGGGATCGTCTTGCGCAGTGAAGCAGCCTATTATATGGATAAAAAATTCGCTACGCAAAATCCGGCCAATAGGGATGGCATTACGGAAAAAGATTACGCCCATTACCTGGTTGGTGTCGACTTTATTGTAGGTGGGGCAAATGTAAGTTTACAATTCATCCAGGAAACCATAATGGATTATGAAGATCCCCTGGCGCAGGATGAATACAGTAATACCATGACCTTCCTGGTGAATGACGATTATCTGAATGATAAACTGACGCTGGAGCTATTTGCTTACATCGGGCTGGACAATGAAGACGCCCTCATCCGTCCAAAGGCTACGTATGAGTTGCATAACGGCCTTAACCTGATTACCGGGGCCAATCTCTTTACAGGGACTAAGGGAAGATTTGGTCAGTATAATGCAAATGACATGGCGTATTTTAAACTTAGATATGATTTTTAATATGAAAACGGTCGATAAAAAATTTCAACAGGTTTTTAAGGCTTATCTGCTTGTATTATTGATGAGCGCTGGGGTAATTTCTCAAGCACAGGAAACCAACTATGACATTTCGGGCTATATCTTTTTGCCGGATAATTACAAGTTGTCTTCCGAAGATGAGGTTCACCTCTTTTTATTGACCGAAAAAACATTTAAAAGAATATGAAAAGCACCGGATAAGGCAAACTTTTGAAACGGAATGGATATTGGCGGGATTGGATAATGTCGATGCCATAAACATAAAAGAGCGGTTACTTTTCAAATATACGGTCTCTTATCATCCCAGAATAGCCGAAGACATGTCATTTTTTATTCAATATTATTACGGGCAGGATTATTATAACATCTTTTTTGACAGGAACATCAGTGTGCTGCGTATTGGATTGATGTCCGATCAATTGAAGTTCTGGTAATTATAATGAATAAGGAAATTGAATATGAAAAAAGTAATGCTTAATAAAAACTGAATCGAGTCTAAAAAGCCTTATAACCCCTAAATCCCCTAAAGGGGACTTCTTCAAACTGCTGATTTTTAGCAGTTAGGGGTAAAAATGATAAAAATCAGCAGTTTGAAGGCTTTTTAGACTGCACTCAAAACTATAAACCTTAAAATTTAAGTACTATGGAAATAACAGAACAAAAAATACTGCACGCTGCCAAAAAAATGTTTTTGACGGAAGGATACAATGAAACAACAACGGCAGCCCTTGCTAAGCATGCAGGGGTAAATAAGGCTTTGATTCATTATTACTTTTCAGATAAAGAAACGCTTTATCAAATGGTGATCCAGGATGCAATAGATGAAGAGGTTATTTTAACACTGGACAGTCTGAATAAAAAAGAGATCCCCTTCTATTTTAAAATAAAAGTCTTTGAAGATTTCCGGGATTTACTGATTACAAAATATCCCCACTTACCCATTGTGTTAATCGATAAGAATGAACCGGGGCATAAATTGGCAATGGAAGCGTTGAAAAACAGCGGCTTAAACCTGGCGGGCTTTGAAAGTGAACTAAAATATTATACACAACACCTTCCTTTGCAGATAGATGAGCCAAAAGCTGTTATCGCTTTCTTGTTATCGGTAGCGATTTTTCCCTATTTATTCAAAGACATCCTAAAGCTCTTTCTCAACATTGATGATAAGAAATATGATTCAGACATTGATGAGCACATGGATAAACTTTTATATTTCATCAATAACAATCCGATCAAGGCCTAAAAACATAACAAAATACCGGGAACAAGTGGTTGATTCATCTAATAATAAATGTTGTTGCTAACATCATTCATATGCCCCGGCACTCTTTTAATGAAAATTAGAATCATATAACTTCATATGATAACCGAAAAAAAATACAACCCTGGCGGTAGTGTCATAAACCTAAAAAAGCCGATAAGCTTTATTTCAAAACATCCGCTTTGGTTTATCACTGTTATCAACTTGCTGGTAGCTGTAATCCGGGTAATATATGTAGTAAATGACGGCATCGATCTATCCACCGAAGAAGCGCAATACTGGTTGTGGTCAAAAAACCTTGATTGGTCCTATTATTCAAAACCTCCCTTAATTGCGTGGATCAATTATTTGACCGGAATCATTATGCCACACGGTGAGTTAAGTGTCAAGATAAATGCAATACTTATCGGGTTTGTAAGTCCTTATCCGTTATATTTTCTGGCTAAAAAAATTTTTCATCAAAACAAAATCGCTATCACTGCGGTCCTCCTTTTGCTGACCTTCCCTTTTTTTAATTACATCACTACTTATTTTACAACAGACTCACTGGTATTCGTTTTCTGGATGTTCACCCTGCTGTACACCTGGAAATCCATTGAGAGTCACTGTATGAAATATTGGTTCATCGCGTCACTCTTTATGGGGCTGGGATTATTAAGCAAATACACCATGATCCTGTTTTATCCGGCTTTAGTGATTTTTCTATTATTGAGTGCAGTCTAAAAAGCCTTCAAACTGCTGATTTTTATCATTTTTACCCCTAGTCCGCCTAAGGCGGAGAACTGCTAAAAATCAGCAGTTTGAAGAAGTCCCCTTTAGGGGATTTAGGGGTTATAAGGCTTTTTAGACTCGATTCATTGTTCGAGAAACAGTTTGTGCGCCATTTTAAAGGGATCGTTATATTTACAGCCGTTTCTTTATTGTTTTTGTTACCGGTCCTAATCTGGAATTATGCTAATGATTTCGTATCATTTAAACACGTTTTTCATCTTTCCGGGGCCACGCAATCCTATAGCTTAAGTGAAATGCTCAGCAATGTCGGCGAATATTTGGGCGGCCAGTTATTGGTGCTATCCCCTTTCTACATATTTTTAATCATAATTACCGTACATTCTTTTACTAAAGAAAGAAAACAGAAGTTATCGTTGATGGGAACACGGTATTTGATACTACCGGTCGTATTTATCTGGGTTATCTTTTCATTGATTGCTTTGAAAAATATTGAGGCGAATTGGTTGATCTTTTCTTATGGGGCTATCCCTATATTACTGGCCAATTATTTTTTCCTCGATTTCCCTGTTAAATGGAAAGCCGTGGTTATTTCTACCACTGTTTTGCTGCAAATAATGATGCTAAACCCTTCCATTTTGGATCAGTGGGGATTAAGAAAACTTTACCCCCCGGAATTTGATACCCTGCACCGTTTTGCCGGCTGGAAAGAGCTTGGCGAAAATGTTACTGAATTAAATCGAAACGCGGGTGATAAAATATTCATCTTTTCCGATAATTACCACATTGCCTCCGAGTTGGCATTTTACGTTAAAGGACAACCACAAACATACTGCATCAATTTAGGAAGGCGGATGAATCAATTTGACCTGTGGCCAGGCATCAAACAATTTGAAAACAAGAATTATCACGCTATTTATGTCTCCTACGACCAGGCGCCCGACAGCTTATTAAACGCTTTCAGCGTTACAAAAAAACATATTTATAATAGAAAATACCGGGAAAAATATCAGCAAGAAATGTATATTTATGTTTTCAAGGATTTTAAGCGTTTTAACGACAGGGAGATTGAATCTTTTTAGATTTTAGAAACTTCAACTAACATGATAAAATAATATTCCAACTATGCATACATTCAACCTTAAAGAAATGAAAACTTATCCCTATGAACAGCGGGATAAAAACTTGTTGTATGAAACCGACACGTTTAAGACCAGACTCATTGAACTGAAAGCCGGGGATAAGATGCCTCCTGAAGAGCCATGTAAAATGGAATCGTATGTGATCTTTTACATCATCACGGGTAAGATAGGCATTACGGTCAATGGTGAATACGACGAACCGGAAGAAGGCCACTGTGTGATTGCCGAACCCGGCCATTACAGGATGGAGGCAAAGGCGCCCAGTAAGATCATGGGCGTTCAGATTCAACCAACAGAAAAATAATGACTATACTTTTTATCATAACCGGGGCTTTGCTGGTAGTTTCTTTTATTGCCAACAAACAGAAAACGCTGGAAGGATTAAAAAAGGGAGCGCTGCAGTTTCTTAAGCTACTTCCAACGCTTCTCAGTGTGATCATCCTGGTAAGTATTGCCATGTATTTTATCCCGGAGAAGATGCTTATAAAATATTTCGGTGACCAGGCCGGGGTGCTTGGCTATCTTTCAGCATCACTTGTCGGAAGCGTTTCGCTTATTCCCGGATTTATCTCTTATCCCCTTGCCGGGATGCTGGTGGAAAGCGGTGTGGGTTATGGCGTTATTGCCTTGTTCATCACTACGTTAAAAATGGTGGGAATAATGACCATACCCCTGGAGGCCAAATATTTTGGAATGAAAGTAACCCTGCAACGGAATGCACTTAGCTTGATAGGGGCCATTGTTATTGGAATAATCATGGCCGTCTTTTTTGCCGTCACTTAAACTGAACTATGTATGCTCAGAGAGTTAAAAAAATATAGATTTGATCTTACGGTGATTGTCCTTTTCGCAGGACTAATAGGAATCTCTTACCTTGCCGAATGGACGACAGGTCAGCAATTGGTTGAAACCACTTTCTGGCGTTTCCTGAAGGAGATGCTCACCATCCTGCCCTGCATGTTCATTTTGATTGGTTTGTTTGATGTGTGGATACCGAGGGAGAAAATCGAAAAACATGTCGGGAGGGGATCGGGCATAAAGGGCATCGCCCTGATGATCCTCCTGGCCGTAACACAGGTTGGACCATTGTATGCAGCTTTTCCCGTAGCGCATCTTCTATGGAAAAAAGGCTGCAGCCTGAGAAACATTTTTGTATATGTAGGTACCTTCAGCGCAGCCAAAATTCCCATGCTTACTTTTGAGATCGGTTTCCTGGGGATCACTTTCTCTGTGCTCCGGCTCATCCTTACCATACCGGTTTTCATCCTTATAGCGATAATTATGGAGCGATATCTCAGGAATAAAAAATACGCCATTAGGTCGCCGGACGATTCATGATTTTTATGCGCTTCATTCGAGGATTTACAACTTCAACCCGGAATAGCTGGCGCTCGTCTGGGACGAGGGCCTTCTTCTCTTGTTGTTTGGAACGACTTTTTATGGCGTTTGGGGATTCCTCTGACGTCCGTTTTCGCGTTACAAACGCGAAGATAGCTCCGCACTCGTTAAAAACGAGCGCGAGCTGGAGGTTTGCGGGCGCGAGCTTTTAGACTAATCGATTACTTGCTTCGCAATTTCTTCGGGGATATTAATCCCGGACTTGTCTTTTTCGAGGGCTTGCGGGAGGGTTAGAGGTATATCATGTTTGGAGGCTTCGATAAGGCCTGTGACGATATTGACCGGGTCGCCGCCGGTTTTCCAGTGTTCGATGAGAGGATAAAAATTTTCCTGAAATCCCGAACGTTTAAATAAAATCAGGGCATTGATGATGGGTTGCGGGTCTCGGTCGGTTTCCTTTAGGTTCTTAACCTCTTTGTAAGGAAGTCTGACGCCCGACATTCTTAGTGTTATGTATATCTGCCAGCTTTTCATGGTGAATCTTTGCTGTATAGGATTACTACATCTTATAGTACTCTTTGTTTATGTGTTCGTTCTTGACCTTGGTTGGCAGTTGGCAGTGTGGCAAAAAGCAAGAAATTGCCAACTGCCAATTTTTTACCAATGTTAAACCTGCGCTGTCTGCTCAACCCGAAATAGCTGGCGCTCGTCTGTGCCTAAATACCGCAACAGAAATTAACAAAAAAGCTGCTAATCTTGTTAACAAAATGTTTTCCAAAGATTTAGCAGCTTCTAAATTTTCACTTAAATTAGTGAAAAATCAAATCCACAAAGAAG
>JAIPAH010000197.1 GCA_021740175.1 Bacteroidales bacterium
CTTCAATAACATCCCAATCCGAGCTGTCCACCATAACAGGTTTGACAGCTATATCGGGCTCAGCCTGGATCTTCCTGAGGAAGCGAACCATCGCATCTTTTACATCCAGCATGGCATCATCCATACAAATGTCGATGATTTGGGCCCCGTTTTCTATCTGATGTCGGGCTACCTCCAGGGCTTCCTCAAACTTTTCATCCCTGATAAAACGGGCAAAACGTTTAGAGCCTGCCACATTGGTTCTTTCCCCGATATTTACAAAATTCTTCTTAGCGTGAATGGAGATTGCTTCCAATCCGGAAATTCGCAAATCATGTGTCTTACCGGGAATCGGGCGGGGCGTATAATCCTTCACCAAATGAAAAATCTTACGCACATGCTCGGGCATTGTGCCGCAGCAGCCGCCTACTATATTCACCCAACCTTCGTCGAGATATTCCTTCAGTATGTCAGCCATTTCATTGGCACTCTGTTCGTATTCGCCGAATTCATTGGGCAGCCCGGCATTGGGGTGAACACTTACCGGGAATTCAGCTATTTCTGAAAGCTCGCGGATAAAAGACCGAAGCTGCTCCGCCCCGAAAGCACAATTCAAGCCGACACTCAGGATATCCCCATGTTTTATGGAGGCATAGAATCCTTCAACGGTCTGCCCGATCAAGGTACGACCGCTGGGGTCGGTAATGGTCCCTGAGACCATGGCATATATCTTTTCTTTCCTGTCCGTATTAAAGCGATTGATGGCTGCAAGGGCGGCTTTAGCATTCAAAGTATCAAAAACCGTCTCCACCAGAAACATATCCACACCTCCTTTGGCAAGAGCGACAGCCTGTTCGTAATACGCCTTTTCGAGGTCATCAAAGGTAATATCCCGATAACCCGGGTTATTGACATCCGGTGACAGGGAAGCCGTTTTATTGGTGGGCCCCAGCACCCCGGCTACATATTTGACCTCACCCGGATGATCATGCATAAAATGATGAGCGGTCTCGACGGCAATGCGGGCCGATTCGAGATTGATCTCATGGATCAGATGTTCGGTTCCATAATCGACCTGGCTGACTGCATTGGCATTAAACGTATTGGTTTCGATAATATCAGCACCGGCTTCGAGATAAGCCTCATGAATTTCTTTTATCACATCGGGGCGGGTGATGTTAAGAATATCACTGTTTCCCTGAAGGGCATGGGCATGATCCGAGAAACGCTGCCCGCGAAAATCATCCTCTCCGAGGTTATAAGTCTGGACCATAGTGCCCATCGCTCCATCTAATACGAATATTCTTTCTCTAAAATCCTGTGATGTTAATGTTCTTTTTCTGCTCATATCTTACTTTTTGATAAAATTTGATTCACTATTAAAAATTAGAAGCACAAAACGCTTCATTATAAGCTTCATAAGCTTATAGCAACTCCGGATAGCTACGGGATTGCATTCCTTTACTAGCTATGCATGACCATAGGCTGTACGTAGCCGGAGGAATTCAGATGTTGCCGGGGAAAAAATAGGGAATATAAAATTTTGAATGAAGTATCTGAGAAAAAACTTATGTGTCTCATGATTCTGCGCTTTAGTTTATAATTTCCCTTACGGGGTAGGTGTTAGCACCTTGAACTTTCAGGTTGCTAGAGGATCGACGAGCCTACTCTCTTCCCTCTTCTGTATAATCCAAACGCCATTTTGGTGGTTTGAACAGGTGCAAATATAGTGAAAAGGACAAGAATATCCTAATATAAATTATAATATCCTAATGTATAGTACTTTAAATACGATAAGATGATTTTAAAAACAAAAATACTCGCTCCCGGATTACTACGTCAAAGTATCTAAAAGGTCCTGTATCTTATGAAATCCCAAGGCATGTCCCTTACTTGTTTCAAAACTTTGTTTCCCCTGATATATCAGCCAAGCACTATCGGAGTGATTTTGTGAAATTTTGTTCCAGTAGTCAAGATTTTTAAAAAAGTCATTTGTAACACATTTTGGACAAAAATAGCAATCAATTTAACAAATTGTCCAATTATTTGCTCTGTCCAATAATATCAAAGAGTTTCGACAAATCGGGAGTCAGAATAATCTCTGTTCTGCGGTTTTTACGACGTCCCTCCGCCGTTTCATTGCCGGCCAACGGAACGTATTTGCTTCTTCCGGCGGCGGTTAATCGTGCCGGGTCTACATTGCTTTTATCTATGATTATCCTGACAATGGAGGTGGCTCTTTTAACACTCAAATCCCAATTATCCTTTATCTTACCTGATCCCCGATAGGGAACATCATCGGTATGACCTTCTATCATTACACGGATATCCGTATTTTTTTCCAGTAAGCGGGCGATTTTACTTATTGCTTCTCTCCCACGGCTTTCCACCTGCCAGCTTCCGGATTCAAACAGCAGCTTTTCTTCCAGGCTTAGATACACCTTTCCGTCTTTTTGCTCAACGGTCAGTCCTTCACCTTCAAAGCCTAATAAAGCATCGCTTACTTTATCCCTGAGTGCGGCCACGATAGAATCCTGTCGCTGAAGAACCGATTCAAGCTGAAGCAACCTATCTTCTTTATTTTCCAGGCGATTTTGAAGATCATTAAGCCGCTCTTCTTTCTCCCGGAGATTATCCTGCAATACATTCAAACTATCTTCCCTTTTCAACAGATCGTCTTTAAGTACCTGCAATTCTTCAAGCAGGTTCTTCATTTCCTTGCTTTTGCGGTCTTGCTTCGAAGCATCCTTTTGCTTCTGCAGATCATAAAGCCGCTCCAGTTTATCATAATCTTCCTGCAAATTCCGAAATTTTCTCCCAAGGGTAGTTGTATCATCTTTAAGGGCAATGACTTCTTTATTCAGTTTTTCTACTTTATATTCCAGCTCATTGTTAGCCACCTTGAGCTTGTGGTTCTCTTTTTTAAGCTCTTTGATTTGTTTATCTGTATTTTCCTTTAGGTTCTGAAACTTGGAAGAAGGAACGCAAGCAGTCATTAGGCTTATAAGCAAAATCCATAGAATATTCTTTATTATAGTCATTTTTTCAAAAGTTTTTCCAAAAATAACTCCTCCATGAGTAATTCACAAAGCGGAAATAAATAATGTTATAACTTTCTCAGGATTAATTCAATTTAAATACTTTTCAAATAAAGCATCCTATTCACTAAGTCAATAAATTCCTTTAATTTCGCAGTCGTTATGGCTAAAAATAGAGATTCCCTGCTTAAACGATTCTTAATCTGGAGAATAAGACACATTAGTAACCGCCAATTCCTGAATATTCTGAGTCTTGTTGTAGGCATTGTGGCAGGTTTAGTAGCAGCCATAATAAAGAATTCAGTGCATTTTATTCAAAATTTACTTGAGCAAGGTATCGCCGAGGAGTATCTAAAGTATCTTTATTTCGGGTTACCTACTGTGGGGCTGATTCTTTGTTTGATTTTCATCAAATATATTATAAAACAACCGGTAAGGCACGGTATTCCTAACGTGCTTTATAGTCTCGGGCGGAACAAAGGTTACATGAAACCCCATAATACTTATTCCTCGATTATCACCAGTGCTTTCACCGTTGGTTTTGGTGGTAGCGTCGGTTTGGAGGGGCCTACGGTAGCTACCGGCGGCGCCTATGGTTCGGTGTTGAGTAAAGGGTTGCATCTGGATTATAAACAAACCGTCTTGCTTTTAGGTGCCGCCTCAGTGGGAGCGATGTCGGCAATATTTAAAGCCCCGATAGCCGCGATTGTTTTCGGATTGGAAGTGATCATGCTTGATTTAACAATGGCTTCGTTAATTCCCTTGCTTTTAGCCTCAGCTTCTGCTACCTTAACATCTTACCTGATGTTGGGTATGGACGTGCTTTATCCCTTTAATGTCCAACACGGCTTTACCATGGGCGAAGTACCCTACTATATCGCTATTGGTATAGTGGGCGGTTTCGCAGCTGTTTATTTTACCCATGCTTACCTTCTTGTTGAAAAGCTTTTTGATAAGATAAAAACGTTTCAGAGCAAAGTGATCGTGGGAGGTATCTCCTTAGGGGTATTGATATTTTTCTTTCCCGCCCTTTACGGGGAAGGTTACTCATCTATTAATATGGGACTGTCGGGAGATATGTCGTATCTTTACGAAAAAAGCCTTTTTGCGGGGATGAGTGATCAATTCCTGGTTACGGCGGCCTTGCTGTTAGGATTGATTCTTTTTAAGGTAGTAGCTACTTCCATTACTTTCGGAGCCGGGGGGGTTGGCGGCATATTTGCCCCCACGCTGTTTACGGGCGTGAATCTGGGCCTGTTGTTTACGCTGGTTGTGAGCCAACTTGGGTTAGCCAATCTGCCGGAGAATAATTTTGCTCTCATCGGCATGGGGGCTATGATTTCTGCCGTACTCCATGCACCGCTTACGGCCATATTCCTTATCGGTGATATTACCGGCGGCTATGAGCTGGTCTTTCCCCTGATGATTACAGCAACGATCTCTTATGCCACGGTGAGAGCTTTCACGCTACAGTCCGTTTATACATATCAGCTGGCTCAAAGGAAAGAGTTGTTAACCCATGATAAAGACAAAACCATCCTTTCGTTAATGAATATCGAAAACCTTATCGAAAAGAACTTTTCTCAAGTCTGTCCAAGGGATACTTTAGGCGATCTTGTGAAGGTCATTTCCAAATCCAAAAGAAATATTTTCCCGGTTACCGATGAAAACAATCGCTTTTTAGGCATGGTGGTTATGGATGACATTCGGGAAATTATGTTTCGGCCAAAGATGTATGATAAGGTGAATGTTTCTGAACTCATGTTTACCCCTGAAACCGTGGTGGACATCAATGATTCGATGGAAGAAGTGGCCAATAAATTCAGAAGTTCGGGCAACTATAACCTACCGGTACTCGATAATGGGAAATACGTGGGATTTGTTTCACGCGCCCGTGTTTTCTCCACTTATCGCAGTATGTTGAAACAGTTCTCGGAAGATTAACCCATGACTGACATAACAAATTAGCTGCGTCCCGGAAAAAACAAATTTTCCCCGAATTAACTCTTCTCCAAAACCGCCAGCGCTTTATTTACCTGGATTTTAAACTCTTCGGTATCGGCAGCCGGGGCGACAAAAGCCAAGCCTTCGCTATTCATTTTTCCCCGGATTTCCTTAACCATAGTTTCTAAAACATCCGGGGAGTAAGCCTTTTTTGTGTCCCGGATAACTTTGTTAAACATTTTGGGATTATTCCTTGCAAAAAATAGTCTTAATAAGAAATTTTTTATCTGGTCCTCCATATTGATTTACTTTTCTTCGTCTTCGTAAGACAAAACAATGACGATATTTCCGGGTTTGGGATCAAATTTAATATCCGTAGTGTTTACCACCAGTCGTTTATCCCTGGTAATCAAAAACATTGGTATTAGCCGATCCTCATAATATTCCCGCAAAGCTTTATAATCAAAGGTATTAGTGAGTTTTATAGATTTTACGATCCAACCCGAATCAAATAACTGCTCTAAGTATCCGAGGTCATAATCATTACCAAAGAGTATTCTTCCTTTAAGATGATTGGGAAGCTCCTGGCCCGGGGTTTCCTCATTGTCTTCGTTACTGCACAACTGATACTGCTCTTCCCGGCTGAAAACCTCATCAAAGTGAAATAGCGCCAGGGAATTTGCCTCATTATTGGGCGTAAAAGCAAGTAGCTTTCCTATTCCCTGGTAAGGAATTTCTTCAAGGACGTGTTCTGTCAGCATGTTTCCGTACACGGCATGTAGGTTTTCCATATTTGCATGGGAGATATCCGTTCGGTTACGATCAACAAGTACCGTATTGAACCCGTTAGCCTGAATAGCTGCTGCAATGCTTCGGGCCAGAGGCCGTGCCCCTAAAAAAAGCACCCCCTGCGGATTTGTCTGGGCCAGCTTCAAGCCCCGCGCTACCGGAGCAGCCGTCAACCCATAAACAGCCACAGTCCCCACAATCACAATAAAAGTCAGCGGCACCAGCAACTCAGCTTGTGCCATATTCATTTCCTGCATGCGAAGAGCAAAAAGGGAAGAAACGGCAGCAGCAACAATCCCCCTGGGAGCCATCCAGCTTAAAAAGAG
>JAIPAH010000198.1 GCA_021740175.1 Bacteroidales bacterium
GCATAATCTGCCTGGATAAGCTGAGGCCTATTCCGGAGCCGTTATCCTTGGAAGTATAGAAAGGCATAAAAATTTTATCCATGCGATCGGGCTTGATGCCGCAGCCGTTATCAGCTATTTCCACTATCATCCTTGAATTTTTGTTAAGAAATGCCTTAATCCGGATTTTAGGGTTTTCCACATCCTTAACGGCATCAATGGCATTGACCAAAAGATTTATCAGTATCTGGTCCACCAAATCCGGATCGGCTGTTACCATGAGGTTTTCAGGATCTACCGAAAAATCAAAATTGATCTCTCCGGTTTCGAATTTGGGTTGTAACAGGCGGGCATCCTGCTGAAAAAGATCACTGATTTTAAAATGCTTGAAATTGGGTTTGGGTATCCGGGTAAGGTTCCGATAGATATCCACAAAATTGAGTAGTCCCTGGCTACGATTGCTTATGGTTGTAAGCGCCTCTCTTACACTTTGCACGTCTTCGTCATCCAGCGGTTTCATAGTTAGCTTCTCATCCGTTTCATCTATCAACATCCCATCCACTGTGGAAACAAGAGAAGAAATGGGTGTTATGGAATTCATAATTTCATGGGTAAGCACCCGGATCAGTTTTTGCCAGGATTCAATTTCTTTTTCTTCCAATTCTCCATGGATATCCTGAAGGGAGACCAAAGTGAGCTCCTTACCACGTAATTTTAACTGAGTGGCAATAATTGAAAGCTGCAGCAATTCGTCTTCCACAATTACTTTCGTCAGAACTTTATCGCCCGCTCTCATATTCATCAGCTTCCGGGGGAGCTCTTTTTTGATTTGAGCTAAGTCATACACATTTCTCAGGGTGTTTATCCGTAGCAGCTTTTTCACCGAATTATTAAACAAATCCACTTTTCCATCGGGATGGAAAGCAATAATTCCAATGTTAATATGTTGCACGACGGTGAGGAGATAGTTATGCTGTTCGTTTTTTTCGGCCCTGTTTTTCCTGAATTCATGGATAACTTCATTAAATTCCTTGTTGAGATTGCGAAAGGTTTTTCCCAGATGAGGGTCGGTAAATGTTGTGGAGAAATCGGAGTAACGGATACTTTGGAAAAACTGGGTCAGCTTACGGTTGGTTCTTTCAACAAAATGAATCAGTTCATAAACCTGAAATATGGCAATAGCCATAAGAATAAACCATGTAATCCGCAGGTTCTCTTCACCGGCCAGAAACACTGTAAGGCTTATAGCGATTGCCAGCAGAATAATTCTAAGAATAATCTGCAGGCGAAAATTTTTAAAGATCATATTTTTCGATTCTCCTGTATAATGAAGCTCTTGTCAATCCCAGCTCCTTGGCCGCTTTGCTGATATTTCCCCCATGTTTGTCAATAACCTTCCGGATGAGCATTTTTTCCGTTTCCTGGATATTTGTTGTATTGAACACCGTTTCATCACTTTCGGGCTCATCTTTTTGGGAAAGGAAAAAGTCATTCGGCTGCAGGGTGTTGGCATCGCTCATAATTACCGCTCTTTCAACAGCATGTTGCAATTCGCGGATATTTCCGGGCCACTCATGAGCCTCCAGGCGTTTCATGGCTGGTTGGGAGATACGTTTTGAAGGCATGTTGTATTTTTTCCCATAAACTTTTAAAAAGTGCTCGGCCAGTAGGGGAACATCTTCCCTGCGTTCTCTTAAGGGAGGGATGTTGATCTCTACTGTGTTAATGCGGTAAAGCAGATCCTGTCTGAATTTTCCATCTTTCACCATTTGATAGAGTGGCATATTCGTGGCACAAATCAGCCTTACATCAATCGGGATTTTCTTATTTGTCCCTAGCCTTACCACCTCTTTGTTTTGAATAACACTGAGGAGTTTTGACTGAAGGCCCGGAGTAAGATTGCCTATCTCATCCAGAAAGATTGTTCCTTTGGAAGCCACTTCAAAACGTCCTGCATGGTCTTCTTTAGCATCCGTGAAAGCACCTTTTTTGTATCCAAAGAGTTCACTCTCAAACAATGATTCACTTATAGCCCCCAGGTCGACCCCAATAAAAACTTCTTTATTCCTTGTTGAGGCGCGGTGTAATTCATGCGCCACCATCTCCTTGCCGGTGCCGTTTTCACCCAATATCAGGACATTAGCATCGGTACGGGCCACTTTTTTTACATCTTCCATCACCTTTTCCATGGCCTGCGATTGCCCGATTATGCTTCCAAACTGACTGTCCTGGTCGGAGAGCATAACTTTTTGTTTGTTTCTTAAATCTTCCAGTTCCACCTTCGATTGGCGGAGTTGCAGGGAAGTAGTGATAGTCGCCAGCAATTTTTTGTTGTCCCACGGTTTGAGCAGGAAGTTTGTGGCGCCTTCTTTGATGCCTTGTACGGCGAGTTCAATATCACCGTATCCGGTAATCAGGATAACAATAGCTGCCGGATCGATTTCCAGGATTTCACTCAGCCAGTGGAAACCTTCCTTGCCGCTGGTAGCTCCCCTCGAAAAATTCATATCCAGCAAAATGAGGTCGTAGTTTTCATTACTCATCAGGGTGGGAATGTTCTCCGGTTGCTTTTCGGTGTGGATGACATTGAAATGCTGCTTCAGGAAAAGCTTCGCAGCTAACAAAATGTCGGTGTCATCGTCAACAATGAGAATCTTTTGTTCATATTTATCGGCCATAGCTCAGAATATTGAAATATAGTGTTTAATCATTTCCGAACGCTAAATTAATAATTGTTCGTAAACGGACAAATTAAATTGGTGTTGATAGGATATTATTACAATTTAATGATTGATTAAAATATTTTAAGGGAATCTGATATTGGGAGGATGATTACGCAAATTTTGGCGGATTTCGCCGAAAAGTGATGTTGGCTTTCTTTTTCCGAAAATGAATATGGAATTCTTTTATCAAACACTTCGAAGTGTTCCTTAAAAAACCCGTCAATTCGCTGCGACCATACTTTAAGGCACTATCGGTAAGAGTGAGTCGCGGGTTGGCTACCATCATGAATGCCGCCTTCTCCATACAGATTAAATTCTGTCAATCTTTTTTCCTCATCTTCACTCATTATGGGGCCATCGAGTAGTAATTCGGTTAATTCTTTCTTTTCCATGTTTAATGGCTCTGCCTTCAATTCTTTATCAATTTCTTTCTTGATTGATTCCTTTTGTTCTTTGGGCAATTGTTTGATTAATTTAATAATTTGATTCAACTGCAAATTAACTTTTAATTCCATGATAGTTTATTCTTAATTCTTACTAACAAAGATAACTCTTTTAATAAATCCTTGTTTCTGTCATATCCTTCCACAGCCCCTTAGCCTCCACTTAAATAAGCTAGCCGATATACATCAGATTTTTACCTGATTCTGTATATACAAAAGTGAGGCGATTCCAAACATTGAATTTACAGAAAAGTGCTACCTAAATGTTAAATTTTTAAATACCTATTCTGGGGTAATAAAAATTTTTCTATCATTGCACCGACAAAACGAAAGAAAAATACATGTTTCATATAGCACAAAATACAAACTGGTGGTGGCTGATCTTGCAGAAGGCTCTCTGTAGGTAAGGCAACCGGTATGTATTTTAAACAAAAGCGGGCTTCCTTCCTCAGGGAGCCCGCTTTTTTTATGTCTGAACGTGAATAATAATGAAAACAAACAGAAATCTTAAAAACGTAAAATCATGAGAAACAAGAAGATTCTTTTAACGGAGAAGGAAATTCCTTCACATTATTACAACATTGTGGCTGACATGCCGAATAAACCGCTTCCGCCACTTGATCCGCAAACCCGGCAACCGATCGGGCCGGAGAAGCTGGCGCCGTTGTTCCCGCAGGAACTGATTAAGCAGGAAGTGACGCAGGAACGGTTTGTTGAAATTCCTGACGAGGTGAAAGATGTGTACCTGAAATGGAGACCAACACCGATGTACAGGGCCTATGATCTGGAGAAGAAACTGGATACACCGGCAAAGATTTATTACAAGTATGAAGGCGTAAGTCCTACGGGATCACACAAACCCAACACGGCTGTGGCGCAGGCCTATTACAACAAGCAGGAGGGCGTGAAACGAATCTCCACCGAAACCGGCGCGGGACAGTGGGGCAGTGCATTAGCTTTTGCTGCCAAACAGTTTGGAATTGACCTGGATGTCTATATGGTCAATATCAGCTACCATCATAAGCCTTACCGCAAGGTGATGATGAACAGCTTTGGTGCGAATGTGTATCCTTCGCCTTCCAACCGGACCGAATCGGGAAGAAATATCCTGGCGGAAAACCCGGATGCAGCGGGCAGCCTGGGAATTGCCATTTCGGAGGCCGTGGAGATGGCCGCTAAAGATGAAAAGACCAACTACGCTCTGGGTAGCGTCCTGAATCATGTACTGATGCATCAGACCGTCATTGGTGAAGAAGCTATCAAACAAATGGAGAAAGCAGGTGATTTGCCGGATATCGTAGTCGGCCCATTTGGAGGCGGCTCCAACTTTTCGGGAATCAGTTTTCCATTTCTAAGAAAAAATATCACGGAAGGCACCAATATCCGCTGCATAGCCAGCGAACCCACTTCATGTCCTAAGCTGACAAAAGGTGAATTCCGCTACGACTTTGGCGATACGGCCGGATATACTCCGCTGCTGCCAATGTACACGCTGGGCCATAATTTTATTCCAGCTCCTTTACACGCAGGTGGACTGCGGTATCACGGTGCCGGCGTCGTTGTCAGCCAGTTGTTGAAGGATCGGTTGATAGAGGCCACAGCGCATGACCAGATTGAAGCTTTCGAAGCCGGACTGCTCTTTGCCCAAACCGAAGGCATTATTCCGGCCCCTGAGACCAATCACGCCATTGCAACAGCCATACGGGAAGCGGAACGTTGCAAGCGCGAAGGCAAGAGCGAAACGATTCTCATCCACCTGTGCGGGCATGGCTACTTCGACCTGAAATCGTATGAGGATTACCATGCCGGTAAACTGATTCGGCATGAGGTTACGGATGAGGAAATCAAAGCCTCCCTCAGCCAGCTGGATGTGCCGGTACCGGGCTGAAGGAGTGTTTCTTTTACTTATACTTTTTTGAAAGATTATTTGGTTAATAATTAAAAAGCGTCCGCTGAAATGTTTTGGCGGGCGTTTTTTATCGAAAAGTGTTTAAGTTTTTATGTGCTTAGGTTCCGTGGCTTATTTTCAATATGAGTCAAAAAAACTTATTTTCAAGAATATTGTGGGACCTTGCTGAAAATGTTTCATGATCATTAAGTCAGTAGCGTAAGACAATATTGGCGTCAACGATTTCCATGTTTTTCGCGTGCTATTAGTTCCCAGGCCTGTTTTTCCTGATAGGATTTTTGCGTATCTTTATAACCGGATAAAATGCCATACACATTTTTTCCTTCAAAAGTTCCTTTGGCTGGCTCAGTCTCTTTTACAATTATTTCTACTTGCTTGCCAATAAGCTCTTTTAGTTCGGAAATCCGAATTCGTGATGATGCAATTTTTCTTCTTACCCTGATTATATTCATTTTGCAAACTCTTTACTTCAAAGATAGTGATAAAATTGTTTTCAAGAAATAATAGTTATAGGAATCAATGATGATCGGTGTCCTTAATTTAACAATAGCAAGCTAATGAAATAGATGGCTCTATTCTAATAAATGACTGATTGATTATAATTATCAGGTGTGTTACTTGTGTAAAGCAACATTGGTCAGTCCAGTGCCTAAGTTGATGATTCCGGATAGCTATTACTCGAAAAATGGTACACAAATACAACTGCTTATCACCGATTTTTTGTTAAGGTAAATAATTAATTTATGACAAAATAAACCTTCATTCCGCAATCTAGAAAATGCCTGAAAGGCATTCAGGTAAAAGCACAGGGTGAAGCGCAGCGGAACCCTGTGATAGAATGGGCTCCGTTATAACAAAAGCTCTGAAAGAGCGTAACGTAATTTCCTACCACCTTACCCCTTCGCATTATCCAAATCGATTTTACGTGTCGGGCTTTCAGCCCTCAGATTATATGTTTTTCCATATACACAGGGTTCCATTTCATTTCACCCTGTGCTT
>JAIPAH010000199.1 GCA_021740175.1 Bacteroidales bacterium
TCAAGAAGGTGAAATATTCCCGGATAAACAATGAAATTCTAATAAGTGAAATTTCAAAAAAGAACAGAAAAATATTTGAAGCATTCAAAATTGATTTGAAAGAAATACATCGTTATTAACTTTTACCGATTTTAGCGTACAAGGGAAGAGCTACATTTTCCATTGCATTTTTGAAAGAGATAAGGTTGAACGATTGAAAAACAAAACCGATAAAGGTGTTTCTCAGGATAGCGGCTTGGGTCTCATTAAGGTTTTTTATGGATTTCTTATCCAACAAATATTCGCCCTCATCATAATCATCAAGTATTCCAATCACATTTAATAGGGTGGATTTTCCCGAGCCTGAAGAACCCATAACCGAAACGAATTCGCCGGCCTTGATTTCCAGGTCGATCCCTTTCAGTACATGGAGTTGGTTGCCTCCGGCCGAGTAGCTTTTATGAATATTACGAAGTGTGATCATATTTTGTTTTTTATGGATTTTTGACAATAAACTATTATTGTGCCATATTATATAAAATACAGGAAGCGAAATAATTAGAAAGGTGGAATAATTGCCGAAACCAAACAGAAGTGTTCGATTTTTTAACATTGGTGTACAAATGCGGACAATAATTGGGTAGATAGTGTACAGCGGATAAGTAAAAGCTTTTTCAAAGAAATTATTCTTTAAACTCTTTTGGCTTCTGGATAGTGAAAACCCGGTTTATGTTGAAACCAAAATAGATGTCGCCATTGCTCCATTTGCCCTGGGTTTCGGTAATGAAGCCCCGTTCAAACATGGGTTGTGCATTTGTAAGATGCAATTGAAAAACGTGACCGCCTGTCTCCAAATCCACGCCAATAGCAAGGGCATTTTCGGACTTTTCCGCTGCACTTTCCGTGAAAACATGGAAATATTCGGCATTAATACTTAAGCTGTTAGTAATTTTGTATCTGCCGCCAATGCCGGTTGAAATGATATCGTTGCTGTCGTCGCTGGATTCGACAAGATTTTTATGAACCAGCGAAGGCGAGAGCTGAAGGGATAATTTGTTGTTGAATTTCCGGGCGATAAGTAATTGATGGACATAGGAAACCCGTGACGAAAATAAATTGTCTCGCTCGGGTTTCTGCCATCTGAGCGTATTGATATCGGATGCTGCAAAATAAGATACCGTTACGGGCATATTCTTTTTCCCACTGCTTTGACGCAGGAACTTGTATTTGACGTATCCGTCCAGTGTTTTTTGATAGGAGCTTCTGCCTATCCCAATGGCCAATCGATCGGTGATGCCGTAATGCAGACCGAGTCTGATTGTAGCTTGATCAAGCCCGAAAAAATTGTATAATCCCTGGTTAATACGACCGAAATGGTGTGATACAATAAATTGCAGCACCCCGTAAGAAGGACTTTCTACGGAATGGCCACTGATAACTCTTGTCGTTTTAAAAGTGGCATAGGCATATTCCGTTTCCGGTTCATTATCGTCCAGCATGCCCATCAAATCATCCTGCCCTGAAGCCATGGGGGTTATAAAAATAATGAGCGGCAGTAGCATGAGTTTTTTATGTAATCGCATAGGCTATTATTGTTTTCTTTTCTTCAACTTACAATCCACGGTAACTTCAACTTCTTTAGCAATGTTCTTTCTGACGGTAGAAGGAATTTCGATATCATAATCGGCAACAGTAATCCGAAATTGGGATTCGGCATGTGCTGTATCGTTTTTAACCGTGATTGTTCCTTCTTCTTCAATGGCTTGAGTTACCCCGTGTATTGTCAGTTTCCCCTCGACTTTAGCCGGGTATTCTCCGTCTTTTTTAAAATTAATTTCATCCAGGTTTACGATTTTTCCCTTAAAGTTACTATTCGGATACTTGTGCGACTCTATAAATTTCTCATTGAAATGCTCCTGCATTAAGGCTTTTTTAAATGAGAATGATTTCATCAGCACTTTAAATACAAGTTCTCCTGATTCACTATCCAGCGCAGCCTGAACCTGCCTATTATGAGCTTTGATATCCTCAACCGGGGTGGAAGAGAAAAAGCGTATGTATCCGTTTTTAGTAATGTAGCGTTGTGCCGATACACTGCTTGCAATGAGCAGAAAAATGGCTAAAATATTCAGTGTTTTTTTCATAACTAAATTTTTTATTGATTAAAAGAGCAATGTTCCATTATTACATCCGGATCATTGAAACCGGAACAAAGGCCTTTAATTTTAATATTTGTTGGTGTATTTAATGCTTTGGCTTTCTTAGTATATTCAGGTAACATCGTACACCTGATCCCTTCCTCACCAAACATACCCGAAGAAAAAGCGAAAACTCCAATGGTTAAAGAATCGGTATTCACTACTTTATCTAGTTTCCCTGTGACCGCTATTATTTTGCCGGAATATTTTTCGTTGGCGCTATCCGTTTGATTTTTAAATTCTTGATAAAGCTTTTTTGCCGGAAGGGTATACACCGCTTCTTCCTTTTCATAATCGGGATGCGGCTTGTTGTAGACAAACTGATATACCAAAAATCCGGCGATTAAACCAACCGCTGCAATTATGCCGATAATTTTGAAGGCTTTTTTCATAAAATTTTGATTTTATTTCTTTCAATTTCTTGGTGTTCCGTTATCAATCCAGATTCTTATTTTTTTTAAGTCACATTCGGGAAGTTTAGGCTGATTTCGCGGCATAGGCGTATAACCGGGTTCGTGATTTACTGCTCCCCACAATTGCCCGTTTTCAGCTACGGCTTTTAGATCTTCATAATTATCGGTTATTACACCTGCATTAGGAGAGACGCCACTATGACAACTATTGCAGTTGTTCTGCATTATCGGGGCGATTTGATCATTGTAATTGACGTTTGTTGTATCGCATTCCGCTTGCTGAGGGTATAAGTCCTCTTCATTGTCATAATAACAACTGCTTAGGGTAACTATGAATAATATTATAGTTATAAAAGAACCTGCCTTCATGGTCTACTAGTTTGGTGTTCCGTTATTAATCCATTTATCGATTTTATCCTTGTCACATTCGCTATTTTTAGCCCCTTGTTTAATCCATTTCCGAATCTTGTCTATTTTTTCCTGTGAAAGCCGTTCATTGGGCGGTGGAGGCATACGATCATCTTCCTCTGTTTCCGTAATGCGTTCATAGATTTCACTGTTTTCGGGCCCAATGCTTTTTGCATAGCTTTATCTTTGACAAAAGTTAAACAAAGTGATTTTTATTTTGATTTTTGTTTAACTGAATTTTAACATTTTGTTCTGTAAAAGCTTATCGGATCGGTTAAGACTAAACTTTTATTTGAAGAATTAATTCGGGATTATAAGATTTTATCGGTATGAATATTGATTTATCTGCATAATGAATAGGTGTTGCGAAAATTTTGGCAGACAATAATAATTATCCCGTTTTATTTAGGGATTTTATACCAACCCACTTTGATTTTTCCTTTCATCGGGCTTTTCTCTTTGTTCCAGAGATACACTTTTAGCTGATCAGTAGGAGAATAGTCATTTATGGCCACAGTAAAATCAAAGGTTAAACTGCCGTCATCCCTGATAGGTGCGCTTTTTACCAATGGAACGGAGACATAAGAGTAATCTTTATCCTTCTTGAAATCGTTTGTTGAGAAGACCATAATGGCTTGTTTAAAAATATCGATATTTTCCAGTTTTCCCGAACACCTGATAAACAGTGGTTGTGTGAGTGTATCGTTGTAGATGCCAAAATACTGTCTACTTCCTTTAATTGTTTGGGATTTTTCGTTTAGCTTTTTACGGTCTAAAAAGCGGTCCCGCTCAAATAGAATAATATCTGAAATGCTGTCTTTATAAATAGGGTGATACCAATTAAGGATGTCTGGACGGATTTCTCTCCAGGTGATCAGATAATCCACCAGCGTATCTGATGGTTGGTCGGATTTTTGAAAGGCTCTTAAGGGCAACTCTTTTTTTCGCGTCATTTCATTGTCCATAAACCAGTAGCGGCTTCCGGTGGCCGGTGGTATGCCATGAACGCGGTCAGGGATGCTTGTGAGTAACTCCTCATCATAATGTTGGGTAGGGTAGGTGATGGAACTTTCAAGGTTGAGCTGAAAGCCGAAAATCAACAGGGCCCCTGCAATCAATGGATACGTCACGCGTTTTTCTTTCCAGTAGTCCAGGGTAAAACATATCGCCCCCAGGAAGAAAACGACCAAGTATAGTGCGGCACGGTCTTCCGGGTAATTTACCCCCAGTAGCCAATGCTGTCCCAAAATGTTAGCAATGCCTAAAAGGAAGAATAACGGAAAAAGCATTCGCGATAGGAATACTGTTCTGGCTTTCGAAAAGGCATAAATCGTTGTAAAAATGATAAGCATTGCCACAGCGGTCATGATTACATCGATAGCTATACCTTCACTATTCAACAATTGGTTAGTGAGTGAATGAACTGTTGTATGGAAGAACCCCTCTTTATTGCCATAATAAAGTTTTCCAATCTTTTTCAGGTAAAAAGCATATTTTATTGCATATCCCACAAGGATAAGAGCCCCTAAAGAAACGGAAAGCCGTGCTTTGTTCATATAGCTCCATGCATAAACAGTTAGGTAAACGATACCGGCCAGCGCAAAGGGAATAAGCGTTAGGTTGGCATAAACGGTCAGGGCCCATGCGGCCATAGCTATGATAAAATGTTTCGGTTGCCGATGGGTAAGAAATAAAGCTGTTTGCCATAGGGCCAGAACCAAAAGGGCCATAGACATGCCATAACCCCTGGCTAAACTGAAATAGTCGGTGATACAAGCCGAAAACATCAGGACAACAAGCAACAAGAAAAAATTAACCCGATGGGAAAAAAACTTACGAAACCCAAAGACTGCCCAAAAATAAAGAGGGAAGGTCAAAATATTAGGTAGTCGAACTATCCATGCGGCATCGGACTGGAAAAGTCGAATGAAGAGTCCGCCAAGCAGGCTGTTGAGGAAATGGTTGTTGGCATCGACATATCCCTGGTAAGGTAAAGGATTCCATGAAACCATATAAGCCCATTTGGTAGCGATTTCATCGTGAACTAAAAAAACAGTATTGGCTTTGATGATGATGTAAGCCCATACCAGTATAAAAATGATAAACCCTGTAAGGAGGGTCCAATCCGAATTTTTATGGTCTAAAATTTTTAGTCCTGAATTTTTCAATTGTTTTGTTGTTGCTTATTCGTACTTTTGATTTATTCGGGTATTTAGTCCCAATGTAAAAAAGGATTATAAATGTAAGCAAAGCTTGTATAAAATCAAAGGATTGTAGAGCGGTCTCTTTTAAATAGTTTTTTTGGCCTACGGATTTTGCAGCCTTAGATATTTTAATTTTACGTCCGCATAACGAATAGATTTGTAAAAAACTAATCAAAAACCAAATACCTTTGGCAAAATTGTTATTATTGCGAAAGGAATAAGCAATAAAAATTTTATTAAGCAGTTATTTAGACATAAAAAAATAAGTTTGCCCAATATGATGAGAAAGATACTTACCCTGTTGGTTTTCATGCTTTTTTTAAGCATGATTACCAGTTCACAGGAATCAGGCTTTAACCAGTTTTATGATCATTTGCCTTATAATCAAACGATTTCATTGGCGTTTGGGGATAATCTGGTATATACCGCCACACCCTTCAGCCTTTTTACTTACAATCAAAATGATAACAGCGTGGAGCGCTTAACTAGAGTGCAGGGATTAAATGATATAGATATTAGCTGGATAGATTATAATAATCAGGAAAGCACTTTATTTATAGCCTATCAAAACACAAATATTGACCTTATTAAAGGGGATGAAATTATTAATATTTCAGATATAAAGCGTCACCAAATATTAGGGAATAAAACCATTAACGATATCTACATGAAAGATAAATACGCTTATCTTGCTTGTGGTTTTGGTATTGTGGTTGTCGATTTAGCTCGGGAGGAGATTCATGACACTTATAAAATCGGCCCGGAGGGCAGTTTGATCAATGTATATGACTTTACCTATCACCCTGA
>JAIPAH010000200.1 GCA_021740175.1 Bacteroidales bacterium
AAAACAGCATTACAAATGCAAGTAAATAGGTACTAATATGCCTAAATAATGCTTAATTTTATCATAAATAATTAAAAATCAATAATTAGAATAACGATCTATTTTGTTAATGAAAAGTTAATTTAGAATTACGGATTCGACCCTCCCTGATTTGCTGTTTACTTCTATCACACCAGCAAAAAAGCCCCGTCGTTGTGGACGGAGCTTTTTATAAGAAGGAATGTGGTGTTTTTCTATTCTCCCACACCATGAGGTGGTCCGGCCTCTATCTTTTGATAAAGTTTGTGAAGATAAATGATGTATTTCACATATTTGTCGGCCCATTCGCGGCCTGCTTCTACGCTTTCATCCTTGTTCTTTTTGGCTTCCATCGCTTTTTGAAACCATTTTTGGGCTTCATCCTTCATTTTACTTGAAAACAGATCCATTACAGGGTCAAGATTACCTGTTATCAGCGCCTTTTCAGCAACCTGAATGTCTTTTGCTGCAGCTTGTGCCGGTTTCAGTCCGGTGAAAGGCATGCCTTCTGCTGCGCGGTGCAGCCTGACCGCGTTACTCATAAAATATTCCGTTGCAAGCTCTTGTGATTCACCACCTTTGTGGTAAACACTCAAACTTTGCCTGAACTTTTCCCTCAGTTTTTCTTCCTGTTCTTCGCCAATCCATATGGCCACTTTACTAAAATCCCCTGTTTTCAGGGCTTCTTTTGCATCCACAGCAACGGGCCCGTTTTCGCGTTCACAATGGGCATAGCTTTGCTGCGCGGTGAATGTGATAAACATCAACATCATTACCAGACTACCGGTAATTTTTAGAATGATTGATTTCTTCTTGCTCTTTTGTACGAGCTTTGTTTCTGACTTTTTCATAGTTTCGATTTTTTTAGCGTTTAAATTCGACTTGAATTTGAAGCAAAAGTAGCCCGGGGATATCTTGTGTGCGACCTACCTGTTAAAGTGGTACTTATTTTTTGGATAAAAAAGTTCCGGAAAATAGCTTATCTTTGTGTTAAAGCTAAGATATTTAGAATGAAAACTGTAACCGTAGAAATAAAAAATGAAAAAGCGTTGGCATTGCTTAGAAACCTGGAGAGTCTGAAGCTACTGAGGTTAGTAGATGAAGATAATCCTAAACCTAAACAAAATCTTTCGGATAAATATGCCGGAAAGCTCTCTAAGGACGTAGCAGAAGAATTACAAAATCATATTGAAAGAAGCCGTGACGAATGGGAAAGGGATATTTGATAGATAGCAATGCAGTAATTGATTATCTTTCCGGCAACCTGAAACCGGATGGTATGAGTTTTATGAATGGGATAGTCAATAATTTTCCGTGCATATCCGTTATCACACAAATTGAAGTATTAAGTTATAAAACGAATCAGGGAGATTACAATTTACTTTCCAATTTTGTTAATGATGCAGTTGTCCTTGAACTAACAAAAGACGTTGTAGGAAAAACTATTCAAATCAGAAAAGAGGTCAAAATTAAAACTCCCGACGCCATTATTGCCGCTACTTCGCTTGTTAACGATTATACTTTGATTACCCGAAACACCACTGATTTTAAGAACATTGAAGGATTGCGGTTAATAAATCCCTGGAGCATTTAAAAACCGTGGGAATGCTCCATTCGATAAACAGCTTAAAAACTTGCAAAAAAGTATCCCTCTTTCAAAGCAGAATTTTCTGAGATACTCATAAAGATGTCCTGACGCCCCATTGTTTTTCACCGGTGAAAGTATTATTTTTGTTATGGAATTTAGTTATAATTTGTTGTAAGCCAGTAAAATGATAAGATATAAATCTATTAAATTATGAAAACGGTAAGCGTAGAAATAAAAAATGAGAAGGCATTGGCACTATTGCGTAACCTCGAGAGTTTGAATTTGTTGAGGGTATTAGAAAAAGAATCTAACTTTACCTCAAAACAAAATACAAGTATTAAGAAAGAAGATACAGAAAGTAAAAGGTCATCATTTACCGTTTTGGAAACGAATACACGGGATTATAAATTCAATCGTGAAGAAGCCAATGAAAGATAAGGCCTTTATTGATACTAATATTATCATATATGCTCATACGGATATAGATATAAAAAAGCAAAAAATAGCACAAAAAACTATTTCCGGAAATTATACTATCATCAGTACCCAGGTATTGAAAGAAGCAGCAAACACACTATCAAAAAAATTCAGTCACTCCTGGAAAGATATTATCAAAGTTCTGACTGAGGCTACATCAAATAATTTATTATATTCCAATACACAAAAAACTATACTCAATGCATGTAATATAGCGGAAAGATATCACTATTCATTTTATGACAGTCTTATAATAGCAGCAGCATTAGAGGTATCCGTAGGGATTTTGTATTCAGAAGACCTGCAGGATGGTCAAATTATTCATGATTCGCTTAAAATAACTAACCCATTCAGATAAGGCTTATTATTACACGATATTGTTTAATATAGGAGTTTTTAATTTTGATGATTGAAATTCTTAAAAGAATTACTCATTAAATTTTAGATTATGAAGGTTTTGGTAGATGTAGATGATAAGAAAGGTGAGTTTATACTGGAATTATAGAATAATTTCTCTTTTGCCAGAACCAGACCAATTTCTCCGGCAAAAGCGGAGTTACTGGAAGAGATTAAAGAAGCGGTTGAGAATCTTAATGCATTTTTGCGACAGGCCAGGAGTTCTGACAAGCGCTTATCTTATCCTAAATACGCTTTTTTATACTGAGTCGGGGTATGTCCTGTAATGTTCTTAAACACTCTATTGAACGCTGATTTGGAATTAAAACCCGACTCAAAGGCAATGCCCAAAAGGGAATAGTTGGAATAATCCGGATTGGTCATCTTGGCTTTTACTTCCTCCACCCTGTGGCGATTGATAAATTCGAAAAAATTCGTTTCCATTTTGTCATTTATCACCTGTGATAAATTGTGGGATTTGATTCCCAACTCGTCAGCCAACCGGGGCAGGTTAAGGTCAGGATTAAGGTAAGGTTTTTCCCGCTTCATGTAGCCGGTAAGTTTTTCTCCAATTTGTTTCTCCTCTGCTTCAGTTAATGCCGAACCTGCATATTTTTTCTCCTTAGGCTCAGTTATGAATTTTTCTGGGTTATGTGTCCTGAATATTTCTTGTTGTTTTAATCCGAAATAACCTACCAGGATGATAAATATGGCCAAAGAGAGGAAAAGCCCATCCGTACAAAAATGCATGGTAAAAAGACGAAATACATGATGAAGGGAGGTTATAACAATCAAAATGGTCCATACGGTTCCGAAAATAAAGATTAATTTTCTCAGCCATTCGAGGTTAATGGACTCTGAATAGGAGAAGTTGTTGTAAATTGTAATATCAAGATTTTTGAGCAACCGGAGAGCGTAAGCAAAATAAAACGGTCCTGAAAGCGCAGTTATGGCTAAAAACATTAGAAACAAGAAGGGTGGTTGGATATGGGTATCAATGTAATCCATTCTGATTCTGGAGGAATATTCCGGGAAAAATGCGGCAACCAGCAGAAACACGTTGAAAAGCAGAAAAGGAAGAAAATGTAAAAAGTCGACGTGGCGGATTTTGTGTGAAATCCTGGTCAGAGAGGAAAGATACAAAAACAGAAATGGTCCGTGGAGTGTGAGTAACGAAATAAAACTGCCCGACCACAAGGGGTAATGGTCATATAGCTTGTCAAAAAGCAAAGCATAAGTCCCCGTATAAAGCCCCAGGTATAGCAGCCAGACAATTAAAACCCGGTCATGGACTCCTTTGGATTTTTTCTGCAGGAGCAATACAGTGAAAAAGACCGCATTAAAAGCGGCGATTAAAATAACAGTAGTCATCTATTCTTTTAGCTATTTCTCTTTAAGCTTTCCAAAACCCCTCGGAGTTTTTTCTGTTTCCCTTCATTAATTTTTTCTACCTCAAGGGTTTCAAATTTGTTTAGCAGATCGTTTTTTTACGGCTCCGATAAACGAGCTCCGATATAGGGAACAGAATCGTGTTTTCTTTGTTTATGGGATTCCATAAAATATCAATATAGGAAGATGCACCGTTCACAAATGATTTCTTATCGATATTTCCTTTTAGCGTGGCACTTTGCATGTTTTTTTATCAATATGTTTGATAATTAAGTCCTGCGATCAAGATTTTTTCATTCAATAATCACATTCTTTACAGGCGAATACCAATTAATATATATCTTTGCGGTTTGTAGTGATAAGAGATTGTTTTTATGGCTAACTATATTTTTGTGACGGGTGGCGTTACTTCGTCCCTTGGAAAAGGTATTATTTCGGCATCCCTGGGAAAACTGCTTCAGGCAAGAGGCTATTCCATAACCATTCAAAAACTGGATCCATACATCAATGTCGATCCGGGAACGTTGAATCCCTATGAGCACGGGGAGTGTTATGTGACGGGAGATGGGGCCGAAACAGACCTTGACCTGGGTCATTATGAGCGATTCATAGGCCATTCGACCTCGCAGGCGAACAACGTTACCACCGGCGCCATTTATCGCTCGGTGATTGAGAAGGAACGCCGCGGGGATTATCTCGGGGAAACGGTTCAGGTGATACCCCATATTACCGATGAAATTAAGCAGCGGATAAAAACCCTGGGGCAGAATCATGCCTATGACTATATCATCACTGAAATCGGGGGCACGGTTGGTGATATCGAATCCTTACCCTATATAGAGGCCGTACGACAGCTCCGTTGGGAGATGAGTCAGAATTCCATTGTCGTGCATTTAACTTTGGTACCCTACCTTGGAGCCGCCGCTGAATTAAAAACCAAACCCACCCAGCATTCTGTTAAAACTCTCCAGGAGTCGGGTGTGCAGCCGGATGTAATCGTTTGTCGCTCCGAGTATTCACTCAACGAGGCCCTAAGGAACAAAATAGCTCTCTTCTGCAATGTGGAGGTTTCGTCGGTTATTGAGTCTATTGATGCAAGCTCCATCTATGATGTGCCGCTCCTGATGCAGAAAGAGCACCTTGACCGGGTGGTATTGAAGAAATTGGGGATGCCTTATGAAGACGAGCCCGACCTGGAGCACTGGAAAGATTTTCTTTACAGGCTGAAAAATCCCCGTCGAAAAGTTATTATCGGATTAGTCGGGAAGTACGTGGAGTTGAAAGATGCCTACAAATCTATTACGGAAGCGTTCGTACATGCGGGTGCCGAAAATGAATGCAAGGTTCATCTCCGCTTGCTGAAAGCCCAGGATATGGAAACCGAAGAGGGTGTGGAAAGATTAAAAGGACTCGACGGGCTGTGTGTAGCCCCCGGTTTTGGAGAAAGAGGTTTTGAGGGAAAAATCAATGCTATCAAATACGCTCGCGAAAGTGAAACGCCCTTTTTCGGAATTTGCTTCGGAATGCAGACAGCCGTTGTGGAATTTGCCCGGAATGTGCTGGGTTACAACGATGCGCATTCCACGGAAGTTGAGCCCAAAACCATTAATCCGGTGATTGATATTATGGAAACGCAGAAAAATGTAACGGATAAGGGCGGAACTATGAGATTGGGGGCTTATCCTTGTCATATAGAGAAAAATACTTTAACTCATAAGATATACGGACAGCCCGATATTTCGGAAAGACACAGGCATCGTTATGAGTTCAATAATGCATACCGGGAGGAATTTACTACCCATGGAATGAAAATGTCCGGGATATTTCCGGGGCAGGATTTGGTAGAAATTATCGAATTGGAGAACCACCCTTGGTTTGTGGGAGTACAATTTCATCCCGAATATCGTAGTACGGCTGATAAGGCCCACCCTCTGTTTGTGGCTTTCGTGAAAGCCGCCCTGGACAATAAAAAATAATCAGGTTGAAGCAGAGTTGAAAAAAAACCGTGGAATAAGTCTAAGCAGAATAAATAATGAGGCTTCAGAATTTAAGATTTTATAAGGTATTTGAATATGTTTCACTTTGATTATCTTTGCACTCGATTTTTGAAGAACAATAAACAGGCAGAATGGAC
>JAIPAH010000201.1 GCA_021740175.1 Bacteroidales bacterium
GATGCAGCTTCCAACAATTCGGTGGATGATATCAGAAGCCTGGTCGACCAGGTACGAATTCCTCCACAGGAAGGGTATTATAAGGTGTATATTATCGACGAGGTGCACATGCTTTCCGCTGCGGCTTTTAATGCTTTCTTGAAGACGCTTGAGGAGCCACCGGAGTATGCGAAGTTTATCCTGGCTACAACCGAAAAACATAAAATTCTTCCCACGATTTTGTCTCGCTGTCAGATTTTTGATTTTAAACGTATCCAGGTTAATGAGATAGTCGAACACCTGCAGCATGTCTCCCGGACAGAGGGCATTGATTCCGATCCCGACGGGTTGCAGATAATAGCCCAAAAGGCTGATGGGGCACTCAGGGACGCTCTCTCTATTTTCGACCAGATCGTAAGTTTTGCAGGTAAAGAATTCACCTACCAGGATGTGATAGACAATCTCAATGTTTTGGATTATGACTATTATTTCCGGCTTGTGGATAACTTCCTGGCCAATGATACCGCTGAAGTATTGAAAATTTTTAGTGAGATATTGGATCAAGGTTTTGACGGACAACATTTTATTACCGGACTCGGGGAGCACCTACGAAATCTTCTCGTGGCCAAAGACGAGTCTACCCTTAGTTTACTTGAAGTCGGGGAAAATATTCAAAAACGCTACCAGCAACAGGCTGCCGAGTGTGATTTCGCCTTTATTAATAATGCCCTCAATGAAGTCAACCAATGTGATATCCATTATAAAGGGAGTAACAACAAAAAGCTTCATATTGAGATATCGCTTTTGAAGCTAGCTTCACTAACTTCTGAGGATAATAAGGACAAGGATGTAAAAAAAAAATCAGCCTGATAGCTCCTCCTTTTCTTAAAAAAACTTCTTCGGCATCGGGGCGTAAGAATATTTCAGAAAAGATACAAGAGAAGCAACGTCCATACCATCGGAAAACCTCTCGCCCGGTAGGCAATGGCAAACTGGGAGCGCAATCTTTACAACAAACATGGGAAAATGAGAAGGAGACCGAAGAGGAGTCTACTCCGGTTACGGAATCAAGCGAACCTACAGAGGAGGACTACGAGAAGGCCTATAAGTTTGCTCTTGAAGAGCTTCAGGAAGCCTGGCAGGATGTGGCTGCCGCTTTGACCGGTGGTAAGAAAGACCTTTATTTCACCATGATTAACGGCAAGTTGGAACTGAATCGGGAGAATTATATAATTACGCTCACTGTCCGCAATAAGCTACAGTTTGAAGAGGTGAAGAAAAACCGTAAAAATATTGTGGAAATTCTTCGCCGAAAACTGGACAATAAAATACTGCAATTAAGTATAAAGATTGACAATAAGCCACAGTCACGAAAACCTTACACGACAAAGGAAAAGTTTGAGTATATGGTCAAGAAAAATCCGACCCTCAAAGATTTGCGTGACAAATTAGGGCTTGATCTTAAAGGGTAAAATTATGATATACTGTCTGGGAAATACGAACTACGATATTGTTTTTGATCGGGGGGCGATTTCTTCCGGAGCCCCCGGTGGGTCCAAACTGAATACAGCAGTATCCGCAGGGCGATTGGGGCTTCCGGTGAGTCTTGTAAGCCGGGCCGGTGATGACAAGCTGGGGAAAAGTGTGGTTACTTTCCTGGAAGGAAATGGCGTGGATACTTCGTTGTTTTATCTGGATGACAAATTTAAAACCAACCTGGCGCTGGCATTCCTGGATGATAATAAAAACGCTTCTTACCTTCATTATGGTAATGAGCAGGTCTATTTCCAGGCTCCTCATATACATTTTCGTGACGGAGATTTTTTGTTGTTTGGCTCTACTTTCGCCATTGCCCATCCTACCGATAGGGTCGTGGATGAAGTGCTGCAACAAACTCAGGGGAAACAAGTAATGCGAATGTATGACCCTAATATCCGTAAAAAGTGTGCGGATGTCGATTCTGCATCAGACGAGGTATTGAAAAGGATGGGCTGGTCGCATATCATTAAAATATCGGATGAAGACCTGGAAGCAATGAACCTTACTATGAGTTATCTGAATAATAATCTTACAGACCATATTCTTATAGTTACCCGAAGAGAAAAGGATGTGAGTCTTTTCTATAACAATAAAGAATTACGCGTAAAGCCGCCCGAAATAAATCCTGTTAGCACAGTAGGGGCAGGAGATGGGTTTAATGCAGGGATTATATCGGCTTTGTATCAGAAGCAAATCACTCCGCTTCACCTTGATAAGATGACCAAGAACGATTGGCAGGGAGTCATTGAAAGCGGTAATGCTATCGCCATTGAGGTTTGTTGCCGAAAAGAAAATTACGTCGACACAAAAACCGAGACATGAAGAAAACGATCAGTCGATTTCTACTACGTTTGATGGGTTGGAAAATCAGGGAAGAAAGTGTTCCCGGTATCCGTAAAGCTGTCATCCTTGTAGCACCGCATACCAGTAATAAGGATTTCCTGATTGGGCGGCTGGCCTTTAATGTTTTAGATGTGAAAGCAGCCTTTCTTATCAAAAAAGAGGTCTTCTTTTTTCCTTTAGGGATGCTGCTTCGCAAAATGGGGGGTATCCCTGTATCCCGCAACCGTAAATCCAATCTTGTGGAGCAGCTCAGCCGGCAATTCAAACACTCGAAGGAACTTATGCTGGTTGTTACACCCGAGGGAACCCGTTCCTACGTGAAAAGATGGAAGCGGGGATTTTATTATATCGCCCAAAAGGCCGACGTGCCTATAGTTCTTTCCTATATCGATTATGCCCGCAAAGAAGGGGGGATGGGAGAAGTCCTCTATCCCTCCGGGGATATTGAGAAAGATTTTGCAAAAATCGTTGGTTTTTATCAGGGTATTACCCCTCGTTACCCCAAAGATTTTTGTGCAGACCCGGTGCTTCGCTGAGCTATTATTAATCGGCCGAAGAAACTGTTTTTACGCCAATAAGTTTGTCATGAAGTTTTCCCGGAGGCCGGTAATAAACAAAAATGGTGTAATTGTTCTCCGTATCCGAATGGGTGCCTTCGATTCTTTTTAACGTGGCTTGGTTTTTTCCGTCTTGTAGGTAAACGTACATGTAGTTGTAATATCCTTGTTTAAGATATAGGCTGCCTTCATAAGCTTTTCGCTGGTAATTATATACCATTTGTGCCCGCTCGTTGAATTCCCAGTTGGTAAGTTCCCCCATTATGTATATTCCACCGTCAGCCAGTGGGTTTTCAAATGGTAAAGTAAAATGCACCCATGCATAATCTGCCTCAATGTCCGAATCATCGTATTCGGTGGTCTTTATCAGGCGTTTGCCGTTGATATCTTTATGATAGGTGTATGATTTGAATCGCCTGATGTTATCCGGGTAAAGATATACATGGTTTTTCTCACCGGAACGGCTAATTTTTTGAATCTGTGCCGATTGGTAATCGAGACTCTTAATGTCGAAATGCCGAAACTCTTTCCCTCCTTCAAAAAGGTTGATATCTTCATAGTTGTATTCCAGGGTATTTTGAGAAATATTCAGGGGCTTGATGTCGACAATTTTATTATCCTTACGTTCGTTTTGTTGTACCACAACCTTCAGATCGCGTTCGGGATTAGCCACATTAAGACCTAGCGTGTTGATATTGAAATCCACCTCCTGTTTGGTGTGAAGAAATTGAGGAGAAGTGGCTTTCTTAACGCGAGCGGAAATAGCTACCTGCTTTCGAAAAATCTTAAAGCGGGCTGAAAGCATGGGTTCATTGGGTTGCCCCTCAGGATAGACAACCAGGAGATAATTACCCGTTAGCAGCGGCATCATCTCTTGTTGGGGAAAAGTAAGTTCATAATGGATGTAGGGCTGAAAGGTGTTGTATGAAAAACGATAGTCTTCAACGTACCCCTCGTCAAAACCCCGGATGTATTCCGACTTTCTGATTTCCGAAGGTTCCCAGGTGGCCGAGCAATGGATAAAGGTATACCGTAAATCCTGTGTTTTGTCTTTAAACATATCAAAGGATATGACCAGACTTTGCTCAATGTTATTGATGTTTACCCGGGGTGTGGAAAGCGGATTTCCTTTTGTGTGAATTTCCAGGGAATGGATGCTTGTGTCATATATATGGGTAGCATACCTGAAGTAATCTTCCTGGTAATAGTCTTCCTGCTGGGCGAGAGCCATTGACGAAGAAAGAATCACGATGATGAAGAAAAAAGATTTCAGATTCATTTTTTTATTTTTGTTTTAGACACCAAATTTAGCGAACAAAGAAATATATTTTTTGTTAAATTTTGTTGTGATTTTATTAACAATAATTATTTGTACATAAACAACAGCTTGTAGTTTGCGTTAATTATTCCATTATGTTGGATTTTTTTTAAGCAATCTAAAACGGTGTAAAAGATAAAAAGTTGATAATCATAATAATGAAAAGCGATTTAAAATAATTTAAATTTAGTCTAATTTACATATATTATGAAATGGAATTAAATTAATAAAAAATAGGATGATTTTTTGTTTTTCTTTAATATAGTTCTAAAATTGCAAACTCATTTACATAATATCATATATCAATAAATATTTGATACAGTGCAAACGGAATCAGACTATTAATTACAAAACGTATGGCAGATACTATTAAGTTAAAGCGAGGGTTAGATATCAAACTGATTGGGTTAGCGGAAAAAAGGGTCACTCCGCTTAATGCCCGTAAGTTTGCCTTAAAACCTACTGATTTTGTCGCGCTTCGTTACCCGAAGGTTTTAGTGAATGAGGGTGACGAGGTAAAAATAGGTACGGTGCTGTGCTATGATAAGTACCGTGAGCGGATTCAGTTTACATCGCCGGTGAGTGGGAAAATTACTGGTATTAAACGCGGCCCCAAACGTATACTGGAAGAGTTCCAGATAGAGTCTGATGAAAAGGACACCCATGTGGATTTTGGTGCCGCCAATCCCGCCGATTTATCAAGGGAAGAGATTATTCAAAAGATGCTTGACAGCGGGATATGGCCTATGTTACGGAAGCGCCCCTATTCAGTGATTGCCAATCCGGAAGATAAGCCTAAGGCTATTTTTGTCTCAGGCTTTGATAGTGCTCCCCTGGCACCTGATATGAATTTTATTGTCGAGGGGAAAGAGCGGGAATTTCAGGCCGGTATTGATGTGCTTACTCAATTGACGGAAGGAAAAGTGCATTTGAGCTTGAAGGCCGGCGATAAGCCTTCCAAAGTATTTACCGGAGCCTCCAATGTTGAGCTGCACTATTTTCAAGGCCCGCACCCGGCAAGTAATGTGGGCGTGCAGATTCATCACATCGACCCCATCAATAAGGGTGATGTCGTATGGTACACCTACCCGCAGGAAGTGATTACCATAGGACGTTTATTCCTGGAAGGAAAATATAATCCTGAGAAGATTGTTGCCCTTACCGGCTCGGAGGTACTTAAACCTCAATATTATAAAACCCGCATCGGGGTTTCTATCGAGAACATGGTGAAAGATAATGTTAAGGAGGGCCAGCTCCGCTATATTAGTGGAAATGTTCTCACAGGAACCAAAATCCGAAAAGACGGTTACCTGTCGTTTTACCATAACCAGATAACGGTCATCCCCGAGGGCAATTACTATGAATTTTTCGGTTGGGCCAAACCAGGCCTTAATAAGTTTTCTACTTCAAGGTCTTTTCTCTCTTGGTGGTTTAAGCCTAATAAACGATACAGGCTCGATACTAACATGCATGGAGGCGAGCGGGCTTATGTGATGTCGGGAGAATACGACAAAGTTATCCCTATGGATATATTACCCGTTCAGCTCGTAAAATCAATCATTATTGAAGATATTGATTTGATGGAAAACCTGGGGATTTATGAAGTGGATGAGGAAGACTTCGCATTGGCCGAGGTCATTTGTACCTCAAAAATAAATGTTCAATCGATTATCAGAAAAGGTCTTAATCTGATGAGAGCCGAGATGAGTTAATCACAAAGCGTTGAAAAAAACAAAATGAAAGCATTACGAAAG
>JAIPAH010000034.1 GCA_021740175.1 Bacteroidales bacterium
CTCCTACGGGAAGATGCATTCAGCGACCCTATGAGGAGGACCGGGAAGAATATTATCATGATATTTACGACCGCTGGAAAAACGGCGAACTTGAATCCCCTGACAGTATCAGGTTTAATGATTCCCTCAAATATCAAACCCCGGCGGGAAGGACAGTATATGGCGGCGGCGGTATTATGCCCGATATTTTCGTTTCAATAGAAGAAGAGCGCACGAATGAGTATATAGGTGATCTGATGCAAAAAGGGATTTTTTATCAGTTTGCTTTTGATTATGCTGATAGAAACAGGCAAGTTCTGAAAGATTATGATTCAGCCCGGCGTTATATTGAGAAATTTACTGTGGACGCTGAACTGTTAGGTAAATTTTTTGAAAGAGCTGAGGAAAAGGGTGTTCCTAAAAATGAAGAATTATATGAAGAGTCGCTCCCGGAGATTAAAAATTTATTAAAAGCTTTGATAGGACGTAACATCTTTGACAATGAAGGTTTTTACCCAATTTATTTAAAAACCGATAGTATTTTTCAAAAAGCGCTGGAAGCTTTGAAGAAAGATGATAAAATTGTTTTGGGAGAGAAAGTCTCCGAATAGTTGAATTCAACAGTTATAAATATTAATTTTGTTTAATGTAGTATTAACCAAAATAAACAAATTATGGCTTTTGAATTACCTCCATTACCATTCGGACAAAATGCACTGGAACCCCATATTTCGGAGCAAACAGTGTATTATCATTACGGGAAACATCACAAGACTTATGTTGACAAAACAAACAAACTGGTAGAAGGAACAAAATTCGCGAATGCTTCCCTGGAAACTATCATTAAAGAGGCTGATGGCGGCATTTATAACAATGGTGCACAAGCATGGAATCATACGTTTTACTGGAACTCCTTACATCCCGATGGAGGCGGGAAGCCTTCGGGTGATTTGTTAGGAATGATTGAACGCGATTTCGGTTCTTTTGAAGAGTTTCAGAACCAGTTTACAAACTCAGTCACGACATTATTTGGTTCGGGATGGGTATGGCTGGCATTGACTAAGGATGGAAAACTGACAGTTGTTCAGAAAAGTAATGCCGGCAATCCTTTGCGAGATGGAATGACGCCGCTTCTTACATGTGATGTTTGGGAGCATGCTTATTACCTCGACCGGCAAAATCGTAAACCGGAATATGTTGAAGCGTTCTGGAAGCTTGTTAACTGGAAAGCGGTGGAGAATAGGTTGTAAAAAGTAATTGACCGCTAAAAAAACGGGAAATCGCTAACATAGCGATTTCCCGTTTTTTATATGTATTATTCAACAGTTACAGATTTTGCCAGATTTCTTGGCTTATCAACGTCGCAACCTCTCAATAGGGCGATATGATAGGCGAGTAGTTGTAGCGGAATGGTGTTCACCAATGGATCAAGCACTTTGTGAGTGGAAGGTACTTCAATAGTGTAATCAGCAATCTCTGTTATGGCGGTGTCTCCCTGCGGAACCACAGCAATTATTACGCCTTTTCGCGCTTTAATTTCCCGGATATTACTAATTACTTTGTCATAAATACTTTTGTTGGTGCCGATTACAACGGTTGGCATTTCTTCATCGATCAGCGCAATAGGCCCGTGTTTCATTTCAGCTGCCGGATAACCCTCGGCATGGATATAGGAAATTTCCTTAAGCTTCAGAGCTCCCTCCAAAGCCACGGGGAAATTATAACCTCTGCCAAGATAAAGGAAATTGCGGCTATCCTGAAACTTCTGGGCGATTTCTTTGACAATATCATTCGATTGAAGCGCTTGTTCTATCTTTTTAGGAATGTTGTACATTTCCTGGACGATCTGCTGATAGTTTGAGGCATTGATAGAGCCTTTGAGCTTGGCAATGCGCAGAGCCATGAGGGATAAAACCGTCACTTGTGCAGTAAAGGCCTTTGTGGAAGCCACCCCGATTTCCGGGCCGGCATGTGTATATGTACCTGCATGGGTGCCTCTGGCAATCGAAGAGCCTACTACGTTACAAATGCCGAGAATAGTAGCCCCTTTTGATCGTGCCAGCTCAATTGCAGCCAGCGTGTCTGCGGTTTCACCCGATTGTGAAATGGCTATGACGACATCCTCTTCCCCGAGAATAGGATCGCGGTAACGGAATTCAGAAGCGTATTCCACTTCGACAGGAACACGTGCGAGCTCCTCAAAAATGTATTCACCCACGAGACTTGCGTGCCAGGATGTTCCGCAGGCTATGATAATGATACGTTTGGCGTTAACCATTTTTTGTTCATAATCAAGGATGCCTCCAAGGCGTACTTGCCAATTTTCAGGATTTAAACGACCTCGCATACTGTCAAGAATAGACTGAGGCTGTTCGTAGATTTCTTTAAGCATAAAATGATCATACCCTTGCTTCTCAAGGGCACTGAGATTCATTTCAAGCTCCTGTACATAAGGCGTTTTTGATTTGTTGCGAATGGTTTTGATTTGCAGGTCTTCTCCTTTTTTGACAATGGCGATTTCTTCGTCCTCAAGATAAACTACCTGCTTGGTATGCTCAACGATAGGCGTGGCATCAGAAGCAAGGAAAAAGTCATCATCTTTGCCGATACCAACAACCAGGGGACTGCCTTTACGGGCGGCAATCAGCATATCGGGATATTCCTCGGAGGCAACCACAATGGCGTAAGCTCCGACAACATTATTAAGGGCAACGCGCACCGCTTCCGTAAGATCTACTTTTTCCTTGTTTTGAATATCCTCAATCAAATTGATAAGAACTTCACTATCCGTATCGCTCTGAAAGTCATATCCCCGGTTAATCAATTCTTTTTTAAGGGGAGAATAATTTTCAATGATCCCGTTATGGACTATAGACAGGCCTTTAGAATAGGAGCTATGAGGATGGGCATTTTCGTCGGTGGGTTCCCCGTGCGTAGCCCATCTTGTGTGAGCTATACCTGTTTGTCCGCTTATGTCTTTTCCTGATACATATTCTTCCAGTACTGAGACTTTTCCTTTTTGTTTGTACTGTTTTACGCCGTGGTTTACAAGTGTAATACCGGCGCTGTCATAACCGCGATATTCGAGGCGATGAAGCCCGTTAATTAATATCGGGTAAGCCTGCTTATTTCCAACGTAACCAACTATTCCACACATAATTTGGTAAGATTTAATGTTTTTTCAAATATAGGGATTAATCTTCCTTTATTAAAGAAAGATTTAGGGCAAAGATTGAAATTTTTTATAAAAGATAAAAATTATTCAACTTTTGTATAGAGTATCTTAAGTTTCATCCTGTCACCGGAAGCTTTAGGTCCCTTTAAAATTGCACGATTAGCTTTGTTCATGCTGTTGGGGATGGTTAGGAGCAAAGTTTTTGATTCTTCAGAACCCTGAATAACTCTTTGCAGGTACCTTGAAATTCGGAATTGGTAACGGCCGTCCTTCTTCTCACCACCAAAATAGGCAGCCCCTTCACTGTTGTCCGGTAATAATTCCACTCCAGTTGTATCATTATCAGTTGTTTGCAATAAAAGATTCAATGGATCCGGTGGATCAAACATAGGATCGTTTTCTAAAGGTAATTGAAGAAATGCATTGTTTATGGCAATTTTACCTTTTAAATCCTGTAGATGGGGTAAACGAATTGTGGTTTGGACCCCGGCCATTGCCTGCAGGTAAACCCGCTGATTACCAAGAGACGTGTGTCCATTGATCACCTGCTTTTTGAAAGGAACGGAGGCTTCTTCATAGTTATTATGGTCGAAATAATTCGCTCTTGGTGTGTTGGCAAAAACTTGGTATTCATAAGAAGATGTGTCGCTGTCATTATGATAATATAGGGTGAGCTTCGACAGTGAGGAAGTCATATCAATGTAAGAGATAGAACCACTGCCCGGTGCGCTTACAGGATTAGCTTTAACGTATAGTCCTTTAAAAAACTCCTTAAAAGATTCATCGTCTTCCATTTCGTCATTGGTGGCATTAAGAAGCTTTTCAGCTAATGAACCGTCCAGGTTGATGCGAATGTGAGGAGCCTTCAATGACGTATCCACCATTACCGAAGTATTCGGTTTCGGAGAAAAAGAATAATTATCAGATAATTCTACTGATTCATGATCAAAAGTTTCGTGAGAGTAAACGGTATCAATAATAGATTCTGATAGTTCGTAAACCTCGAGATTTTGAGGGGTGACAGTATCTCCGTAATGTTTTTTGTAAGCCAGGGAAAGCACGAGGGAGTCGACTTCCGGATTGTTATCGAAATCAGGGTTTGTTTCCGTCAAAGCAAAGGAGGTATAAAATTCAGCACGGCTAATACCAAAAACCGGATCATAATAAGACCCGAGAAGGTTATATTCTGACTCATCCGTTCTTAAAGAATCCAACCTTGTGGAATGAGCATTAACAGTAATGGTATCCATTGACTCAATTTCCAGCTCGTTGTCATCAGGTTGTACCCCCAACCCAATATCACTGGGTTCTTCTTCACATCCCACAATTAATGAAACGATGCCCACTACAAAAAGGGCCTTAATAACAAATCTATTCAATATTCTTCTTTTATAATTCTACAATTAAACACAGCGCAATAGTACAAATAATGAGAATAACGGCAATTAGCTTTCCAGAATTTTATCATAAAAATCGTTAAAAGCCGGCACGTATTGTCCCATTTCAGCTCCCTGGTAATCCAGGAAAGGTTTCCCGGATTCTTTGGCGGCTTTTTCCACCTCGCTGTCTATAGATTCCGAACCCTTGATAAGGGCATCCGAGTATTGAATAGCCCCTTTCATCAGATGTTGATAATCCGGTGTTTTATACACTTCGATGTCCTTGTCCGTAATACCTTCCAGTTTGATTTTTCGCGGAAATTTTTCATTCAATTTTTCCTCGAAAGCATCATCATACAAAGAGCAAATCACCTTTGTATCCGAAAAGAGCGGGTTATCTTTAAATGCCTTCTTGACGTATAGCGGAATAAGGCTAGCCATCCAGCCATGGCAGTGAATAATATCCGGCGCCCATCCGAGTTTTTTTACAGTTTCAAGAACGCCCCGGTTGAAGAATACGGTTCTTTCATCATTATCATCAAAGAAATTGCCGTTTTTATCTCTTATAATCGCTTTACGGTGGAAATAATCTTCATTATCGATGAAATAAACCTGCATGCGGGCAGATTGAATTGAAGCGACTTTGATGATTAAGGGGCGGTCGGTGTCGTCAATGATGAGATTCATTCCCGAAAGGCGTATAACTTCATGAAGCTGATTTCTTCTCTCGTTTATACTCCCGAATCGAGGCATGAAAGTGCGGATTTCTTTCTTTTTTTCCTGGATACCCTGAGGCAAATAGCGCCCTATTTTGCTCATGTGGTTTTCTTTGAGATAAGGCATGATCTCCTGCGAGACAAATAATACTCTTGCTTTTTTCATCAGTACAAATTTTAGACTTCACACTAAGAACGAGATGCAAATGTAGTAAAAATCCAGCTAATATTCAATTTATAAGAAAACTGATGTGCTATGAGTCATTGGTTTATTTTTTTATAAATAAAGCCTTGATGATATGAGACGCCATTTTGGGGTTTTCCTTAAGCCGGCGCGTGGAATAACCGAACCATTTTTCCCCGTAAGGTACATAAACCCGCATTTTATGTCCTTTGTTTATGATTTCTTGTCGCAGGTTGGGCGTTACGCCGTAAAGCATTTGAAATTCATACATGTCTTTTGGCACCTCATATTTTTCAATTAATTCATAAGCCTTGTCAATGAGCGGACGATCATGAGTGGCTATGGCGGTATAAAATCCATTCTTTAACAAAAAGTCCATTTGCTCTATGAAGTGCTTATTGATGTTTTTATAGCCTTTGTAGGCAATTTCCGCCGGTTCTGTGTATATCCCTTTACAAAGCCTGATGTTTAAAGGTTGCTCCTTAGTATTTAAATCCGTTAAGTTTTTGATATCATCGAGCGTTCGCTTCATATAAGCCTGGAATACCAAACCTACATTTTTAGGGAACTCCTGTTTAAGTCTCCTGAAGAGTTCAATTTCAAGGTCTATACATGAGGAATCCTCCATATCAATACGGATAAAGTTTCTGTATGAGGCAGCTTTATTAATGACTTCTTTGAGATACTGATAGCAAGTTTCTTTATCAATGAGCAGACCAAAAAATGTGGGTTTAATGGAATAGGTCCCCTTGATATTATTCTTTTCGGCTGTGTCTATGATTTCCAGATACGCATTTTTGTTGGCTTCAGCCTCATCGAGATTTTTGATAAATTCACCCAGCAGATCAAGGGTAACTAATATTCCCTTGTCATTAAGATTTTTAGATACATGGATGGCATCGTCCAATGTTTTTCCCGCAATGTATTTTTTTGAGAAAAGCCATACGAATGATTTTGGCATATATGGCAGAATAGCTGCAATAAGTTTGTTAAACATAAATAAGCTGTTTTAGATGTTAACCCCAATTCGTTTGTAATTGTAATCACAAGCAAATTTATATTTTTTTTTCAATATTTAGTAACGCATATAAGTTAAACTTATCACAAGCTCTTTATTTTTTATCGAAGAGTTATAGTCCAATATACCGGGGTTTTGTCAAGAATGCTTATTTTAAATCAGAATAAATTGATGAGCTAATATAGGAAGGGTTTGAATATGATTCTTAATTGATTGTTAGTAAAATAACAGTTTTATTTAAACAAATAAAAAGGCTTTTGAATAAAATGTTAGGTCTATTTATTTGGAACTCTTCGGATGAGTCCCATGAAATTTCAAAGAGAGCGATCTGGCTTTAGGTTTTAAATGAAATATTTGTATTATTACTAATTCCTTGTTAGTTTTGCAGCCCTTTTTAAAAAGAAAGTGAGGATCTTGTGGGTACGTTAAAAGAATTCCGCATCGCCTTTAGCGGTTTGAAGCTAGGGCAGCATGAGTACAAGCTCTCCGCGGGGGAAGCGTTCTTTGAAAAATATCATAATCTGGAGATCGATTATGGCGAAGTTGAGGTAAACCTTGTGATGACCAAAAAAGAGCGGATGCTCATTTTTGATTTTCATATGGAAGGTTGGGTGGAACTCATGTGTGATCGTTGTCTGGGCAAGTACAAGCACTACATTGATCATCAGGAGAAGATGTATGTTAAACGCCAGAACGGAATCTATGAAATGGTGGAGGAGGCTGAAGATGTGTTGATTATCCCGGATGATTGGTCTTACTTTGATGTGAGTCACTATATTTATGAATTTATAGCTGTTTTGCTTCCTATGAAGCGAGTTCATGCTAACGATGAGGAGGGTAATCCCCTGTGCGATCCGAAAATGATTGAGATATTAAATAAAGTAAAAGTTAAGGACGAAGAAGAAAAAGATAGTGATGAAAATATAGATCCCAGGTGGGAGGCTTTACGGAAACTTAAAAATAATCAGTAATCTTAAAAAAATATAATAATGGCACATCCAAAGCGAAAGCAGTCGAAAACCAGGAGAGATAAGCGGCGAACACATTACAAAGTGAAACGCCCACAGTTGGCTACTTGCCAAACAACCGGCGAAGTACATTTGTACCATCGCGCTTATTACGTGGAGGGAGCTTTGTATTACAAAGGAAAGTTAGTGAAAGAAGCAGAAGTGGAATAAGCCAATAACATAACCTGTTTTCCAATGAGAATCGGATTAGATGTTATGGGCGGGGACAGAGCGCCTGATGCAACGGTAAAGGGTGCTATTCTCGCCCATAAAGCTTTAAAAGAGCAGGATAGTATCGTTCTGATTGGCGATGAAAAAATTATTCGCAAAAAGCTCAAGGAACTTGAAGCGGATGAAAATGATTTTGGCATCGTTCATGCGGAGCAGACGATACAAATGGGCGAGCATCCTACAAAAGCTTACAAGCTAAAAACGGATTCAAGTATTAATGTAGGGTTCCGGCTACTTAGCAGCGGAGAGATTGATTCATTTGCCAGTGCGGGAAATTCAGGGGCCATGCTGGTTGGGTCCATATATTCCGTGAAGGCAGTGGAAGGCATCGCCCGGCCTGCTACTGCAGGAGTCTTCCCTCGTCAGGACGACGGCAACAATATATTTTTGGACGTGGGTACGAATGTCGATACCAAACCCGAACATCTCTTTCAGTTTGCAATTCTGGGGAATCTCTACGCTCAGCATGTGTTTCATATTGATTCCCCGCGGGTCGGCTTGCTTAACATTGGGGAAGAAAAAGAAAAAGGGAATTTTTCGACTAAAGCTGCTTATCCGATGATGGAAAAAAGCAAAACATTCAACTTTATAGGCAATATTGAAGGCAGGGACCTACTGCGGAATAAAGCTGATGTTATTGTTTGTGACGGCTTTACCGGAAACGTGGTTCTCAAGCAAACCGAAGCCTTTTTTAGAATTATTACCAAACGGGGTTTGACAGATGATTATCTGGCACGTTTTAATTATGAAAACTATGGCGGAACCCCCGTTTTAGGAGTAAATGCACCAGTGATACTGGGACATGGAATCTCTAATGATGTGGCTATCAAAAACATGTTGATGCATGCCATGGAAGTTTGGCAAGCAGATTTACCGGCAAAAATCAAGACATCCGTTTCAAAGAATTTTCAAAACGGGTAATTTCGCAGGCGAATTTTTTAATTTTGTAACGTTTTTGCTTAATAAAAGCGATAATACATGAAAGCAGTAATTAGTGGTGTTGGGGCTTTTGCGCCAGAAGACTTGCTTACTAATGATGAGCTGGCCCAAATAGTAGAGACCAACGACGAATGGATCATGTCTCGCATCGGTATAAAAACACGTCATATCCTCAAAAAAAAAGGCGAAGGATCGTCTTATATGGGGGAAAAGGCAGTAAAAGAAGTCCTGGAAAAAACTAATACCTCTCCGGATGAAATCGATGCTTTGATATGCGCAACAGTTACCCCCGATCATGTTTTTCCTGCAACAGCAAATATTATTAGCGATAAAGCCGGGATAAAAAATGCTTTTAGCTTTGATATAAATGCCGGCTGTTCAGGTTTTTTGTATTCTCTCGAGACCGGGGCGAAATTTGTCGAATCCGGGAAATATCATAAGGTATTGATTGTAGGAGCCGATAAAATGTCTTCTATTACGGATTATACCGACAGAGCTACTTGCCCGATTTTTGGTGATGCCGCCGGGGCTGTTCTTTTGGAACCTTCTGATAACGGATACGGAATCATGGACTCCATGCTGCAGAGTGATGGGTTGGGCAGGATGCATCTTCATCAAAAAGCAGGGGGCTCAGTAAAACCCGCTACGCATGAAACGGTGGATGCTCACGAGCATTATATTTACCAAGAGGGACAAGCGGTTTTTAAGTGGGCGGTGTCGAAAATGGCCGATGTATCGAAGGCGATGATGAAACGTCATAATATTGCCCCGGAAGATTTGGATTGGTTAGTGCCCCACCAGGCTAATATGCGTATTATAGAGGCCACAGCGAAGCGTATGGGAATCAAACGGGAGCAGGTGATGATTAATATCCAGAAATATGGCAATACAACGGCTGCTACGCTGCCCTTGTGCCTTTATGAATGGGAAGAAAGACTCAAAACCGGTGACAACCTTATACTTTCCACATTCGGGGCTGGATTTACATGGGGTGCCATGTATCTAAAATGGGCTTATAATGGAAAGAATAGCTAAAAAGGCTCAATAGTGGTAGCTGATAGTAAACCGGTAGGAGATTGCCTTTTCCGGTTTTTTTAATCCAGTGCAAAAGCTTTCCAATCGCCCTGGCTGTAATAATACATTTCTCTGAAACCTATGCTTTTCAAAAATCTCATAGCTTCTGTATAATATCCGTCCATTTCGTCAGGCTTATGAGCATCTGAATTGAGACTGATGGGGATGTTCTGTTCCAGGGCTTTCTGTAAAATCATATGGCCCGGAAATAAAGAATCGGAGCGTCCTTTGTAGACCCCGCGAGTATTCACCTCCAGGATACAATCATTGGCTTTTACATAATCAAGCGTCTCATCGACAAGCTGCCTGTACCAACTTTCATCTTCCGAAAAATAGCGATTATGGTTGTGCATCTTAATTTTATCGATGTGGCCTATCATGTCAGGCTTTTGCGTAGTTATCATTTCATTGATTTGATGATAATAGCACGATACCGCTGTGTAGATATCACTGCCAAAGGCGTCACGCAATCCACGGTCGTAATTAGAAGCGTCGGGGCCGTCAATAAACCAAAGATGATCATTGCTTTGGCCTTTGACAAGATGTATGGAGCCTATAGTGTAATCCAGCCCAAACTCCTTCTTAAATGACTCGAAATCTTTTGTCATTCCCTGGATATAATCGATTTCAAGGGAAAGATAGATGGCAATTTGATCTTTATACTTATCCTGGAGATAACGTACTTCTTTGCGGTATTGCCTGAGCTGTTCATTACCGGGTATGGAAAAACTGTTCTTAAAAGGGACGGGAGCGTGACTGGAAATCCCCAGAATTTTCAATCCTTTTCGTAAAGCTCCTTTTACCATTTCTTCCATAGGAGCTTTCCCATCACAATAGGGGCTGTGGGAATGTAAATTTGCTTTCATCATGGTTTGGCCTGATAATCTACTTTTTCTTGTTTGACTTCGATAACTTTATAAAATTTGTCTCCTCTTCTGGTAACTTGTTTGACCGGTATTGAGCAGTAATCCCCTTTGGTTGCTTTTTGTACGGGCTCCACGTCCAACCTAAGCTCTTGTACCTTATCCTCATAAACGCCGGTTGTATTTCCTATAATCATAAAATGATCTCCTTGGCTTATGCTATTGGTGTCTATCCGCAATTCTGCCACGCCTATTTTGCCATAAAAGTTAATAATTTTTCCTACATAAAATTTTTTGCGCGTAGCTTGTGAGCCATACTTTTCAGACCATTCCCCAAGGCGTTGGCCGAGGTAATAGCCATCCCAGAACCCACGGTTATATACGGTTTTGAGCTTTTCATTCCATTGTTCAATCTTGTTGGGCGTATAATTTCCTTCATGCCAAGCATTTACTGCTTCCCGGTAGACTTCGGTCACTTTCTTAACGTATTCGGGGGAGCGTCCTCTTCCTTCAATTTTCAGCACACGGACGCCGGCATCCAGGATTTTGTTGAGAAAATGAACTGTTTTCAGGTCTTTGGGTGACATAATGTATTCATTATCCACTTCAAGCTCTACATCCCCGGTTTTGTCCTTTACATTGTAAGCCCGGCGACAGGGTTGAAGACATGCACCCCGGTTTGCGGATTCATTTAAATTGTGAAGGCTGAGGTAGCATTTCCCTGAAATAGCCATACATAAAGCCCCGTGGGCAAATATTTCGATTTGTACAAGGCTCCCGGACGGTCCCCGGATGTCCTGTTCTTTGATGGCTTTGGTGATGGCCGCTACCTGGTTGAGATTCAATTCTCGGGCAGTGACCATGACATCAGCCCATTGGGAGAAAAACTTCACTTCTTCAATATTGGTTATATTGCTTTGTGTGGAGATGTGAACTTCCATGCCCTGACTATGGGCATATCGTATAGCTGCGAAATCCGTGGCAATAATGGCACTAATACCACAATTAGTGGCTGCTTCAATGATCCGGCGCATTTCTTCCATCTCATTATCGTAGATAATCGTATTTACTGCCAGGTATGTACGGACTTTATTTTCACCGGCAATAGCTACGATCGTCTCCAAATCGTCCAGTGTAAAATTCTGTGATGATTTGGAGCGCATATTCAGATGGCCGGCTCCAAAATAGACGGAGTCCGCCCCTCCTTGAATTGCGGCACTTAAAGAAGCATAAGAGCCAACCGGTGCCATGATTTCGATATCTCCGGGTCCCATCCTTAATTTTTTTGCAAAGGTAGTTTGATTAATTCATAATTTGTAACCAAACTGTTATGAATTGATCGGACAAGTCAGAATGGTTATTGTTTTATTTCGCTTCACCTTTATAAAGTAATTATTTCAATGTTCGCAGGAAATTTTGATGGCAAGCATTACAACCCGCGAAACAATTCAATATATTTGCGGGTTTTTACGACAATAGATTTTTAAAGAGCAAACAATTAAAAAATGATCATAAGAGCAAAAAATAGCTGGATTTTAATGACTGTCTTTTTGCTTTTACTGAGTTTTTCAGTTAAAGCTCAAAATACAGAAGATAAGCGAGGAAAGTATTCGGGAAATCATGTCAAATATGTTTTTCTTTTTGTAGGTGATGGAATGGGAGTTGCCCATTCAGCAGCCACTGAGGCCTACAGATCGGCCATAAATAATGATAAAGTCATGCATCCTTTAAGCTTTAATGAGTTTCCCTCCCAGGGCCTGATGACCACCTATGCTAAAGACCGATTCATTACCGGATCCGCTGCCTCCGGTACTGCCCTGGCTACGGGTCATAAAACGTCAATTAATACGATTTCTATGAATGAGGATCGATCAAGTGAATATCCCACAATAGCTGAAAAGGCGAAGGCCAACAATATGAAAGTGGGCATTATTACTTCGGTTTCAATAGATCATGCTACGCCGGCAGCCTTTTATGCCCATGAGCCGAAGAGGCATAACTACTATAATATTGGCAGGCAACTTACCGGGAGCAATTTTGATTACTTTGGCGGCGGGGGATTCAAATCTTCGAAAGGTCCTGAAGGAGATAAGCCGGATCTCATCAAGATGGTTGAAGACAATGGTTATAAGTATGTTGATTCTAAAAGTGATTTCCGGGGGCTGGAGAAAAATGCCGGAAAAGTGATGGCCGTGAACCCTCGTCTGGACAATGGGGCTATGCCATACGCTCTGGATATGAACCGAAAAGACCTTTCTTTGGCAGATTTTACTGAGAAGGGGATTGAACTGTTGGATAATGAAGATGGCTTTTTTATGATGGTCGAAGGAGGAAAGATAGACTGGTCAGCTCACGGGAATGATGCTGCCGGAGTTATTCATGGGGTAATGGCTTTTTCCGATGCTGTTGACGAAGCAATTGATTTTTATGAGAGACATCCCGAAGAAACCCTTATTGTTGTTACCTCAGACCATGAGACAGGCGGTATGGCTGTGGGAGCTAAAAAAACGGAATATTCCAGCTATTATGAAAGGTTACAGCAACAGAAAGTAACTTTAGATGTCTTTGGAGATAAATTGGATGAGCTGGTAAAAGATAGCCCCGATGGAGAAGTTGCTTTTGATCGCGTAATGCAGATTACCGAGAAGTACATCGGTCTTGGTAAAGAGCGTCATGGTTTGGGGCTTAATAAATGCGATATGAGATTGCTGCAGCATGCTTACGAGATACAATTCAAGGATAAAGAAAAACCTGAAGAAATGGATGCTATGGCATCGGCCTATATCGGTAAGCAATCTTTTGCTCAGACAGCTGTAGATATCCTGGCAAAAAAGGCCGGAGTATCATTTACAAGTAATTCGCATACTGGAATTCCTGTGCCGGTGAGTGCTATAGGCCCCGGGGCGGAATTATTTGATGGCAGAATAGATAATACCGACATACCTAAAAACATTGAAGTATTATTATGGCCAATAGGTAAATAAATCGTAATTATTTAGCTGCCTAAAATAATTTCTTACAGGCGTCAATAGTAAGACAACGAGATTTCTCACTACATCACTCCGCTTCGCTTCGTGATTTGTTCGGAACGACGAGGTTTTGAAGAGAACGGGGGGGTAAGGAAAAAGGGCGGGCGGACGTAGCTGAAATTAATATGGCGTCCACCCGCCCTTTTTCCTTGTACGTTCCTCATTGCCAGTCATTTCGAAGCCCATGTTTCGCTTATTCCATGATTTGTTTTTCCTAAAACGTTAGCAGGGAAACATGGAACTGAGGAATCTAAACAATTTAATTTTGGATATTAACCAGATTTTCTGCATCTTTGATAGGGTAACCATTGACTGATAGTGTATGAAAAGGTCCTTTTTAAGACCCGTGTTTACGCATTATACCTTGCAGGTCTTGTTTCTGGCAGCCGTTGTTGGAGTTTTATCCGGTTTTATCGCTATTGGGTTCCGTTACCTTCTTTTTTCGATTCAGAACCTTCTTTTTTTCCAGGAAATCAGTATAATTGAAACATCTCCAAGCAATCATATTTTAGGAGATATTGTTTTTATTATTCCTGCTATTGGAGGGCTTTTAGTGGGATTAATAACCTATTTTTTTGCCAGCGAAGCTAAAGGGCATGGTGTTCCTGAGGTCATGGAATCGGTGGCTGTTAAAGGGGGTAAGATGCGACCTCGCACAGTTCTTTTTAAAGCATTGGCTTCAGCCATTTCTATTGGAAGTGGCGGGTCGATAGGACGCGAAGGGCCTATTGTGCAAATCGGTTCGGCAATGGGATCTTCCATAGCCCAATGGCTACGCCTCGACCAGTACAAAATCAAGGTATTATTGGGTTGCGGTGCGGCAGGAGGGATAGCCGCTACTTTTAATACGCCGATAGCAGGGATAATATTTGCCCTGGAAATTATCCTCCTCGAGTTGAAATCGCGTTCCTTTATGGCGCTGGTTATTTCCTCTTTTTTTGCTACTTCCGTGTCGAGATTTTTTCTGGGTACTACACCTGCTTTTCCTGTTCCTTCCTATGAGTTTGTTTCGTTGTATGAAACGGGTTTATACTTGTTGCTGGGCATAATGGCCGGATTTACAGGTTTGTTACTTATAAAATCATTATACAAAACCGAAAGTATTTTTAATAAGATTCCAATACCGGCTTATTTAAAGCCCGCCATCGGAGGTTTATTGGTTGGTGTCATCGGCATCTTTTTGCCCCAGGTTTTTGGGGTGGGTTATGATACCATCGAGAAGATGCTCAACCAAAATATGCTGCTGCAAACCACTTTATTATTGTTGATTTTTAAATTTTTGGCGTTTATCCTCACCATTGGTTCCGGAGCATCGGGGGGGATTTTTTCCCCATCCCTGTTTATCGGTGCTGCTTTGGGAGCCTCCTACGGATGGATAGCCAATTATTTTCTCCCGGATATAACAGCTCCTGCCGGAGCTTATGCTTTGGTGGGCATGGCAGCGGTTTTTGCTGCCACTTCAAGGGCCACGCTTACAGCCATCATTATTATTTTTGAATTAACCCTGGATTATAAAATTATTCTGCCTCTGATGTTTGCCTGTGTGATTGCGGATTTGATCACCTGGCTTTTATCTCGGGATACCATTTATACCAAAAAACTCTCTAGAAGAGGCGTTCGCATTTCTCATGATATGGAGGCCAATAAGCTGGAGGTGAAAAGCATCGGAGAGGTATTTCATCGCCATAAGGGTTACCCTGGTTCCGATTCGGTAAGCGATCTGCATCAGCATCTTCTAAGGAGTAACGTTTATTCAGCCTGTGTGGTTAATGAAAAGAATGAATTGATTGGTGTGACAACCATGAAAAATGTTGAGCACAAGAATGATACCGGCCTCGCTATCGAAAAATTAGTAAAACGAGATATTGATGTAGGTTACCCGGATGAACCCTTAAGTGATGCCCTTTATAAAATGGCCAAAAACAACCTCGAGATGCTTCCGGTAGTAACCGGTAAGAATAAAAAATTATTGGGTTATATTACCAGGGCAGATGTGCTTCAAACTTTCCAGCCGGAAATGAGTGCCGGTTAGGAGAAAAGGAGATTAAATAGCCTATTTTTTGCGCTTATTATCGATGCTAAAAATAGCTTTAGTTTGATTTATAGGGGCATAAATTATCGTATGTCAATTTTTTATAAAAATTATATCTGTTGCACATGCAGGTTCGTTAAATGTTTCAGCCGGGCATGGCTGACAGCTTCCTGGTATTCCCTCACTTTCAAAGGCCGGGAAAGTTTGGGATACTCATCGGCTTTGAAGGATGGCTGGTACTGGGCCATTAAATGCAGATAGGTGTTTTTAGGCAGATTTTCGGCCACCCAGTCAATCACCTGTTTGGTTCCGCTTACATCATTCGGCAGCACCAAATGACGAATCATCAATCCCTTTTTCACCAAACCGTTTTTGTCGGGTTTGGCCACTCCCACCTGCCGGTTCATTTCCAGTAGCGCTGCTTTGGCTAATTCGGGGTATTTCCGCGCGCCCTCGGAGTAGCGGGCTGCCATGGCACTTTCGAAATATTTGAAATCCGGGAGATAGATGTCTACAATGCCATTCAACAGTTTCAAAACCTCCAGTCTTTCATATCCGCTGGTGTTATAGACCAGGGGAATTCGCAGCCCATTTTCGGCCGCTTTGTCCAGGGCAAGAACGATGTAAGGTGAATAATGTGTGGGGGTCACCACGTTAATGTTTTCGCAACCGGACTTCTGAAGTCGAAGCATCTTATCGGCCAGTTGATCAATTGTATGCTCTTCACCCCGCCCGAGGATACTTATTTCGGCGTTGATGCAGTACACACACCGCATGCTGCAATTCGTGAAAAAGACCGTCCCGGAGCCACCGGTGCCCACCAACTCATCTTCCTCTCCGAAATGCGCCCCATAGGATGAAATTTCCAGCGAATCGTCTGCCCCGCAGTCGCCTTCCTCTCCATCCAGCCTTTTGGAGTCACACTCCCGCGGGCATAATTCGCAGACCTCCATCATCTGCCATAAAATTTCTCCCCGTTTTTTGAGTTCGCCCTTGCGGTGAAGACGGAGGTATCCCGGTTCAAAATCAGATTGTGTGTTTGTTTTCATACTCCCGTTCTTATGATTCAAAGCCCATCCAAAGTTAGTAAAAGGTGTTTTATTCGGGGTTAGCATGAGACTCAAAATGGAATTCAAAGAAAGGGAGGAAATGCCCAGGCAAAAAAGCTTTTTGAGGAAGCTTCTTTTATCGGTGTCGGAATGGGAGAGTTTTTTGTGTTTGTTTGAGAATCTCATCTTGGTAGCGAATTGTTTTTACACTTTGGTTTCTGTTTCCTTTAAAATTACAAAAGATCAGGTTTTTTTGATAAATCGGCAATCAGTTTTTTTCGGAATTAGAATGTGGTGGAAAATGCATTCTTATTGTTGGAAGGGAATGGGTTGGAAAAGAGGTGATAGGTTTTTAGAAGATTGCAAAATCCCCGTTTCACGCAAAGACCGCAAAGGGAAGAGCGCAGAGAACGCAGAGATTAAGAAAAGAGTCTTTATTTTTTTCCCACCAATCTCTGTTTACCTCTGCAGCAAGTTTATCAACGTCTTCCTGTTTCGCCTTTGATTTTGATGTAAGTTCTTGGTAACGAATATAGTCAATAATGCGTTGCACACTTTCTTTATCAATTGAATTCGAGATTCTTATCAAAATTTCCTTATCCGTTCTTTTTATTTTCATATTTTTTAGTTTTTAACAAAGTTACACCAAACTAAAGATATATGCTTCATTGTCTATTTGTTTTCTAAGTGTGGTTCAAGTGAATGGATAAAGCATAATTAGAGATGATAAGAATTAATGTAAATTAAGGGAAATCGAAGGAAAAGGATATGCTACTAAACTTTTTTTCACGCAAAGAGCGCAAAGGGAAAAACGCAAAGAACGCAGAGGTTAAGAAAGGAATCTATTTTTTCATTAATCTCAGTTCATCCCCTCAAATCGATAAACCAAAAACCTATTTCTTTTTGTGTACTTTCCTTGTCGGGATTGGGATAGGTTTGGTAGACTTTCTCTCCCAGTGTGAATTTGACGGGTTCCTGGAAAATGGGTCCGTCAAAACAAAAGGTGTGGAATTCGCCATTTTCCCCGCAGGGGTCGACTTCTTCGGGGAGTTCATTCAGCAACCCTTTGGTTAGCTCCTGCCCCAAAAATTCTTTTCCCATTAAGTCGGCTTTGGCGGCTACAATCACGGTTCGGAATCCTTGTTCGAGGAAATTATGCATCAGGGCCCTTGTATCCTTTTTCCATAGGGGAAACACCGGCTTGATGTCCATGGGGGAGAGCATTCTCTCGCGGTATTGCCGGATGTCCTCCAGAGAAATATCTCCAAAACCGGTGTATTCGTATCCGAGGGCTTTGAGCCGGAGGATTTCATTTGTCATGATTGAATTGTATTCCTCCATAGTCGGCTGCCCGGGTAGTTCAAGCAGGGAGATTTTCAGTCCCGTAGCTTCGGCCTGGGCTTTCAGAAGTTCAGCCTGTGTGCCATGCATGGCCACGCGGTCGTTTTTGGAGTTAACGGTGCTAAGAAGTAAATCGATATCAAACTCGTTATCCTGTTGAAGGTAGTGCAACGCCAGCGCCGAATCCTTGCCGCTGCTCCAGTTGAAATACATTTTCTTCATGGTCTATACGGATTTTTTCTTTATCCAGCGGTCAAAGATATTGAATAGTTGGTCGAGACCATCGGTCAGGGATGCCGGTCCGGGTTGCAGGATGATAGAAGAGTCGATTTCGTAGATGTCATCATTTTGTACGGCGGGAATCGATTGGAAATTATCGCGACTTAGGATGTGATTTTTGTCAAATGGCGCCCCGCACCAGGAAGCCAGGATGATGTCCGGGTTTCTTTCGACGATAGCTTCCGGCTTTTCGATGATGCGTTGCTTGGCCAGCGATTGATTCCGGTTTTCCGGGAAAACATCTTCGCCGCCGGCCAATTCTATCAATTCACTAACCCATTGAATCCCGGAAATCATCGGATCATACCACTCTTCGATATACACTTTGGGTTTGACCTCCCACGAGGATGTCACCTGCTGAATCTCGTTGATTCTCCGGTTAACGTCTTCCAGCAGCTTCCGGGCTTTCTCCGACTGCCCTATCATTGCGCCCAGCTGCATGATCATTTTCCGGATGCCCTCCACGCTGCGGTGATTGTTAATCCACACCGGGATGCCTTTGGAAATGAGCTTCCGGGCGATGTCGGCCTGAATATCCGAAAACCCGATCACCAGATCAGGCTCAAGGTCAACGATTTCCTGGTAGCGGGCATTAATGAAGGTAGAGATTATCGGCTTTTCGCGGCGTGCTTCCGGTGGTCGCTCGGTAAAACCGGACACACCCACAATGCGGTCCTGCTCCCCCAAAAGGTAGAGCGTTTCCGTGGTCTCCTCCGTCAGGCACACAATGCGTTGAGGGGAGTAATCTGTTAATGCTTTGTTGTTTTGATAATGCTTCATACGAATCCCTTGCTTTTTTGCTTACAACAAATGCGGGCTGTAATTATTCAAAAAGGGGTAAGTCTTTTATTCTTTCGAAATGTTTTATGTTCAATGTTGCAAGTGACATATTATGGGTTAGAGCCGTCGCTCCTATCAAAATATCAGCAAGGTCTATTAAATTATTGGTTTTCAATAGATCGTTATAAACATCTATTGCTGTGAGGGAACACGACTTATCAAAAGGAATAACATTGAGATGGTTACTTAATGTGTGCCAATATTCAAAATGTGATTTTCGATTTCCTATACCTACTTCATAGTGGGTAATAGATGATATGTACAGTGGAGAATATGATTTAGCAATTTTATAAAAAAGTGTTTTCTCCTTCTTTTGTTTTCGAAACAACTCAATTAACACAGAAGAATCTAGAAGAATCATCCAAGCCTTGATTTATTTATTAAATTTCTTGCTTTTTCATATTCACTATAATCTGAGGCAGACCAAGTGGGAGCTTTTAAAATAAGTTCCTCCAACTGTTTTGAAGATTTCTTGAAAGCAATTTCAGATTGCAGCGCATTGACAAGTCTTTCAATATCCTTTTCAGGCAATTGATGAATTAGTTCCAATATTTTTTTGTAATCTGCTTTCATTGGCTTCTTTTGTATTCAAAGTTATAAAAATTATTAACAATCAGAGTCATCTGTTTATATCTAAGCTAATAGCAAGAAAAGTTATTTTTCTAATTATATTGAAATTTTCACTTTTAAAAAATTCTTTATTGCAATATCTGTTTTTGTATCCATTCTTTTTTTTCTTTATCGAACCCTTTTTCATCCATACCCCAAAGTTACAAAAGATTGGATTAAGAAGGAACACTCATTTCTTTAAGAAACTGTTTTACAATATCAATCAATTCAGTTTTGATTATTGAGGGCAGTCTAAAAGTCCCCTTTAGGGCCTGTCCCGTCCTTTAGGCGGGAGGATTTAGGGGTTATAAGGCTTTTTAAACTCGACTCATTATTGATTTTTGGAACTTTTTTGGATTTTGAGTTTTGTTATTTGGAATTTAACGATTTGTCCTAACAGCCTTCACGCTCAGCTTCCGGCTGGTGTAGAAATAAAGCAACAGCATCAGCCCGAGGAAAAGGATTTGCGCCAAAATGGTTTCGACCGTAGGGTAAATGCCCAGCCAGCTTACGTTTAGTGAGACCGGTGATTGGGTAATGGAAACCCAGCCGGCTTCCTGTATGGCATGGAATCCTTTGCCGATAAGGATGAAAGCCAGCAAGGTGATCAGCCAGGCCGAATACCTGAAAAGTGGCCGGATTGGCAGTTTCTTTGAATATTTCAAGAAAAGGAAAACAAACACGAGAATCAGAACTGTTGCGGCCAATGCGCCTAATCCGATAGAATAATTATCGGTCGGGGCGGTTTGGATGTTTATGGCCTGGATGAAAAGAACGGATTCAAAAGCTTCGCGGAATACCACGATGAAGGCAAAGAAGGCCAGCCCAAACATGTTTTCGGTTCGGAGATATCGGTGGATTTTGTTCTCGATAAAATCCTTCCATTTTTGGGCATGCGAATGGCTGTGCAGCCAAAAGCCGACGGAGGACAAAATCAAGACAGCCAGCAGGGCGACAAGACCCTCCATGACTTCGCGACTGGCACCACTGATTTGCAATACCCAATCGGAGAAAAACCAGCCACCAAGACCAAGAACCACAGCCGTTATCCAGCCGCCATGCACCCAGAACCGGGCTTTTCTGACACCCGAAGTACGAATCAAGGTAAGCATCAGGGCAATGATTAGAAAGGCTTCCACGCCTTCCCGCAGAAGGATTGAAGAAGTGAGAATGAAGGAAAGCCAGGGCGTGATTTTTCCTTCGTTCATTTTTTGGGCCGCCCGGTCGATGAGTCCAATTGAAGCGTGGACTTCCTCCTTGACCTTCTGCGTGGATTTATCGTTTTCGATAGCGGTCCTGACCTTAATCATCTGCTGTTCGAGTCGGGAGGTGAATTCCGGATCACCGGCTTTCAGCTGGGCTTCCACAGGTTCTATCCCTTCAAGGTAAGCCGCCAGGGCTTTCTGACGCGCCTGACCGGGGTTTTGATTTTGGTAAGCCGCCAAAGCATCCTCAAGATAATTTTTTGCCAGTTGCAGGGAATTTCCTCCGCCTTTTTCAGAAGGTTCCCGGAGTCTCAAAGCGGCCAGCATTTTAGAGGAATTCCCTTCCAGCGAATCCAGGTGCTTGACGAGTTGCTGATCCGAAAGCGTAGCCACTTGTTTTAACCCGGCTGCTTTTGATGCCCGCCGGAAGGGCTCGGATAGAGCGGATTCATCATCGGTTTTTTGTTTGAACCGCAGGGCTTTGATGTAAAAAGCCAGGTCCCAGATTTCTTTATCCGAAAGCTCCTGAAAGCTGCGCATGGACGTCCCCTCAATTCCCAGCCGAATGGTATTAAATGCCTGAAAAGCGGAAACCTGCTTCATCAGGTCATCATCCAGAAAATTAGTGGGGGCGACTTTCAGGTTTGGGGCCAGCTGGCCATCACCGCCTCCTTGCTTCCCGTGACACGACATACATTTGTTGCGGTAAATCTTTTTCCCGTTCGCCAAATCCGGCCACTCCGAGGGGGTGACTTTAAAATCCGTTGCGGTAATGATTTGGGATTTGATGCTTTTGGCCGTGGTGGTAATGGCCTTCCGGGAGGATTTCTCGGTGACAGCTCTTTTCAAGTCCTGAAGTTTGGATAGAATGGGCTCGCGCGTTTTGGAGGACTCTTCCTCTAAGTAATCCTTTGCCAAATCCTGCACAGTTTGGCTAAACTCCTGCATCTCTTTGTATTCAAACTCATTGATGATTTTTTCGTCTTTCACGGCACGCGCATAGTCCCTGGCGATATAATCCAGTAAATGAATGCTGGTCTGTATATTTTTTTGCTGCTTGCCGGATGCATGAGCTTCACTTACAGTGAAAAGAATTAATATACCGGCAATCAGAAGCTGGCTTCGGAGTGTCATGGATTTATAAGTTTATTTAGAACAATTCTAAATACAAAGAAAGCGATCTCTCATCACTTATCTATCCCTAAATGTTGGTAGTTTTCAAAAAGGTAGGTAAAAGGATTTCCCAAATATCAAAGATTCAGATCGTCAGTGTTAGTCGCTTGCTAAATCGAGACATAGAGAAATTTTCCTCCGCACACCCCTATTTCTCCGCCTAAGGCGGAGTTCAGCCCACTATCAGAGGGATGGAAGGTTCTTCCACCTAAGGCGGAGTTTTAGAGGGGTGAGGTTGGAAGAAAAATTTATAAATCCACACACACTATGGACCGGAATCTTTTAAGCGCTTATTGTTTCTAAGGAGCCTGCTGCTGATGAATGGCCATATATTCTGCAGGAAGCTTGTCCTCAAGAGTTATTTCGTTGATGTGGGTTTTGATAGATTCAAAACCTTTACGATCAAAGACGCTTTTGCGACGCTCTTTTTCCACCCTGGTGATGTGGCGTTTGGCCAACCACAGCAAAACAGTCCCAAGGGGAATTACGATTGAAAAATACAAAGCCAGGTTGCTCATTTCCAGACAATAAAAAAAAATTACTAATTAAAATCGCGCAAATGTATAATGAATTATAATTCAGTCGTCACTGACCCAATAAATTTAACATTAAAATTTCTGTGAAGTAATATTCATGAGGGCTGAGAAGCTTTTTTGTGGAATGAAACCGATGGAGAGGCTTACTCAATAATCTCTATGGCACTTGTCAAACAGATTACATGTCTTCCAGTGAAAGGGTTTGGTATTCAATGGCATAGTTTTGGATCTGTGTTCTCAGGTTTGTAGATTTATCTATGAGTTTTTCCTTACTGATTTTGTCCTTGTTCATTTTGACCTCAGCTATCAAAGCCTTTTTTTCATTTTCATTTATCGCCACAATATCAATTTCGTTCTTATTCCCTTTTTCCCAATAGCTTCCTATCATTGAATATAAACCGGTTATCTTTAATTTCTCTTTGAAATAGGTTTCCAATGCTTCCCCGGCAAATGTTGAAAAGTCTCGCTTAACTATCTTTTTCACATAATCGTAATTTTCTATTTCAATAGCGCTTCTGTATTTATAAATAAATCGAAACCAAAATCTTACAAAACGATCATTGATTTTATATTTATAGTTACGCGAGCCTTCTTTACTGAATATTGGTTTTATTTTTTGGATGAGGTTATAGTCCTTCTCAAGTTTCCCCAGAAATCCTCCTATGCTTTTGCCAAGGACTGATTCCATTTCACTACGGGATGTTTTGGAAGAAGAAAGTAACGTAAGAATGGAGAAATACATCGTATAATCTTTCCCAAACTCTTCAATCAGCAAATTTTTTCCTTCTTCCAGAAGATAGCCGTTTTCCCGGAAAATCTCATTAAGGATGGATTGGAAATCAGTGATTCCTTTATCAACAAATAATTCTACGTATTTTGGAACCCCACCGGTAATGGAATAAAACGCCAATAAATCCCTGTTGGAATAATTTGAAGTATTTTCATTCAGTATTTGTTTAATGATATCCACCGAAAATGGTTGCAGGTAGATACGTTCGCTGGCTCTGCCAAAGAGGGGTTCTTTGGCATGCTCGAATAAACGTTTCATAATTGAATATATTGAACCGCTTACCACGAGATGCATGCTTGTGTTGTCTTTATTTCTGTCCCAGGTATTCTGTATTTCGCTGAAAATGGAGGGGTTAATTCTTTCAAACTCCTGGAATTCATCAATGACAACGTTTATCTTTTGATTTTTGGAAACATCCATGAGTAAAGCAAAGATATCTTTAAACTCGGTTATTTCTCCATAGACAGGCAGTTTGAGTTTATCCCAGATTTCCCGGATAAATTCTTCGCATAGGAGTCTTTCACTTTTTCTGGCGATAAAGAAGTATAAAAACGTGGTGTTTTCCAACGTTTTGAGTATGAGTTTGGTTTTCCCTATCCTGCGTCTTCCGGTAATAACCGTAAGTTTTGATCCGGAGTCGAGTGACTTCGAAACGTCTTGCAGTAGTTTTATTTCTGGCTCTCTATCGTAGAATTTCATCTTTTTAATTTTTGAAACAGTCATTACTGTAACACACGTTACAGTAATAGCGGTTACAAAAATAGCAATTTTTTGCAAGATAATTTTTAGAAATACCGGTTAATCCCAATAAAATTGGCTGAGTTTTAATGTTAAATGCAGATGAGAAATATTTATCAGAATGAAAGAAGGAGGTCTTTAAATGCGCCCAAACGTTTTCATGGTATATAAAAATTTTGGCTCTATTCTAATAAATGGTTGATAAGTTTAAAAATTTGTGTTTTAGATTTTGAAATTTCTCAGCATGTTCAATGATAGAGATAGGTAATTTTTTCATTGAGGTGTTTAACACAATACTAAACAAAGGGGGTTATTTTACAGATTGTAGATTTAATAAGCCTTTATTATAGGTAATGACGAGATTCCTCCTCCCCATGTTTCGCATCTAATGATTGTGGATAATGCAAACGATTGATAGTGCGAAACATGAGTCGTCGGAATGACTTGCATTTGATGCAGGTGAT
>JAIPAH010000202.1 GCA_021740175.1 Bacteroidales bacterium
AATCATTTTTTTCAATCCAATTATCACGATCACATTATTCGAAACCATTTGGAATATCAACGTATAAAAAAATACATCATCAACAACCCGGCAAATTGGAATGATGATACATTTAATCCGATAAATCCGAAAACAGAATTATGACCAAACTCACCGAATCCACCATCGAAGAACAAAACATAAATCTCATCCTAAGCCATTACTGTAAAACCAACCCACACAAAAAAACCCGGAAGCCTAAGCCCCCGGGTTGCAGTTATCGTTAAACAAAGCATTAACGGTTAAACATCATTTTGCCGCTTCCCTGGTAATTATCCGCTGTAATCCTGTAAAAGTACATGCCGCCTTGAATATTTTGAGATGCCGGGCTGAATCTTATATTATGCTCTCCGGCCATCTGTTGTTCCTTGACCAAGGTATGTATGGCCTGTCCGGTCATGTCATATACCCTGACGGTAACTTCCGATTTCTCCGGCAGATTGTACCTGATAGTCGTCTGACGGGTAAATGGATCGGGGTAGTTGGTGGTGTTTATTTTCGTTGTGGTCGAACGGTCAAAGATTCCGGCGGCCGTGCTGTCAATGGATGCTTTCTCAAACATCAGGTGAAGGAAACCGTGTTTGGTCCCCGGTACCGGATCAGGGTTGTCCTGAGTGTCCTTTGGTGGAAGGATGATATGGGTCTCATTCTGACTATGGTCGCTTTCATCCGATTGGATGTTTGTCGTCAACATAAGATCATCCGTTCTTACCCGGCCACCGGTCATAATATGAATCAAACGGTCCTCTGCCAGCACATTGCCTTCACCGTCCTTCAGGTCGGCTTTGCCCCATAAGGTGACGCGAGCAAACAACTTCGGCATCAGCGGTACGCCAATACCGGTATTACCGTGCATAATCTTATTAAAACCAACGCCGCCGAAAAACGTATGATCACCTTGATCCTCTGGCTTGTGAATAATTTGAATATTATCGATCATATACTCAGTGCCGTTGGGGCGCTTATAATGGATGCTTACATTGGCCAGGCTATCCTGCGAATCGGGCGAATCCTGGGCATTATTGTCATAAGCTCTAAAAGAATAACTTCCTGAACCCAGGCTAATTCTGTTGGAAAAAGGTGTAGGAGACATCTGCGGGTTGATAGCCGCCGGGCCGGGCAAAATCTCATAGGCCGTACCCCACTCCCTGTTGGGTTCTTCAAGGTTTACATCCTCCCACATCATGTGGATAAAACCATGATCGGTTCCGGGGACCGGATCGCTCTCGTCGGCCATATTTTTTGGTGGCAGAATAACATGTGTATGTGCCTTGCGGAAATTATAATCGGACGAATCCACCTCGGTACTGGCAAGCAACTCCTTATCCTCATTTCGCACATCCGTCGAGGTCATGATATGGATGAGACGGTCGGCGGCTACCACCGTATCGGTTTCGGCGTCCTTCAGGTTAGTTTTGCCCCATAAAGTTATGTAAGACATCAATTTAGGCATCAAGGGGACTCCGATACCCGTATTTCCATGCATGATTTTATTGTATCCTACACCGCCAAAGAAAGTATGGTCGCCCTGGTCAGCAGGTTTATGGATGATGTCAATATCATCGATAAGCAACTGTTGCCCATTGCTCGCGGTAAAAGTGATATTGACACTTTTAATCGAATCTTGCGAATCGGGCGAATCGGTATCGTTGACATCCTCTACATGCAGCATGTAGGAACCTGTGGTATTGGTAGTGTTGTTAGAAAACGGCGTGTTCTCCATCTCAGGATTGATTACCGAAGGTCCCGGTAAAATTTCATATACGGCTCCATGTTCCGAACTGGAGCTCTTAGAAAAAGTTATCATGTCATTGACCTCTTTTGAAGTCGTCCTGATTTCCTGGGCATTCGTGTTTACCGAAGCCATCATAAAAATGGCTGTAATAAACACACTTAATAAATGTCGAGCTTTAAAATTCATAAATTCAAAATTTTTGTTCTACTTTTAATTAACTGATACAAAAGTAGAAGGTAGTCTACCTATAAATCTGTCAGCTAAATGACATAAGTAGGGATTTATTCAAAGGGTCGTCCAAAAAGCCTTATAATATGATATTCAGCAACTTTTACCCTTAAATTCCCTAAAGGGAAGTTGCTGAATATCATTGAGTTTTGTTTTTTAATCGGACTTTACCAAGTTACTTTAACGGTAAATATTTACCTTTTTGGACGGCTTCGTAACGTAAATACCTACGAAAATGAATGGATAGTATTGTCCTGGCAATTGTTTTTAAACAAATGTGCAAAAGCAAGATTATAATGAAGTAAAGTGTTGCCTTGGCATTCCAGACAGCCCAAAACAATCATCACAGCCTCTCACTTCAGGTATTCTTTCAAATACTGATAATCCGGTGTCAGTTCCCCTTTGTGAAGTATCATGGCCCGCCGTATAGGCAATGGTAGATTGAGATTTTCAAAATCAGCTTCATAATCGGCCGTGGCAATGCCGTAGATGAATTGCTCAAGGGCATCCCCAAACGCGAGAGAAGATTCACGGGGCAATTCGCTGGGAAGAATATCGACAGCCATGTCCAGAATTCCCTGTCCTTCAAAACCCATTTTCGGCTCACGGGTAAAAGGATTATATACAAATACCGGATCATCGATCTCTGTCCCTTTGTGCGTACACTCAATCGAACCTTCCGGGTCGCAGGTGACATCGCCTATCACTTTTAATTTAGGCTCACCCTTAGAATACAATCCTTCAAGGTAAGATTTGGTAACAATTTTCGGATAACGATCATCCCAATACATGCAATTCATCAGGATAGTCAGGTGAGGGATGTATTGTTCAAACACGCTTTGGTATTTATGCGGATAGTTAAAATAATCCTTCAGTTCAAAGCTTTGATTTGAATCAATGGGTGTCACCATATCCCTTTCCCTGAATACCACTTTATAAATAACATTCGAACTGAGCTCTCCTCTTTTATCAAGACGAAGCAATTCCTGGGCAGAAATTTCTTTGACCGGAAGCAGACTAAGGATTTCCTGGGCTCCCCTGGAGACATTGCCATAGCCGGTAAATCCCACCACCATGGGTTTGATCTTATCTGGCAAACCATCTTTTGCAATTTCAAAACCAACTTCTGAAATCGCTTCTTTGGCTTCAAAAAGCGAAACGTATTTGTGAGCTTGTTTAAGTTTTGCGAAAGGGGTGTGAATGCCCATGACATTCAGACGCTGGCCGAAAGACCAGAGGGAATTGATCATCCCGGCCAGGCCGGCATAATGCCCGAAAAAGATGAGCCTTTTCCCGGACTCTTCCACCACGGTCTCATAGTCGATCAGGTTACACTTTTGATCCATCATAGTCTTTAGCATAGGCATATTGTAATCCTGACCCTTGATGACGTGCGAGAAAAACACATAGGTTTTCTCAGGCTCAAAGTATGAAGAAGGGACCTCTTTCACGCCAAAAATAACGGGTGCTTCGGAAAGGTCATCAACCAGCTCCGCTCCTGCCTGGCGGTATTCATCATCCGTAAAAACCCGCTTCGACGACTTTTCAACCAGCACCCTTAAATTCTTTTCCTTTATCAATCGGCGCACATGTTCGGGCGGTATGGCCACTCTTCGCTCCATTTTGTATTTGTCCTCGTGTCGTATTCCGATGGTATTATTCATAGCGCTGATTATTGTTTTTTTGGCTCTTCAAACTTAAGAAAAAATGAATGTAGTTGAAAAACTTTATGGGAAAACACGCAGGTAAAAAAATAGTTATAAAATATCGAGCCGATAACCCGACTTTCTTTGAATTGCGTCTGGGCAGATTATAACTATAGCTAAATAAGGTGAGGGATAAATGCTAATACCGAGATAATAAAAACAATCCTATAATTCGTTAATCCGCCATCAGATATGACTTACGGCTAAGCGGATTATACCATCATCTAACAAACGATAAGCAGGAGTATTAAACGTGTCGATTTTATTTGCTCCATATAATCCGCTAAGCCGCACTGGCACAAACCAAGGGGGTATCGTTCTGCCGCTAAACATATTATAAATATCAAATAATCAATAAATAACAATTATAAACTCAGCGAGATAGTTTTTAAAAATAGTTCGCTCAACCATCCGGACAAATTCTCTTCTATTTAGAATCGTCCTAAATTAATCTTTTTCTTAATTTTGCACCCGAAATGAAAAGGGAGTAAGCATTGGAAGAACAAAATCTTCAGGAAGCTAAATATGAAGTTGAGGAGATAAGGGAGTTAACTGAATCCACCTATGTGGTGCGCCTCAATCGTAACGGACTTGAATTCAGGGCCGGGCAGCATATCACCCTTGGCCCTCTCAATGAAGTGGAGTCAAGAGAATACAGCATATATAGCGGCGAGCAGGATGCTTTCCTGGATGTGCTGGTGAAAGAAGTAGATGACGGGAATATCTCGAAAAAACTCAAGCGGGTGAAAAAGGGCGATGTTCTGAATTTCGACGGACCGGTAGGCTATTTTACCCTGAATGATGAGGATATCCAAAGCAAACGCTTTATTTTTATAGGTAGTGGAACAGGTATTGCGCCTTTTCATAGTTTTGTAAAATCTTATCCGGGGTTGGATTATACCCTGCTTCATGGTGTCCGCTATGCTTACGAAGCCTATGACCGGCAGGATTACGACCCCGAAAGATACGTTCTTTGCACTTCACGCGATGAAAACGGTGATTTCCATGGACGGGTGACGGAGTATGTCAGAAAAAATATTTACGACGCGAATGCACTCTATTACCTGTGTGGAAATATCAATATGATTTATGAAGTTTTTGATTTGCTCAAGCTCAAAGGAGTGCCGGCTAATCATCTGCATGCGGAAGTGTATTTTTAGGGAATGGTTAATTGGTAATTGGGTGATTGGTGATTGGTTAATATGGAAGAAATTCCAAATGACAAATCCCAAATTCCAGGGAAGCACCAAGAACCAATCATCAAATATCAAACAAAGAGCCATAAGCATGTTTGAGTGCAGTCTAAAAAGCCTTAAGACCCCTAAATCCCCTGAAGGGGACTTTTTCAAACTGCTGATTTTTAGCGGTTCTCCGCCTAAGGCGGATTAGGGGTAAAAACGATAAAAATCAGCAGTTTGAAGGCTTTTTAGACAGGCCTCATGTTTGGAATTTGAAAAATTGGGATTTGTTTGAGATTTGATTTTTGAAATTTGGGATTTAATTGTTAGAGGTGGCAAAGCCGTTAGAATCCTATAAAAATAATAGAGAACTGAAAAATTAGTCATGAAATATCATATAATCACATTAGGATGCCAGATGAATGTATCGGACAGCGAGCGTGTAAAAGCCGTGCTGGACGATAAAATGGGATATACATGGACTGACAACGAAGATGAAGCGCAGTTAGTGGGTGTTATTGCCTGCTCGGTCAGGCAAAAGGCCATCAATAAAGTCTATTCCTACATCAGCAAATGGAACAAGCAAAAGAATCACAGACATCTGATCACCTTCCTTACCGGGTGCATACTGCCTTATGACAAGGAACAATTTCTTAAGAAATTCGATATCGTCTTTAATATGGCTGATTTGCCAAAATTCCCCGAAATGATCAGCCAGTATGGGATTACTTCCCCGGCCAGCCTGAATTTGACTGAAGGAAAGGTTCCGGAAAGTATTAAGGATTTCTGGCATATCACCCCCCATTACTCTTCCGACTGGCAAGGGTTTATCCCGATTCAGAACGGCTGCGATAAATTCTGTACTTTCTGCGCGGTGCCCTACACCAGAGGAAGAGAAATATCCAGGCCCCATGAGGAAATTTTAGACGAATTAAAAACATTGGTGAATAACGGTTATAAGTCTATCACTCTGCTGGGGCA
>JAIPAH010000035.1 GCA_021740175.1 Bacteroidales bacterium
CTTCAAAGATTTTTTCCCAGAAGTTTATATTACAGTTTATTTAAATCTGAAATCAAGTTTAAAATCATAAAGCCACGGAATTTTGGGGTTAACACCTTCTTTTGCTAAAACCTCTGAGATGTTTATATACTTACTCGTATCAATGTGTTTGTGAGGGTTATAAATTGTAACAATTATCGTGTCATCTTTTACTCGTACATCTCCGTCTGTCCATGCAAGGATTTCATTGGCAAGATGCCCGGCGTTCCAGTTCCTGTATTTTGTTGTCAATTTATTTCTTAACTGATAGGTTGCAGCCTGAGCCATCATCGAAAAAGCTAACCGGGCATATCGTATATTTAGATTTAGCGTAGAGGCCCTATAGAGGCCCATTTCATTTTCAAATCTGAAAAATTCTTCTACACTCCATCTTTTATCATAATGGTCACAAACCAGCGCTTTAGCATTTATGCCTGAAGTAGTGATGAAAGCATTATATGTGAAATCTTCTTTTCTTTCCCCTGTTCTTTGTGCTATTAACCTGAACGCTTCCGGATAGCCAATAAACTTAAAGGATGTTTCAGCTAAAGCAAATCCTGCCCATAAGGGTTCATATGTTAATGTTCTGATATGTCTCTGGACCCTACTTGTATTTAAAACCGGTGTCAAAAGGTTAAGGTTTTCCTGGCGTTGAGTTTCTTTAAAAAGCGTATAAGTAAAGTGCTCTTTGTCGGCCATCAATAAAGCCTCAGACTTTACTATACTGCTTATTGAATGGAGTAATGATAGAGTGGCCTGGCTTGTTGGGACACCGGTAGATGCCATAGTGGACATGATAGGTTGTCCGGTCTGGGCACTGACGGCGAAAAACGTTTGCAACATTTTCTTAGACGGGGCTTCGGAATCTTTTCGTTTTTTGGCCATGACTCTTTTTGAACTGCTGAGCATTCGATGGGGGTCGATAGCTATTAAGCCTCCTTGATAGTGTCCGGACAACTGCCTTTGCAACCCAAGATTAACAAGCATTTGCCGGGTCTGTTCCATGGTATGATGATCCATCAATACATGCGCCTGTTGGTCCGTAACCAACCTTCCCATTCCATTAACCAACTGAAAACCTTGATGACCCAATGAATTTTGCTTGCGTACTCTGTTGACACAAAGGGCCGATTCATTAATCATTTGCAAAGCAATCCTTGGTTCTAATGCTTTGTCATTGGCTCCGGTCCAGGTTTTCAAAATGTCCCAAATGCCAAGCCTGAGCAGCTCAGGAACTAAAAGCCATAACCCTGCCGATGTTCCAGAGACTTTTTGGGCAAGCATTTGCCTGAATTCCCGCTCATTGCTGCGGGGTGTCCAGGCTTCTTTTGTATCATACCGCTTGGTTTTTAGTGTTTCTATTTCAATTGCTGGTTCTGCCGGAGCTGCTTTATGTAGCCCTTTTTTTGGAGCCCGTACTCGTTAATGGTTCTTTCGACGCTCCTTTGACTGATGTTTTTACCGGATTGCCGCATTTTTTGAGCTATCACATCGCAATCGGCTTCAGGGTCAAGAAAACGATGCCGGATGATTTGCTTTTGAACTTCTTTTGTGCGGCGGTAATTGGTTTTGGGGCCTTGAGGATGATCTTCAAGACCTCTACTTCCTTGTTCTTCATAAGCCCTTTTTATGACGTAGAAATGTTCACGGGTATAACCATAATTATTGGCTATCTCTTGAATTTTGCTATCCTTTGAATTGGCTGCTTCAAAAAGCATCATGAGCTTCCAGGCAGCAGGATCTTTCGGAGAAACATGCAACGATATGGCGCCTTCAAACAATTTGGGTAAAGCATCTTTTTTCATGATATTGTAATTTTATATATGGCGATATAAATATAAATAAAAAGATGGATTTAGAGAAATAATTTTGATTTTTTCCTTATTAAAGACACAAAAAAGGAAGTATAGGCTGATATCTGCATTTATTTAATGCCATATATTAAATTACAAAAATAAGACTCAACGAAAACTGATTAAATGCGCATATTCTAAAAAATGGAAGCGGACGCGAAGATCGCTTCCAGTAATTTAAACTATAATAAATTAAGTACCATATATTCAGATAATTATAAAAATTCACTAATATCCTTAATTTATTATCTTTTTAGCTGGAGAAGATAAGCTACCTCATAAATGTAATTTGATTTGGCACAAAAAAATCTTTGAACCTTCGGGATTCGGGCGGGTTGCAAGAATGTTTTGAGCAAAGCGAAGACGCTTTGCCCAACGATTGCAAACACAAACAACGTGTAGTCGCGGTTTAAGTACAGTTCCTTGCCTTGAACTTATATAATCAGCTTATCTTCTTTATCCATCGGCACAATCCGCTCGTCTAACTCTATGCATTAACCAATCAACCAATTAACAAATTAAGATTGAAATAAGCTAGTTCTGTGAATTGACGTAAAAAACATAAAAACCTAAAAACCTAAAAACTTACAAACTTAAAAACTTAAAAACTTAAAAACCTAAACACTCCATAATCAATTGCCATTCAACACACTCCTCATCACGTCTTCCCGCACCCCTGACCCCTAAAGGGGAACCTCCTCCCCGCAAGCCAATTACAAGAAATTACCATGAAGCTAAAAACCTATAAACCTACAAACTTAAAAACTTACAAACCTAAACACATCCCCCCCCCTTGCCCCCACCCAATATTTCACTAAATTCGCCGTTGAAAACTAGTGGTTTTGAAACGAGTCATTGTAGCGGTAACAAACGATTTGGTCACTGACCAGCGGGTGCACAAGGTGTGTCAATTCCTGGAAAAAACAGGATTTGATGTGCTGTTGGTAGGTAGAAAGCAACGCAAAAGTTTGCCTTTGGAAAAACGATCGTATGAAACTTCCCGTATGAAGCTTCTTTTCGAAAACGGACCGCTCTTTTACGCCGAATACAACATCCGGCTGTTTCTCTTTCAATTGTTTCATCGTTCGGACTTGATGGTATCCAACGACCTGGACACCTTGCTGGCTACATGGCTTTCTTCCCGCATCAAGAGAAATCCGGTGGTCTACGATGCGCATGAATATTACTGCGGCACTCCCGAGCTTGTTAACAGGCCGTTTGTGCAGGGCATCTGGCGGCGTATCGAACGATGGATTTTCCCGAAAATTAAAGACATCATAACAGTCAACGATTCCATTGCTGCATTATATGAAAAAGAGTACGACAGGAAACTCCATGTGGTCCGAAACATTCCCCGAAGACAGAATTTTAAGGTTAGTGAAACGCGTGAGGAACTGGAGCTTCCGGCAAATAAAAATATTCTGCTGTTGCAGGGCGCCGGAATTAATATTGACCGAGGTGTGGAAGAGCTGGTGGAGGCCATGCAGTATGTAAATCAAAACACTATTCTTGTTATCCTGGGTTCGGGCGATGTCATTAATATCCTGAAGAGGAAGGTAAAGCAATCAGGACTGAATGACAAAGTGTGGTTTATCCCGAAAGTCCCATTTCAGAAACTGAAAGCTTATACGGTTAACGCTGATTTTGGTCTGACCGTTGACAAGGATACTAATATCAATTACCGTTACAGTCTCCCCAACAAGCTTTTTGACTATATCTACGCCGAAATTCCCATCATCGCTTCAAGACTTCCGGAAATCGAAAAAATTATCACCGGTTACAACATAGGCACATTCATTGAAAACCATGACCCGCCACATATCGCGGAAATCCTGGACAACGCGGTCGAAGATACCGGTCGCAGAGCTACGTGGAAACAGAATCTCGCGAAAGCGAAACAAGAACTGGTTTGGGAAAACGAAGAAAAAACTTTGCAGCAGATTTATGAAAAATACCTCTGAAAAACATCTGCATATCGTCGCTTTTGCTGTCCCGTATCCACCCAATTACGGAGGTGTGATCGACGTGTTTTATAAAATCAAAGCCTTGCACCGAGCAGGCATCAAGGTTCACTTGCATGCGTTTACTTATAAAGACCATACACCCAGTGAGCAGCTAGCTGCCTATTGTGAAAGCACCCATTACTATCCCCGCCGTACCGGATGGAAAGCTAACTGCGCCCTGAAACCCTACATCGTTCAAAGCCGCATTTCGCAGGAACTCGTCGAACGGCTCGCCCAGGATGATCATCCCGTACTCTTTGAAGGCCTTCACACCTGCGGAAGTATCGATTATCCCCAGCTTCGCCGCAAAACTAAAATTTACCGCGAAAGCAATATTGAGCATCAATACTACCTGAACCTGTTCAAAGCCGAGAAAAATGTGCTTAAGAAACCTTACTTTCTTATCGAAAGTCTTAAATTGCGACTCTTCCAGCGGAAGCTAAAGCATGCCGACCTGATGCTTGTCGTCAGCCAAACAGATACTGACTACCTGCAACGGCATTTCCCTGAGCAGAAAGTGCATCACCTCCCCTCTTTCCATCCCAATGAAAAGCTAAACATTCTTCCGGGAAAGAGCGATTTTGCCCTGTATCACGGCAACCTAGCTGTTGCCGAAAATTACCTGGCAGCAGAGTACCTCATCGAAAAAGTATTTGCCGGAACCGATATACCCTTTGTTATCGCCGGGTTAAATCCTCCCGGCGAACTTAAGCAATTAGCCCGCCAATACACCAACATCACCATCGAAGCCAATCCCTACGATGAACGTATGTTCCAGCTTATCCGCGAAGCGCAGGTTCATGTGCTGGTCACCTTCCAGGCTACGGGTCTCAAGCTTAAGCTTCTGAACACCCTTTACAACGGAAGACATATCCTTGTCAATCCCCCCATGGTTAAAGGTACCCTCGCCAAAGATATCTGCGAACAGGGACAAAATGCCGGTGAACTTTCCGGGAAACTCACAACTTTGATGGCAGAACCTTTTGATGAACAGGCCACGGAAGAGCGCAAAAAATTGCTGGAAAAGTACTACGCTAACGAAACAAATGTAAATGAGTTAATAAAAAAGGTGTGGGGATAAGCTAAAAACTATGGGCCTGACCTTCCAGCTTTTTGCGCCGGCCTGGCGGGGTGAATCGAGATGGAAGGTCTTTGGGTGGCTGCTTCATTAGTGTAAATGATGAGATTCCTCACATCATCACTCCGCTATCGCTCCGTGATTCGTTCGGAATGACCTGATTATAGGGGTAAGAGAAAAAGGGCCGCGCGGACACAGTGTTTTTATTTCATTTGCGTCCACGCGGCCCTTTTTCCTTCGCGACCCCTCCAAATGCATCATTCCAACCGTAGATACGAAACGATAGTGGAGTATCGGAGAGGAGGAATCTCAAGATTGCTTCATTAAACCTGCCATCTCTCCCCTCCCAAAAAGCCATCGCAAAGAGCTGGCAGGTTATAGGTTAATCTGTGTGATAAGACCGGTTTATTTTGAATTGTTATAAATAACCAAATATTTTTTCGTAAAACTTCTTCTTTTTCCTGGATCAAAGTTAATAATGTAGACTTTTTCAACACCGTTGAATTTTTCTACAAAATAGTTCCACTTATTGATATTCAATATCTTATTTATTTTCAATGCAACCTATGTTGGATTTTTATACAACCTGATGTAGCTCTTATATCTTATCGACTCTAACTATATCCCTGATTTCCAATAATATATATTGCTCTGGTTTTATGGCATCCCGATTGAATAGGTTTTATCAGAAGTAAATAAACCAATTTGTAACGGCATATGGTGCCAATATACAAATAAAAATCGTAAAACAATGAAAAAGTTAGGAATTTCAATCGGATTAATGATGTTCTTGATTAGCTTTATAGCAAGTGGAAGCGCATCAGGTCAAGAACATAAAGACGCTCAAAAGATTACGGTGGTAAGTTCTACGGAACTTGTTGAGCTTACATCCCACTGGGCTACAAGCTTTAGTGAAAAGCATCCCGGAGTGGAAATTCAAGTTACCGAGGCATCACCAAAGAACAAACGCATAGAAAAGGTAGGGGAAAAACTGGTAATAACCTCTAAAGCCGGGGAGTTCAAACAAGACAAACAGCCCTGGGAAGTAACCCTGGGACGCCGGGCTGTGGTGCCGGTTATAAACAGTAACAATCCCTTATGCGACGAGATTTCCAAATGCGGCGTTTCGGATAAAGAGCTGCAAGAGGTTTTAACAGGTCGTGTAACTTCATGGGGCAGCATATTGGATAATAGCAATAGCACTGAAGTAATCCACTATTTGCAATGTGATGAGCCAGGCATCAGTGATCAAGTAAACAACTTCCTGGATATCAAGGAGTTTAAAGCTTATAAGACCTATGAAAACCCGGAAGAGTTTGTCTCCGCAGTTCAGAATGATCCGTTGGCTATTGGGTTTTGTTCTTTAAAATATCTCATCAGCAGTGATGAATCAAAGCTCAAGCAAGATATTGCCATTCTTCCCCTTGACCACAACGAAAGTGGTAAAATTGAGCACATGGAAGACATTTGCAGTGACCTGAACTCTTTCATGCGAGGGTTGTGGATCGGTAAGTTTCCTCATAGTTTATGCGAAAACATCCATCTTATGACGAAAGAAAAACCCTCTGACAGCACAACAAAAGAGTTTATCACGTTCCTTTTAAACACCGGACAGGATGATTTGAATACATTTGGTTTCAGCAATCTTGCATACAGTGAAAGGCAAACAATGATGAACCGGCTGAGTGAACCGAATGTCGATATAACTTCCGCTCCCGAAGAGAGTTTTTCATTGGTTAAAATCATTCTCATCATCCTGGTAATACTATTTGTAGTAGGATATCTGGTTAGCCGTTATTTCGGATTTTTTCGTACTGATAAATTAAAAAAGTCAATTGGTGAGGGAGGGGGGAATCAGATCTTCGATCAACATACTATTAAAGCCCCGGAAGGTTTATATTTCGATAAATCACATACCTGGGCTTTTATGGAAAAAAACGGCCTCGTAAGGATGGGGCTGGATGATTTCATGCAACACGTGACAGGGTCACTAACACGTGTTAATATGAAAAAACCGGGCGAAACGGTAAAAAAAGGCGAGCCCGTTGTGACCCTCATACAGGAAGGCAAACAATTGACCATTAAAGCTCCGATTACGGGTACAATAAAAGAATACAACAAAACTCTCCTGCTTGAAGTGGAAAAGGTTAATAAAGAACCTTACAACGGGGGCTGGATCTATCTTATAGAACCTAATAACTGGCAAAGTGAGATCCCGTTTTTAAAAATGGTCAACAGTTACCGGGAATGGTTAAAAAACGAATTCTCACGTCTCAAGGACTTTGTATCGTATTCAACATCACTGGATAAAAATATAAACGAGCGGGTTGTCATGCAAGAAGGAGGCGCCCTACAAGATCATTTCTTAGAGGAAATGGGGCCAGTCTTGTGGGAAGAATTCCAAAGAAAATTTATTGACACCCCGAAATAAAAAATCAGAATATTAATTCAAAAAAATAAAACTTCATGGACATAAATCGACGGAATTTCATGAAATCGCTCGGCTTTGCCGGAGTAGCTCTAACAGTCGGCAAAAGCCACGGAGCAGAAAAAAAACCAGAAGGAGAAACAGAATTTTACGGGATGCTTTATGATTCCACCCTTTGCATGGGTTGCCAAAACTGCGAATTCACATGCGCAGAAACCCATGGTTTAGAAGAACCCGAGGATGAACCTGAGGCGGGAGTTGTCAGAAAAACCAATCAAAATCGCCGCACTGTCATCAATTGCTATGAAACCTCCCAGGGGGAGGCTTACATCAAGCAACAATGCATGCACTGCAACATTCCGGCATGTGACACGGCCTGCCTGACACAGGCTATGCACAAAACAAAGAAAGCTCCTGTTATTTGGCGGGAAGACAAATGTATGGGCTGTCGCTATTGCATGATTAGTTGTCCCTTCGATTCGCCGAAATTCGAATATGGCAGCACAAACCCCAAAATTGTCAAATGCACAATGTGTGCCGATCGCCTTCGGGAAGGGAAAAAACCGGCATGCGCTGAAAATTGCCCAATGGGAGCCATAACATTCGGCAAACGCAGGGATTTGATAAAAGAAGCCAGGAAGCGTATTCATGACGACCCGGAATACTACCATAATCACATCTATGGAGAGCATGAAGCCGGAGGAACCGGTTGGCTTTATATTGCGGGAGTACCTATGAATGAATTGGGCTTCGATACAAACATCCGGAAAAAATCATATCCAGCATTAACAAAAGGATTTATCGGAGCTATTGCTCCGGTAGACATATTGCTTCCCGGCGCTCTGCTGGGCATATATGCTGCTACTAAATCCCCAAAAGAAGAGGAGGAATAACTATGAAGGAAAAAGCAAACACATTATACCCTCAACGTAAAATTAATGGTACTGTAGGGTTCCTCTTGAATGAGCTCAAACCCAAAGGGAAAATTTTCACGGTATTTAACATGATCAGCCTGCCTATCATGCTGGTAGGTATTGTCCTGATTTATATCAGGTTTTCCCAGGGATTAGGTGCGGTTACCAATCTCACCCAACAAGTCCCCTGGGGGCTATGGATCGGCTTCGATGTAGTGACAGGAGTGGCCTTTGCCGGTGGCGCTTATGTTTTGGCATTCCTGGTCTACATCCTGAATCTCAAAAAATTCAAACCCATTTTGCGAGTAACCATTTTGAACGGTTTCCTCGCTTATCTTTTTTATTCGGGAGCCCTGTTGCTCGACCTGGGGCGTCCCACGAGTGTTATCAATGTAATCATAGGCAACAATTTCGGTGTTAGTTCGGTGATGTTTCTCGTAGGATGGCATTTCCTGCTATATATGCTTGCTTTGCTCCTGGAATTTTCACCGGCTATTGCCGAATGGTTGAATGCCAAAAAAGCACACAGGATACTCTCGGCGGCGACCCTCGGGGCGGTGATTTTCGGTATCACCCTGTCGGTACTGCATCAATCCGGGATTGGAGCCTTATTCCTTATGGCTGAGGACAAAATACATCCGCTGTGGCATAATTCGTATATGCCCTTGATGTTTGTGGTATCAAGCATATTCGGGGGTATTGCCCTGGTGATTATTGAAGGCTCGATAAGTCGCAAGGTGTTCTCCTCGCAATATGACGAGAGCCACGATCACAAATCCATACTTCACGGGCTGGCCCGGATATGTGCAGGCGGGATGTTTTTATATCTCGTGATGACGGTTCTTGTGTTTATACATGAGCAAAACGCAGTATATCTCTCCACAACCTGGGGAGCATGGTACTTGGTTGAAATCCTGGGATTTGTTTTTGTTCCGATGCTCTTATTCTGCCAAAGCTGCATAAAACCAAACCAGATAGTTATTAAAATTGCTGCTGTGATGACCTTACTGGGAATATTGCTTAACCGCATGAATGTATCTATAATCGCTTTCCGGTGGGATGCGGCTGAAGCTTACGTTCCTTCATGGCAGGAATTTATAGTAACACTTACGATTATATTTATCGAAATTTGGGTATTCAGATGGATTGTCAGAAGAATGCCTGTTATAAGAAAATCACCCGATTGGGCGAAAGATAAACATTAAAAAATAACATTATGGACGGATTTCATTATTACGACCTATTCGCAACAAAAGGAATTGAATACATCTTAACAATAGTTTTCTTCTTGCTTTTAATTCCTTTTTGGAAAATATTGAACGGCAAAGTTCCGGTTGCTGCAAAAGCGCGCAGCACAGTCGGAGCTAGACTCTACGACATCCTCAAAATTCCCCAGGGAATATTCTATAATCCCAATCATACATGGGCGTTTCTTGAAAAATCAGGCAAAGCCAGGGTTGGGCTGGACGAATTTCTGTTACATATTGCAGGCCCGCTAGAGGTTAAAAACCTTACTACAGCGGGTCAAAAAATACAAAAAGGGGATATCCTGGCCGAATTGCATCATGACGGGAAACAATTAAAAGTGTATTCCCCCCTTTCGGGGAAAGTTCTCGGTCAGAACACGACGGTTGACAACCAACCTGCATCAACAAAAATTGACCCTTATGAAAAAGGATGGTTGGTAGAGATGCAACCTTCCCGATGGAAAGAGGAAATGCAATCATTTTTCCTGGCAGAGCAGGCCACGCAATGGGTTAAAACAGAGATGGAACGGCTGAAAGATTTCATAGCCACCACTACTGAAAAATATTCTCCATCACCTTCTTTGGTAACTCTACAGGATGGTGGGGAAATCCAGGGAAATATCCTGACGGAACTACCTAAGGAGGCCTGGGAGGATTTTCAGCAGAATTTTTTAGACAGCGAATAAAAAATAGCTTTAGCTTGGTGAGCAATTGGAATATAGTTATATTGCACATAAAATAATTTATAATCATTATGCAGTGATCCCTTTAGCAAGTGATCACTGCATTTATAAATAATATGGCAATTAATTCAATTTGTAGACTGAAATAATGAAGAGCAAATGGCGCATTTGAATCGTAACTTTATCAAAGACTTTTTTAATCATCCCTTTTTTTATAAATACATAAGGTTTCGCTCCTCAATTTATGTAAGAGTTGTATACATTATCCTTATAGCCTCCCTGATTCTTTTTGTTTCATTCGGATTGATTTTTAGGTCGGTCTATGAAGAACATCTCAAAACAGTCATTTTACAGAATGGTAATAATATCGGTTCAATGGTGGAAGGTTCTTTATATCATTCTATGCTGGAAAATGATAAGGCCGAATTACAAAACACCCTGGATGTCATTAATACAATGTCGGGCATTGATGAGGTCAACATGTACAATAAGCACGACAGCCTGGTTTATTCTTCTGCCCCGGTCAATGCTGAAGGCCATAGCGACCCGAATTGTACCCGGTGCCATAGCGACGAAAAACCCTTTTTTTCCAAAAAACAGAAGGCCTATCAAATCGTTGATGTAGATGACGAATGCAGGATGAACATCAACGATAACGATCACCGTCATCTCCTGATACGTTCCCCGATTCGCAACGAAAGATCCTGCTATACGGCTGCTTGTCACGCTCATAGCAAAGATGAGGAAATACTGGGATCATTGATCATCAAAATACCCCTTGAAGACTTAGATAACGCTGTGCAGGAATCTTCCACGAGGTTCTACATTCTGGCTACCCTTAGTACCCTGCTGTTGGTAACTATTATCATTATCTTTACCCGGAAAAAGATCAAGCACCCCTTGAATAATATTATTGTAGCAAGTGAAAAAGTGGCTAATGGCGATCGGGATACCCGGCTAACAATCAGCCGGAAGCAGCTTGATGATATTCGTATGGTTTCCTATGCCTTCAACAAAATGCTTGACAATTTACAGACGGCTACACAAGAGCTTGAAAACTGGTCGCAACAATTGGAGTATAAAGTACAAAAAAAGACCGAAGAGCTGGGAGCGGCCCAGAACGAATTGATCCATGTGGAACGGATAGCTTCTTTAGGAAAGTTATCTTCCTCCGTTGCCCATGAAATTAATAATCCCCTGTCCAGCGTGTTGACTTATACCAAATTAGTTAACAAACAGTTGAGAAACCAGGAGATGAACCAGCAAGCGCAGCAAAGCATATTGAAATACCTGACTATCATCGAACAAGAAACTAAACGTTGCGGGGATATTGTTAAAGGGCTGCTTGATTTCTCCAGGAATGAACAACAAAATTTCCAGCCGCGTCCGCTCCACCCGATTCTTGAGGACACCTATAACCTTATGGAGCATCAAATGGAAATCAGCAATATAAAATTTTCTACTGATTTTCAGGCGATAAAAGATAAGGTCTACTGCAGCCAAAACCAAATCAAGCAAGCCTGTGTAGCTCTCATCCAAAATGCCTCTGAAGCAGTTACCGAAGACGGTGTTATAACTATTAAGACCTATAACCCTGATGAAGACAATATTATAATCGCTATTGAAGATAATGGAGTCGGAATTGCTTCTGAGGATATTCCGCATTTGTTTGAGCCCTTTTTCTCCGCCAAACAAAAATCAAGCGGCATTGGGCTGGGGTTAGCTATTGTCCACGGCATCGTTCAAAGTCACCAGGGTAAAATCGATGTTGACTCAGAGGTGGGCGAAGGCACTACCATCTCAATCACATTGCCTTTAACATTTGAAAAAGACGAAGAGTATGAGTAAGAAAATTTCCATATTAATTGTAGATGACGAAAAGTCGGTCACAGATTCCTTGTACAACTGGTTTATCGAGGACGGTTATTATGTTAAGTGTGCTGCAAGTGCTAAAGAAGCTTTAACAATTCTTGAGTCCGAAACCTACCATATCATCCTTGCGGATATCAAAATGCCGGGAATGGATGGATTGGAGATGCACCGGCGCATTAAATCCTTAAATCAGGATTCGATAGTCATCATGATGACGGCTTTTGCTTCAGTCGATACGGCAGTACAAGCCTTGAAAGACGGGGCCTATGACTATATCACCAAACCCTTCGACCCGGATGATCTGTCCCACCTGATACGAAATGCCACCAGCCAAATCAACCTCAAGGAAGAAAACAAAACCCTCAAAGACAAGATCAGTTCCCTGGAAAATGTAGAGGACTTGATTGGTGAAAGTGAAGCCATGATGCAAGTGCTGGAGCAAGTACAAAGTGTCGCCTCTTCTAATTCTTCGGTGATTATCAGTGGCGAAAGTGGAACAGGGAAAGAGCTGGTAGCCAGGGCTATTCATTCCAATTCTCCGAGAAAATATTTCCCGTTGGTGAGTGTGCATTGCGGGGCCCTACCTGAAAACCTGTTGGAAAGTGAATTGTTTGGTCATGAAAAAGGGGCTTTTACCGGGGCAATGTTTAACCGAAAAGGAAGGTTTGAGATGGCTGACGGCGGAACGATTTTCCTGGATGAAATTGCCACCATTTCAGCTAAGATGCAGGTAGAGCTGCTTCGCGTATTGGAATCAGGAAAATTTATGCGCGTAGGTGGCAATAAAGAAATTAGTTCGGATTTCCGGGTAATTTGTGCCACTAACAAAGACTTGAAAAAAATGGTGGAAAACGGCACTTTCCGTGAAGATTTGTATTACAGGCTGAATGTCGTCGATATCAAAGTTCCCCCTTTGCGGGAAAGAAAAGAAGACATCCCGGTGCTGGTCGATTACTTTATCGAAAAATACTGTAAGTCCATGAACCGGGAAAAAGTGGATATCGATAAAGCTGCTATCAAACGACTCGAAGAATATGATTTCCCGGGAAATGTTCGTGAGCTTGAAAATATGATCGAGCGTGCCCTCGTGATTGGGAATTCGAAATCTATCCGATTAAAAGACCTGCCTCTTGAATCAGGCGAGCAAGCTACCACACCCGTTGAAAGTCTTAACGAGAATGAAAAAAAACATATTAAGAATATCCTCGATAAATATGATTGGAATATATCACGCGCAGCTAAAATCCTGCAAGTGGACAGGGCAACCTTGTACAACAAAATAAAAAAATATAATCTAAAAACCTCCGGCCAGGAAAACCACTAAACACAGACGGCATGCTAAGAGAATCGCGAAAGTGAAATTTTATACTGCGTAATGAAAGAGCAAAAAACGATCACACTGGTAGCTTTCGGATATATCGACAGAAGTTTTGTCGAAAATGTAGCCCTTGCCGTCGAAATAGAACTTAATACGGAGGTTACGACAATGGAAGGACATCTTGATTTGAGTAATTATTATGACGTCAAACGGCGCCAATACAATGGCGATGAACTGCTTAAATTCGTTGATAACTCCTATAACTCCTATCCCGGTAAAACAATGGGGTTGTTCGGTGTGGATCTTTTTATTCCGATTCTAACGCATATTTTCGGCCAGGCCTATCTTAACGGAAATACCGGTGTGGTCTCCCATTTCAGGCTAAATAATGAGTTTTATGGACTTAAAGCCAATAAGCAACTCCTTCAGGAACGTTTCATCAAAGTAGTTATCCATGAACTGGGGCATACATATGGACTCACACATTGCCATGTTCCCACCTGCGTAATGCGCTCAAGCACCTACGTGGAAGACCTTGACCAGAAATCTTCATCGTTTTGCGACAATTGCCGGGAAAGTATAAATTAATGCTTTTCTTTTTTAAGAAGAAGTAGGTTCTATGACGGGCATTCGGATAGAAAAATACAATCCGAAAAGAGAAGTAATTAGCGTGATAAGATAGAACATCAAACTTACCGTTACACTTATTTCCGGCGAAAGGGCAAGATATTGAGCGCCGTACATAAATGCCAGCTCACGGGTGCCCGCACCACCTACCGATATCGGTATGATAGCGATAAGCGAAGAAATGAGGAAGACAAAAATGTAAGAGGTCATCTGGGCTGAAACTCCGAAACCTTTCAGAATAAAAAATACCGCCACAACCTGGAGGCCCTGCACTACAAAAGAATACCCTACGACGGGAAGATATATTTTTAAGTACCGCTTAAAAAAAAGCTTATACAATAGGGCGAACCCTCCCAGAACGACAACTATAAGCAACCAGGCATAATCCGAGAAAGGGATACGGTTTTTTGTAAATGAGAGAAGCAGCAATGCAAAAGATGTCAGAGCCACCACGCCGGTCAACCGATCGACAAATACTGCCCCGAACAATTCTTTTAGGTTCTTACCCAGTCTTTTTTTTAGCAGATAAATCTTATAGGCATCCCCACTGACACCTCCCGGCAGGAAGATATTATAAAACATCCCCAACCAATAGAGTTTCAGGTTTTCCTTTTCGGAAATAAAAATATGATGGTTTCGGAAAAAAATATTTAACCTTAGAGAGGATGCCATTTTCGAAAAAACAAATAAGATCAGGGCAAAAATCAGGTAAGCATAATCGGCTTTTTGAAGGATTTGCCATACCCGCCCGGAATCAATCTGCGTAAAAACCCAGGTAAGTGCCGCCGCAGCAATGGCCAGCTTTAAAACAAGCTTCAGAATGTTATTTCTCTTCCTGGAAGGTTGTGACATTTCTTACCCTGTAGGGTTTTTTCTGTTGCGATTCGTAATAGGTTCGCATTAAAAACTCAGCCATGATGCCTATGGTTACTAACTGGATACCGCCGATAAGCAGCATAACTCCCAGGAGCAACAAGGGCTTGCCCCACAAATCCTGCCCCCCGATTTTTAAGGCCAGGAGGTAAAGATTAATCACCGCACCGGCTACGAAGGCTAAAATTCCTAAAGACCCGAAAAGATGCATAGGTTTTTGCATGTATTTTCTGAAAAATATCATCAGCAATAAATCGCTGATGACCTTAAAAGTCCGCCTGAAACCATATTTAGATTGACCATACTTCCTGGGATAGTGATTCACTTCCATCTGTGTAATCCTTCCTCCTTCAAAAGCTGCCAGCACAGATATAAAACGATGCAATTCCCCGTAAAGGCCGATATTTTTGGCGAGCTGAGCCTTGAATACTTTCAGTGCACAGCCATTATCGGCAACGCGCACTCCGGTTGTATGACGAATTATTGAATTGGCGATTTTTGAAGGAATTTTCCGCAACCAATTATCCTTCCGGTTTTTGCGTATTCCCGCCACCAGGTCCCAATCTTCGTCCAAAGCTTTTTCAACCATTTGGGGAATATCGGCGGGATCATTCTGAAGGTCTCCATCCATTGTAACAATATAATCTCCCGTGGCATAATCGATGCCCGCAGCTAGCGCAGAACTCTGTCCATAATTTTTTTGCAGTTCAATAAGATGCACTTTGTCATCACGCAACGTTTTGATTTTGGGAACAGTACGATCGCTGGATCCATCATCCACGAGGAGGATTTCATATTCAAAATCCAACAGGTTTTCATGGATTTTTGAAATCAACATTTCGACATTGCTTTCTTCATTAAAGACCGAAATCACTACCGAAAGTTTTGTCTTCATATGACTGCGTTTAGAACAATGACAATCAGAGAGCATCCGGATCGTCATCGTAAAATATTACGTATTTTTGCGCCAAAGTTACAGTGAAAATTTGAAACAGTTGAATTAAACCCGTGCAAATAAAAACCCATGTTCGATAAAAAAATCCAATACAAATACCTTTATCCACTACTGATCATTATCGCTTATTTTTTACTGTCAGCCAATGATGGTGGAAGCAATATCTATATTCTCGACGAAGCCAAAAACAGCGAATGTGCCCGTGAAATGATGGAACGCGGCGATTGGGTGGTGCCTACTTTCAATTATGAACTGCGTACCGACAAGCCCCCGCTGCACTATTACTTCATGATGATGGGGTATAGTATTTTCGGGTCTAATGAATTCGGAGCTCGTTTCTTTTCCTCGGTTTTCGGCGTACTAACCATACTTATCACCTTTTTTTATATTCGTAAATTCGTGGGATACAGGCAGGCCCTGCTGTCTTCCGTCATTCTTTTATCCTCCCTGCATTTTTTGCTTGAATTCCACTTAGCTGTCCCGGACCCTTACCTTATCTTTTTTCTAACCCTCGCCTACTTTAGTTTCTATGATTTTTTCAAATACGGCCAAAAATCTTCGCTCCTTATTATGTACCTGGCCATTGCCTTAGGAACGCTTACAAAAGGACCGGTTGCTATTGCATTACCCGGCCTGGTATTTTTAATTTTCCTTGTATTAAGAAGAGGCAGGCAGTGGAAACTCATAAAAAGTTATAAACCCCTCTTAGGGGCCCTTTTAGTGCTGGCTATTAACGTTCCCTGGTATTATATGGTAGGCGTGGAAACCGATTGGGCATGGATACGCGGGTTTTTCCTGGAGCATAATGTCGACCGGTTTTTGGACACCAAACAAGGACACGGAGGTTTCTTTTTAATTACACCGGTTTATGTGTTTTTGGGCATGCTTCCTTTTTCAGTTTTTATGATCCAGGCCCTCGTCCGCAACAGCAAAATCTTGTCTCATGATGATTTTATCACCTACTCCTTTCTTACGGCAATGATAATTATCATCTTTTTCACTATCTCAGGCACCAAGCTGCCTAATTATACAATACCGGCTTATCCTTTTATTGCCGCCGTCACAGCCTATTTCCTGACAAGTCAAGCCGATATGAATAAAAAATGGCCTTATCACCTGCATCTATTTATGGCGCTGCTTTTACCGGCTCTACTTTATGTTGTTTTTACCCTTGAAAACTCCCTGTCACATCTTAAGCCCCAGATTTCCTGGTTAATTGTGTTACCTTTAGCAGGGGTAGGTGCCCTTATATTTCAATACAGGAAAAACCATCAAGGGGCATTGAACACCTTGATCGCTGGATGGATTGCCGCATCCCTGTTGTTCTTCTTTATTATTTATCCCAAAATTGATGAAGAAAACCCGGTGAATAAAACCTATGAATCGATTGACCTTAATACAAAAGAAGTAGCTTATTACGGCAAATACAACCCGGCTTATATTTTTTACCTTAAGCGGAAGCTACCTGAATTGAAAACCCCGGATGAAGTGCAAACATTTTTAGAGCGGGAAGATGCTGTGGTTATAACAGTTGAAAAATTCATGGATAAACTAAAATCGGCGCCAAATACAAAAACATTAGTTAAACAAAAAGACCTGTTTGAAATACGCACAACCGTTGTGCTGGTGCCGGAAGAAAAATAATCGAGTGATAAAACGCTTAAAAGTCCAACGTTTAAGCCATTATTACGTATAACAGGTTTTGAGTACCGGGTATTTTTTTGTAACTTGTTGAATAATTAAAAATATAGAATAATGGATTGTCCAGTTTGCCAATATAAAGGAATTCCGGAGAGCACCAAAAAATGCCCGAATTGTCATTCGGATTTAACCGGATTCAAACAATTATACCAACTACGGAACAACATCAAACAAAAGCAGAATATCATTTTTGCCATGGGAGCTCTACTGGTGGTACTTATAGCCGTTTTAGGTTATATACTTTTATTTTCAAACAGTTTATCCGGCCGCTATTCCAATGTGGCGCTCCAGGAAAAAGATAAGGAAATTGTTAGATTGAAGAAACAAAACAGTCAACTGCAAAAGCAAATCCTCGATCTGCAGCAAAAACTCAACATGAAAAATATGGCAGATACAGGGCAGACCGGACAAGACAAGGAGCAGTTCCGCAAAGTCATCCCTTCTCCGGCGGAGCAGGAAAGACAAGCGGCAACTCCCTCATCACCTCGGGAGGAACAAACGCAACAGCAAAAATCGATACAACAGCAGAAGCAGCCAACATCAAAGCCCGAAGAAAAAGAGAAACAGCAGGAAGTAACCTACTATAAAGTAAAAGCCGGTGAGACCCTTTATTCGATAGCAAAGCGATTTTACGGGGATGGCAAGAAATATAAGAAAATTATGGAAGACAATAATATTGAAGATCCGTCTGATGTCCAGGTAGGAATGAAATTGAAAATCATCAAATAATTATGCAAAAAACCGACAGGATCATTAATGCTTTGGTGCGCCAGCTAGCGCAATATATGCGGAAAAACTGGGAAATAGAGAATTCCAATAAATATGTCGAACAAGAACGGGAAGAACAAACATCCCAGTTTGAGAAGCTGCGGTCGGAACTTAGAGAAAGCAGCCAGCAAAATGCCGAGCTTAAAGAATTTATTTCCGATTATAAACAGCAGATAGAGGATATGGAGCAACGGCTGCAAAGTATGGAGCAGCAGCGAAAAAAACAAAAAGAAACGGTCGATAACCTTATGGCCGAAAACCTTGATCTAAAAAAACAGATAGCAGCCCTCAAGGGTGAAGAAAATCAAGAAGAGGAATAATGTTTTAGTATGGCTTTGTTTATCCTGCGAGCTAACGAAGGTCCTTCATAAATAAAACCCGTATATAGCTGAACCAGAGAGGCTCCGGCTTTCAGCTTTTCTAAAGCATCCTCAGGAGTCATAATTCCCCCAACCCCAATAATAGGTAATTCCTTCCTTGTTTTTTTGGAAATGTATTTTATGATTTCCGTCGATCGCTTGTGTAAAGGTTTACCACTAAGCCCCCCATCACCCATATTCTCTACTTTCTCAGGGACGGTAGTAAGCCCCGATCTTGCAATGGTCGTATTGGTGGCAATAATACCATGGATACCTGCTTCATTAACAATTTCGAGGGTGTCATCTATCTGTGAATTGTTTAAGTCGGGAGAAATCTTTAGCAATACCGGTTTTGATTGGATTTTTGAATTATTAACCTCTGTTACCTTATTCACAATCGTTCTAAGCTCTTCTTTATCCTGGAGTTCAACTGCATTACTGATATTCGGACAACTCACATTGATAACAAAATAATCCACATAAGGAAATAATTTTTGAAAAGCTATCTCATAGTCTTCCGACGCGTCTTCGCTGAGAGTATCCGTATTTTTCCCGATATTCCCTCCTATTATACAACGCGGTTTATTGCTTTTTATCCTTTCCACCGTTTCATCAACACCGTCGTTATTAAAGCCCATACGATTGATAAGGGCTCTATCCCCGGGCAACCTGAAAAGCCTTGGGCGGGGATTACCCGGCTGTGGCTGCGGAGTGAAAGTCCCTATCTCCACAAAACCAAACCCCAAATCGGCCAGCTCATTATACAGCTTTCCTTCTTTATCAAAACCTGCGGCCATCCCTACCGGGTTCGGGAAAGAAATGCCCCACAAATTGCGCTGTAAACGATCATCACTTACCAGGAAGTAATTTCGGGCCAGCATTCTTACTCCCCGCATTCGCATACCCACTCTTAGCAACCAGGCAACCACACGATGTATGCGTTCCGGATCATGGGCAAATAGAAACGGTTTGATGATTCTTTTATACATCTACCAGATTATCAAAAAATAAGTGCCCAATTCTGTAACTTAACTGTTTTCTTCTTTCGTGCTTTGATCACTCTGCCCTTCATCCTGCTGACCGGTTTCATCCTCATGGGCCTGAGAACTTCCGGATTGTTCTTCGCCGCTCGTTTCTTCTTCCTCTTCTTCAAAATCCAGGAGATCATTTTTTTGCAAAATATTGTACCACTGAATAATCTTCTTGATGTGAGACACATACACCCGCTCTTCATCATATTCGGGCACAATTTCGGCAAAATAAGATTTTAGTTCTTCAGAAGAAGATTTCGGATTGATAGAAGGCCCCCGCTCATGCTTTTCAGCCATCTTTTTTAAGACATCCTTCAAAGGCATATCTTCCGTATCGGTAAATATGCTGATTTCCTCAAGGGAACTGATTTTCTGATGGGCAAAGGCCGGGAAACGTTTTTTATCTTCCAGGGATTCAACAATTACGCCATTACCGGTCTGCTTCACAAGTTTATATAAACCGGGCTTCCCCGAAATCGTCAATATTTCTTTTAGTTTCATTTTTATATCTCCTGTTTTTGCGATGTCAAAAGTAAGAATATGAACTCATATACAAAACCCTTCTTAGAAATTTCGATCTCATTTTTTCCCCGGGTAAATTCCCGTATAATTCCATGGGGTAATCTTTCGCAACTCTTCTTTAACGCTATCATCAATATCCAGATTTGTTATAAATTCATCGAAGGCCTGTTTATCAAGGGTTTGTTTGTTTCGTGTAAGCTCTTTCAGTTTTTCATAAGGATTGGCAAAACCTTCTCTTCTAAGGATTGTCTGGATAGCTTCGGCAATCACCGGCCAGTTTTCTTCCAGGTCGCGACGGATTTTCTCCCGGTTCACTACCAGTTTTGACCACCCTTTTTTCAGGGACTCAAGGGCAATAACCATGTGTGCCACGGGCATGCCAATATTCCGGGTAACGGTTGAATCGGTAAGGTCGCGCTGAAGCCGGGATACAGGTAGCGTATCTGCCAGGTGGCCAAATAAAGCATTGGCTATACCAAGGTTGCCTTCGGCATTTTCAAAATCTATGGGATTCACTTTATGCGGCATGGCAGAAGAACCTACCTCGTTGGCAACCGTTTCCTGGCGGAAATAATCCATGGATATATAAGTCCATACATCTCTTGCCATATCGGTTAAGATGGTATTTATCCGGCTCAGGGCATTAAAAAAGGCTGCGAGATTATCATAATGCTCTATTTGTGTCGTGGTCTGCAATCGTTCAATATTCAGCTTTTCAGACAGGAATTTATCGGCAAACCCGGGCCAGTCAATATCCGGATAAGCCACATGATGGGCATTAAAATTCCCTGTGGCTCCACCGAATTTCCCTGAAAACGGGATGGCGCTCAATTGGTGAATCTGCGTCTGGAGGCGCTCCACAAACACGCTAACCTCTTTCCCCAGGAAGGTGGGCGAAGCCGGTTGCCCATGCGTTCGGGCAAGCATGGGTATCTCCTGCCAATCCTGTACTTTTTGCTGAAGCATATCCATCACTTCGTCGAGCATGGGCATGATAATATCATTATTGACATCACGGGTCATCATAGGGACGGCCGTGTTGTTAATATCCTGCGAAGTGAGGCCGAAATGTACAAACTCACGGTACTGGGAAAGGCCCAGCTCATCGAACTTTTCTTTTACAAAATACTCTACCGCTTTTACATCATGATTGGTCGTCTTCTCCAGCTCTTTAACTTCCGTGGCATCATTGATGGTAAAATCCCGATAAATCTTCCGTAGCTTTTCAAAATTATCAGGATCAAAAGTCTTAAGCTGTGGCAAAGGCAGCTCACATAAAGCTATAAAATACTCCACTTCCACTTTAGTTCGATAATGAATCAGGGCTGCTTCGGAGAAATATTCCGACAATACAGCGGTCTTATTGTGATATCTCCCGTCAACCGGTGAAACTGCTAATAATTCCATATTCATTTGTTTTAAAACAAAGATAGGAAAGGAATAGGAAATTTAAGTAGCTATTCAGAATTCTTATAAATTAATATCAAATTTGACTTATGATAACGCTTTTACATTTCTCAATTTTTATGATTCTAAATAATGTTTAAAATTCTGAAATACTTTTATATTTTTGGTTTGGTAAAACATCACTTATAGTAAAATATCAATTTATGTTACCCCATAGAATTTTTTTGGTAAAGACGCTTCTATTTGTGTTTTTATTTCATTATCCATCGGTTTCCTCTATTGCTCAGCAGGAAAAATTAAGCGACACGGCCATACAAAACAAGGAGGAGCTTGTAAAACAAAACATTGCCCAAATCAAGGCTAAAGTAAAAAGGCAGCCAACCGAAGCTTTAGAGCTCTTTCATGAAACACTAACAATTTACAACGATGTATTGACGGAAAAAGAAACCGCCGGACTATTAGCCACAATGGCCGAAGCCACGGTCTTTACGCACACTTTTTTTGCCAGGGAGATGGCTCAAAAGGCAGGGGGAATTGTGGAGCGGGCATCGATTACCGATCCTTCGCTCAATGCCCTGATTCACCATTCCATAGGCTATACATACCTCGCCCAGGGTGAATTTCAACAAGCCTTAACCCCTTTCAGAAAAAATTTAGAATTGATCATTCAGCAAGATTCTGTTAATTATACCAGTCTCCAAAAGTCCTACTCCAATCTTGCCACAGCATACAACTACACAAGAAACGCCGATTCGGCCTTAAAATACAGTGAGTTGGCTTTAAAGACCACCCAACGTCATGCAGCCAATAATCCCATCGCACTAGCTTCCAACTACGGGAATCTTTCAAGGGCTGTCACTCTTAGGGGTGACATAGACTCAGCCATTGTTCTGCGCAAAAAGTCCTTATCCATCCATGAAGAACAATTTGGTCCGAAAGGACACAAAACGGCCACCGATTATTATTACCTTGGGAGCCTGTATTCCATGAAAGGAAATTTCACAAAAGCCCTTTCGTATGCGCAAAAATGTATGCTGACCAACTACCCTGAAATTAAGCAGGACCAACCTAATAATTATCTCCCGCCAAAAATTTCAAAACATACCAATACCAATGGCGTACTGCAGGCATTGATGCTTAAGATTCACTTCTTTGAAACCCTTTATAAACGAGAACAAGATTCTCAATGGTTAAAAACAGCTCTGACGCACTACACAGCTGTGGATACGCTTGTAAATATTCTACAGCAATCCCAACCTGAAAAAGACCTGGCGAGACTTATCGCAATAAACCGGGAAGGATACAACGCTGCGGTTGCTTTAACTTTTCAGTTGGACCAAATCGATAAAAAGCATAGCTATGATGAAAAGATATACGCTTTTGCCAATGCTACAAAAGGGAAGCTTTTAAGCTACCAGGTATATAAAATGAAAGACCGGGAAAAGGACACCAGTGAAATTAATCCACAACTATCCCGGCTGGAAATCAGTTTGCGGGAATTAAAAAACCAAATACAGGTAGCCGGGGGTAAAAAGAAAGATTCATTGCAAAACCTTGCATTGGCCAAAAAGGCGAAGCTGATAGGGATGAAAAATAAGGTGAAAACATCATCCGAAAGAGGTGTGGGTATAGACCTCAACCGCTTCAAAATTAAACTATCGCAAATAAGAGAGCAATTAACCGATGACGAAGCCTTAATTGAGTATACTGAAACCGGGGATTACCTGAATATTTTCTGCAATACATCGACGAAGACAATCATAAAGCGGGTAAAGAAAGACAGCTCCTATTATGCATCCTACCGTCATTTTATGAAAAGTATAAAAACCGGGGCATCCAAAACGGACGCCGGGTTATCGGAATACCTTCTTACTCCCGTTTCAGAACACATTGCTGACAAACAACACCTGGTAGTCATTCCCGAAAATAACCTCTACAATCTTCCTTTTGAAGCACTTATCACACCCGGTCAATCCAAAGCAATGATACACGAACATAGCTTTTCCTATCACTATGCGGCTAAACTCTGGGCAGAGACACGGAAAGAAACATCCAAGCCAGCGAACCCCAATATTGCTCTTTTTGCTCCGGGCTTTATGAATGAAAATATCGCTGAACTGGCAGAAAACAATGCCTACAGAGGTGACGAAATCCTCCAGACTGAAGGCATCTTTGACCGCAAGAAACAACAGCTCGTTGCTTTGCCCCATTCATTGGATGAAGTCTCACAAATATCCCGTATGTTTGAGCAAAATAGTCCTAAACCCTATCTGATGACCGGACGGAAAGCTACGGAAGAGAATTTCCGGAAGATACCTTCCACAGATATTATCCATGTTGCAACGCACGGCATTTCTTATAAAAAATATCCCGGGGAGTCAGGGTTGTTCTTTAGCCAATCTAAGGACCGTGAAGCAAGACAGCATACTGAGGATGGTTTTCTTTTTGTTAATGAATTATTCTCAATGCAAATAGAAACCGACCTGGTGGTGCTTAGCGCTTGTAAAAGCGGCACAGGAAAAATTATGGAAGGAGAAGGCGTCTTTGGCCTTCCTCGTGGTTTTATTTTTGCCGGAGTTCCTAATCTCGTGGCTTCCCTGTGGAAAGTCCATGATAAAAAAACCAAAATCTTGATCACTTCTTTCTACCGTCAATTACTGGAGGGAAAAGATTATGCCACTGCCCTGCAGCAGTCCAAACTCGAAATGATTGAAAACGGCGAACTGCCAATGGATTGGAGTGGGATTGT
>JAIPAH010000203.1 GCA_021740175.1 Bacteroidales bacterium
ACATAAATTTTCAGAAATGACAGGACTATTCTAATTTCCCGAGAGCTTGTGCTATTCTGTTAAGTGCCTCCTTAAGCTGCTTCTCCGACGTAGCATATGAGATTCGGATGCAATTGGGATCGCCGAAAGCAGTGCCGGGGACGGTTGCCACATGTCCTTCATTGAGCAGGAAATCGGATAATTGGTTGCTGTTTTTGATGGGCTCGTCCTTAAAGGTTTTATGAAAAAGGGCACTTACATCCGGGAAGATGTAAAAAGCCCCGGCCGGGACATTGGTTTTAATTCCTTCAATTTGGCTGAGTCCATCGATAAGTAAGTCCCGTCTTTTGAGAAAGGCTTGCAGCATTTCCTCTTTTTCCTTAACATTTTCCGGGATGGCATCCAGGGCAGCTTTTGCCGCCATTTGCGAAATAGAGGAAGCCCCGGAAGTGATTTGTCCCTGGAATTTCTCCGTAGCTTTGGCGATTTCCGGGTTTGCGGCAAGATAACCTAACCGCCAACCGGTCATGGCAAATCCTTTGCTCACCCCGTTCACTACAATCACACGGTCTTTTATAGCCTCAAACCGGGCAATAGATTCATGATGGCTGTTAAAATTGATCAACTCATATATTTCATCGGAGATAATGTACAAACCGGGATACTTTTCAAAAAGTGCGGCTAGTTGTTTCAGTTCTTCGCGGCTGTAGACGGAGCCCGTTGGATTACAGGGAGAGCTGAAGATAATAAGCTTGGTTTTGTCAGTAATCGAGGCTTCTAATTCGTCGGGAGTAACCTTAAAATCATTTTTGATACTTGTGTTGATAAAAACGGTATTTCCGCCGGCCAGTCGGATGATTTCGCGGTATGAGACCCAATAGGGGACGGGCAAGATAACATCATCGCCGGGATCAATCAAGCTCATCACCGTGTTGGCGATGGATTGCTTTGCCCCGGTGGATACAACGATTTGAGAAGGATCGTAATCCAGGTTATTATCTCTTTTCAGTTTGCCGGCAATACTTTCGCGAAGCTCTTTAAAGCCCGCAACCGGCGGGTAGTGGGTGATATTGTCATCAATGGCCTTTTTGGCAGCTTCTTTGACAAAAGCCGGCGTAAAAAAATCGGGTTGACCTATACTCAGGTTTACAATGTCGTGACCCTTGGCTGCCAATTCTCGACTACGGCGGGCCATAGCCAGCGTTTCGGATTCAGCTAAAGATTGAATTCGTTTTGATAGAGTATTCATTGAGTTGATGAATTTTAAGTTTTTTTCTAGAGATTGAACAAATTTAGTAAAAGAGTTTATTATTAAAGGGTTATTTATTGTATTATTTTTGCTTTTGATTGGCGTTTTTGTTTTATTTAAAAAATGTAAAAATTATACAGGAGAGCCCATGAATGTCATAACAGTACTTATTTCCTCCATGCCGGCCATTATAGTGGCCATTACAGCATATTATCTGCTGAAAAAGCTTTTGGATTCATATCAAAATAACCATATAATATCGCTGAAAGCTGAACAACAGAAAGCTACGACTCCGGTACGCCTACAGGCCTATGAACGCATCATTTTACTTTTGGAGCGCATTTCCCCATCGAGTTTGGTATTCCGGGTTAAAAATCCGGATTATACCGTTTCGCAGTTTCATACTAAATTATTGGAAAATATCCGTGATGAATTTGAACACAATCTATCCCAGCAGATTTATGTTTCGGCGGAGGGATGGAAATATGTGGTCAATGCCAAGGAGGAAATCATTAAACTTATTAACTCCGCAGCCATGGAGATGGAAGATGATGCTTCGGCCAACCAGCTTGCCCGCAGGATTTTTGAAAAGTCGGCGGAATTGGGGTTAAAACCTGTCGAAAGTGCTAAGCTTTATCTTAAACGCGAAGTGAAGGAGTATTTTTAATCCTTTATATGAAAAAAAGGGCCTGAATGATTTATAAAACGGGATTGCTTTTCTTTTTATTTTTGTGCTTTGCTAAAATGATTTGAAGGCATGCAGAAACGGGCTACAATTGTTGGCGCCGGCGCTATATCACTGGCGGCTATCCTTTGGGGTTTTGACGGTGTGGTGCTTACGCCCCGCCTTTATGAGTTGAAAATCGGTTATGTGGTTTTTGTCCTCCACATGTTACCTTTTTTGATAATGAACTTTTTCTTTTATGGGCAATATCGAAACCTGAAATACTTTTCCAAATCAGATTATTTTTATTTGTTGTTAGTGGCTCTTTTTGGCGGGGCACTGGGAACTTTGTCCATTGTTCAGGCCTTATTCCTAGTAGGTTTTCAAAAATTGTCGGTGGTTGTGTTGCTTCAGAAACTGCAACCGGTATTCGGAATTGTTTTAGCTGCCGTAATAGTAAAAGAACGTTTGGGCCCCCGCTATTTATTATGGGCATCTATGGCAATCATCGGAGGGTATTTCCTGACTTTCGGATTAAAAGTTCCCCGGATTGGTACCGGAGGGGATACTGTGGCAGCCACCGCCTTTGCATTGCTGGCGGCTTTTTCTTTCGGCAGCTCCACGGTATTTAGCAAGAAAGTGCTGATCAAATACAATTTCGCGACTACTACCTTTTACAGGTATGGATTTACCGCAATTTTGATGTTGGTTTATGTGCTTGTAGCCGGAGAAATTAGCTTAGTGCAGGCTACTACCCCCAAGCAGTGGGGCATATTTTTTATCATTGCCATCACAACAGGTTCGGGGGCTATATTTCTTTACTATTATGGTTTGAAGAAGGTGAAAGCCATTGTGAGTACGATTTGTGAGTTGTTTTTTCCGCTTTCGGCTATTCTGTTTGATTATTGGATAAACGATTACCAGCTTTCCTTGGTGCAATGGGTGAGTGTAATAGTGATGCTGATGGCTATTATTCAATTGAACCGAGACCAGGCACGGGCTAAAATAAAATAGGCGTCTCCCCGTTAGGAAGACGCCTTCACATATCTTCCACACTTATCTCTTCGGATAAGGTTAGTTATTAAAGTCATCCAGTTTTTCCATTAATTTTTTACGCGTGAAGAAGATCCGACTCTTCACCGTGCCAATCGAAAGATTGAGTTTATTAGCGATTTCTTTGTATTTGTACCCCTGCGTATGCATCTCAAAGGGTGTTCGCTGATTTTCGTCCAGTGCTTTAATGTTTCGCTGGATTTCATCTTTCGAGAGATTGGACTCGGGTGACTCAAATTTCGTGGCCTTCGTATTGTTCAGATAGTACAAATCTTCTGTCGTATCTATAATCGTATTGGCCTTTACCTTCCTGCGATAGTTGTTAATGAATGTGTTCTTCATTATCGTATAAGTCCAGGCCTTAAGGTTTGTGTCCGGTTCAAATTTTTCCATATTGGTCAAAGCCTTGATGTTTGTTTCCTGAACCAGGTCCTTGGCTTCTTCTTCGTTAGCCGTCAGCGAACGGGCAAAGAATGTCAGGTTGTCCTGAAGATCTAGAAGTTTGTGGTTAAATTCTATTGCTGTCATAGTAGTACGGTTTTTTTTCGTTTCACAAAGTCGCCTGTTCAATTAAATCAATACAAAGTTAAACATTTTATTTAAAAGTAATCCAAATTAATGCCAAAAATTTGTTAAAAAAATGTTAAAATACTGTAAAATTGTGGTTATACGAACTTTATAATCTTAATGTTATCATATAAAATGTTCATTATAAGACGGAAAAAACTTAACAATGTCAGGCTCACAAAAAAAGGTAATGGAATACTTAAATTCCTGGGAATAAGTGGTTGCCCGGATGATTGTTTATAAATTCCAACCAAAACATATAAGCAATGGTAGGAAGAAGGGACATCTTGTCATAGAAATAAAGTCATGCCGATGAGTAGATATGTATTTTTATTGTCCTATGGAAAGACGGGGTGGTACGCCGATGATATTGCACTGATTGTTTCAAAAGCGGACAACAAATCAGAAGCTAAAAGTCACGCTAGGCGAACGCCAGCATAAACTGTTTCAAACAAAGGATTGATTGAAAACTGCTTGTTGTTTCAGCTCATTCACATCTTTGACGACAATAAAGTTCTCAGGAAGTTTTTTGTTGTAATCTCTTGCTTTTAGTCCTGAAAAAAAGATGATTTGTTTTGAAAAATGGGAAGCTAAATTCTTTATGAATTCATCGAGCGATTCATGGTCAAGGGCTGCGGTTACCGATGTAATAATGTAATCGGGTTCTTTCATTTTTGCTACTTCTACGACATCTTCAATGGGTACCGATTGGCCGAGGTAGATGATCTTATGCCCGTTTTTTCTTACAATATAAGCAAAAAAGAGCAGGCCAAGTTCATGGTATTCCGATTCCGGGAGGAAGAGCATAAAACGTTTGGCTTCGGGGTGGTTCCCCGACATCTGTCCGTCAAGGGCTACTAACAATTTCTGCCGAAGGAGATTGGAAACAAAATGTTCTTGAGCAGCATTTACAGAGCCTATTTGCCACAGAATACCAATTTTTTCGAGAAAAGGATATACCACGTTCAGGATGGTTTCTTCAAAACCTGTTCTTACCGTAGAATTTGTAATGACTTTATCAAACTTTCGGTCATCCAGTTCGATCATGGCCAGGATAAGGTTGTTTATTTGTGTCGAATGGTGTCTCGGATTGGTGGTAAAGTTGAGCACATGATCCGATAGCTCCTTATTGTTAAAGGAGACGATCTCCGAGATTTTGTAACCATTCTCTCTTAGGATGGCGATATTCAATATAGATTTCAAATCTTCATCATTATATCGCCTTATGTTTGTGTCGGTCCGATTGGGTGTTATTATACCGTAGCGCTTTTCCCATATTCTTATGGTATGTGCCTTAACGCCGGATAATCGCTCCAAATCTTTAATTGTGTATCCTGCCATAATTGTTGAAAAATTATATCCGATGAGTCAACAACGCATCATTATAAAAGTTTTCGATACTAAAAAAAAAATAAAAAGTTAACGCATAAGCGCTGCTTTATAAAAATATAAGCAGGAAGGAGAAAAAGTCATCACGTTTAATGATAGATGTTATAAGTTTAACAATTTTATACTTTTTCTTTTATCCATTCTTTAGCTTTGCCCAGTGCTTTATTCAAACCATTGGGGTCTTTGCCTCCTGCACTGGCAAAATGAGGCTGTCCGCCACCACCGCCTTTAATTTCTTTGGCCAGTTCTTGAATGATCTGACCTGCATTGAGGTCATGCTCGCGAACCAGTTCCTTTGAAATTATTAGGGTAAGATTAGCTTTCCCTTTGTCTTCCGAAGCAATAATAAAGAAAAGACGCTCGATTTCATTGTTCATGGCAAAGGCCAGGTCCTTAACCGTGGCCGCGTCCAGCTTTTGGTGAGTGCTCAGAAATTTTATCCCGTTAACTTTTTCTATGGATTCCTTTAGCTCATTTTTGAGGTTCAGGGCTTTTTCACGGGTTAGTTTTTCCACTTCTTTTTCCAGCTTTTTGTTTTCTTCCAGGGTGCTGGAAACGCTTCTCACAATATTTTTAGCGTTCTTAAACAAGCTTTTGATTTCCTCAAGCTGATCAAGGTTTTGGTTGATGTATTTTTCCGCTTCATCCGCTGTAACGGCTTCTATTCTTCTTATACCGGCCGCAATGGCCGTTTCGGTTGTTACCTTAAATATCCCGATTTGGCCTGTAGCCTCTACATGAATGCCACCGCAAAGTTCGATGGAATCCCCGAATTTGATAACTCTGACATTTTCTCCGTATTTTTCGCCAAACAAGGCTACTGCTCCCATATTTTTAGCGTTTTCCATAGCCACGGATCGATGTTCTTCCCGCGGCAGGTTTTGACGGATCTTGCGGTTT
>JAIPAH010000036.1 GCA_021740175.1 Bacteroidales bacterium
CCCTGAAACTGAACATCACCAGAGCCATGCACTTTCAATCTAAAATCCCGGACATCCAGATTGCAATTGCCGTCACCGGAGCCGTATATGCTAAGCTCGAAATTATCCCCTTCCAGCGTATTTTTTGTTTTAAAATCTCCCGATCCTGCAATTTTTACTTTTGTAAGCTGTGGACTGCTGGCATATACAACGAGATCACCAGTACTTGAAAACCAGGAAGAACCGTTCTTATAATCGACTGTTAATACTTTATTTTCCACATGAGTGATAACGTTTTTTACCTCGTCTTTTTTCCCTTTCACCTCAATTTGTACCGATTTATCCTGGGTATACACCACATCCACCGATCCCTTGATAAGAATTTCAGTGAATTCAGGAACGGTTCGTTCTTCGGTAATGTTTTTACCGGAAGTGCTTGCAAAAGTTCCGCTATAAGCTATAAGCAACAATGAGAAAATGATTATTCGTTTCATGATTTCTGTTTTTTATATTAGACGTTTTCTTATGCTATTTAGTTACATCATTAATAAATAAAGATGACGACATCACCGTTTTTACTTTCTATTTCCATTGAATTGTCGTCGTTTCCTTTACCCAATGTTCCGGTATACTCTTTATTTGTCATCGAAGTTTCCGTATCAGTGAAGCTGACCAGGTCTTCAGGGTAATAGAAAGTACCCATTTTTATCTCGCAATGGAGTTTATACGAAGAGCCATTGTTGATACCAAGTTTCACCTTTCCAAACTTATTATCTATTGTTATATTACCGGAGTTTTTGGCGATTTGGTTGATTTTTGAATTTCCATGGCTATTATCTAAAACCAGATCGCCGGTTACTTTGCCAATGCTGACGCCTCCAAAAGCTCCTTCATATTGAAGGTTCTCTACCTTATCTATGGTCAATGAGCCGTTTTTCACTTCGATATTTGCATGTTTGACTTTTCTTAATTCTACTTCTCCGAATTTGGCTTTCAGGTTAAGCTCGCCGGCAGTACGGATATCCGTGTCGCCATTCTGAACATCAATGGTCCCTCCTTGGAAATCATCGAGTTCGATGCTCCCGAATTTCATTTCAATCGTGTTCTTTTGTCCCGCAAGCGTGCCTATTTTCACATTACCGAATTTGTTTTCTATCTCCGCTGTTCCTGTGACAGTTTCCAGGTAAATACTTCCGAATTTGTTTTCCAGCTTAAGATTCAGATAAGCCGGTAAACTTAATATATAGTCAATCTGTAAGGATTTCTGGTTGTAGTTGTTGCTATTGAAATCTGTCTCCAGGTGGATTTTATTGGATGAAGCTTCGAATTCGATATGAATTTTATCTTTAATACCGTTGCGATCATCAAAATCGCCTGACACTTCTACCCTTACGGATACCAAATCCTTGTCCCATGTCGTGCATTCAATATTTCCGAATTTGTGATCAATGGACACAGTAGTGCCTTCGGAAACTTTGATTTCTTTTTCAAAGATTTGTTCTTCCTGCGATTTTACGGTAATGAAGGCCAAAAGAAAGACAATGACCGTAAGCACTGCCTTTATATTATTTTTTGTTTTCATAACGCTGTAGTTTTGTATTTCTGACTCGTTTGACGATTCTTTTAACAAATTGATTCTTTTTCATCTGATTTGTGATGAGGGCACGTTTTAATGCTTCATTTTCCGGATGCTGTCTAAGCTGGCGTTTTAATTCCCGGGCATTCTTTTCGTATTGTTTCAGTTCCTTTCCGGCGAAATTTTTAACTTTTTGAATTTCGTTTTCAGAGAGATTAAGCGTGTTGATTTCTTTGACATGGGAAGCGGTCATAGCATTATAATAATTCATGGCCGTTTTTACTTCCTGTGGAAGCGGGCTTTCCTCCAGGGGATTTGCCAGGAAAGCTTTGAATTGAGATGGATTGGAAACAAAGAAATACCCACCGACCATGAGTAGAACCAAAATGGAAGCTGCTATGGCAAAACGATTTTTATACCTGAGAAGCAGGTTGTTTCGTTTACACATTTTATCCTCAAAACGTTTGATATGCCCTTTTGGAAGCTCTTCTTCGAAGGCTTCCCGGTTATTTTTGATATAGTCTTCCAGCTTCTTCATCACGACAAAAATGTTTTAAGCGTACGATTTTCTCTCAATATATTCAGCAGATTGTTCTTAGCCCTTGAATAACGAGTGCGAGCGGCATTGTGTGACATTTCCAAAATTTGGGAAATCTCTTCATGATCGTATCCTTCAAAAAGGAAGAGTGACAGAACTACCCGATCTTTTGGGTTTAGTTGTTGAATAGCGGATTTTATTTCCCCGATTTGGTAATCATTTTCATCCCTTTCCATATATGCAGGAGAACCGGTTGCCGGTTCGGGCACATCATCAATATCGTCAAACCGGATATGGTGTCTTATGGTATCGAGCGATTTATTGACGACGATGCGCTTTAACCAGCTTCCAAAGCTGGATTTGAACTGAAACTGATGAATTTTATCAAAAGCAACGATAAAAGATTCCTGCATTACATCTTCGGCTTCGGTGCTTTCTCTTACTATTCGCAGTGCTGTATTATACATCGCTTTGCTGTATTTTTTATAGATCTCCATTTGTGCCGCTCTATCATTTTGGCGGCAGCGCTCAACCAATTCCTGTTCATTATTTAAGCCTGGTTTTTTCAATATTTATTAATTTTCATCTATCCTAAAGACGGCAGATTTTTATAACTGTTACAAGATACAGCATCATTTTCAAAAAATCTGCAAAATATTCTACATTTGCCGGTCATGAAGAAAATCAGTCCGACTTACACCTATGTCCTTATATTTCTGGCCATGCTGTTCTGGGGTTTGACTTTTGTATGGTCATCGATTGTTTTTGAATATTATAGCCCGATAACGACTTTGATGATGCGGTTATTGATTTCTACAGGGCTGATGTTTCTGGGATTGTGGATATTTAACATGATTGAAAAAATCAGGAAAGAAGACTATGTTCTGTTTCTGCTTTCTGCGCTTTTTAACCCGTTTTTGTATTTCATCGGCGAAAATTACGGTATCAAGTTTTCATCACCCACCATATCATCCATAGTGATTGCCGCAATTCCTGTCTTTACTCCCGTTTTTGCCTATATGGCTTTAAAAGAAAAGCTCAACATTATCAATATTGTTGGAATGCTGGTTTCTTTTGCCGGCATACTTCTGATATTGATAGAGCCCGATTTTTCATTAAATGCTCAGCCGATAGGAGTGATTGCTCTTTCATCGGCCTTGATTGCAGCCATAGTTTATTCCATTTTGCTCAAAAAACTTTCGGGTAAGTACTCCGCTTTCTTTATCATCGCTGTACAAAACCTGATAGGCCTGTTTTACTTTGCTCCCCTGTTTTTTATCTTCCACTGGCAGAATTTTATCCATACCGAAATCACTTTTGAATTAGCCGCTTCATTGCTTCAGTTGGCCGTTTTCGGTAGTTCGCTGGCTTTTGTTTTTTATACCATTGGTACCCGGGAGATTGGCGTAAATAAGACGAATTTTTTCACCAACCTTATTCCGGTGATTACCGCTATCTTTTCCTATTATATGGTCGATGAAAGGTTTGATTTTCAGAAGATCATCGGGATGATTATTGTGATTTTAGGGGTTATTTTGTCGCAGCTCCACCGGCAGAGCCGTTTCGCTGCTTTTTACCGCTTCTTTTGGCGATTCAGAAAATAGCATTATCTTCATTCTAAAAAAATGAAAATAGCTGTTTTAGGAGCGGGCCTTGTAGGTTGTGCCATTATTCATGATTTGGCATCGGATAAAGATTATACGGTCATAGCAGCCGATGTGGATCAGAGCCGTTTAAACCACCTTCCTGATAAAGTGGAAAAGAACAACGTTGATGTTACCCGGAAAGAAAACCTGGAATCGCTCATTGATGATGTTGATATGGTGGTCAATGCAGTGCCCGGTTCTATGGGGTTTAATGTTCTGAAGAATGTTATTGAAAGTGGAAAGGATGTAGTAGATATTGCTTTTTTCCCGGAGGATATGTATGAACTGAATGATCTTGCTGTGGAGAAGGGTGTAACTGTTGTTTGCGATATGGGTATCGCTCCGGGTATGAGTAATATCCTTGCCGCTAAGTCAGCACGGGAGTTGGATAAAGTGGAAAATGTGATGATTTATGTTGGCGGGCTGCCTACAGTACGAAAAAAGCCTTATGAATACAAAGCTCCGTTTTCACCTGCTGATGTTATCGAAGAGTATATTCGCCCGGCAAGGGTAAAAGAGCATGCCAATGTGATTACCAAATCCCCTTTGACCGACTATGAGCTCATAGATTTCGACAATGTGGGGACGCTGGAAGCTTTTAACACGGATGGTCTGCGTTCATTGCTGGATTATATACCGGCGGTTAATATGAAAGAGAAAACGCTGCGTTATCCTGGCTATGCGGAAAAGATTCAGCTTCTCAAAGATTCGGGTTTTTTTGATGAAAAGCCGCTAACGATAGAAGGGAAAACAATAACTCCGCTGGAATTTACTTCTCAACTCCTTTTCCCACTCTGGAAACTGGAGCAGGGAGAAAAAGACCTGACGGTGTTGCGGATCATAGTTGAAGGCTTGGATGCGGGGAGTTTCAAAAGACTTCAATGGGACTTATATGATGAATACGATGCCCGGACAGGTTTTCATTCCATGGCACGGACAACGGGTTATTCGGCTACAAGCGCTGTGCGGCTTCTGGCCAGCGGAGCGTTCAAACGCAGGGGGATATCCGCTCCCGAAATCCTGGCGGAGGATGAGCAAAATGTGAAGAGGTTGCTGGATGAATTAGCTGCTAAGGATGTGATGTTTAGGAAGCAAACAACATAATGGGGTCTAAATTTTCAGGGGTTTATTGGTTGTAATTTCTCACAGATTTATATATTTGCACCCGCATTTTGACGGCGAGGTAGCTCAGTTGGTTAGAGCGTCGGATTCATAACCCGGAGGTCCCGAGTTCAATTCTCGGCCTCGCTACAGCGTTTTTTTGCAGGAGGATTCATATCCGCCTTAGGCGGACAAGGGTTCAATTCCCATCCTCGCTACAAAGAAAGAGGGGTCATTGTTAATTGATACTGGCCTCGTTTTTATTATTAAAGTTTTATTGGCGGATTTATATCCGCCTGAGGCGGACAAGGGTTCAATTCCCATCCTCGCTATAAAGAAAGAGGGGTCATTGTTAATTGATACTGGCCTCGTTTTTATTATTAAAGTTTTATTGGCGGATTCATATCCGCCTTAGGCGGACAAGGGTTCAATTCCCATCCTCGCTACGCAATTCTTAAGATGGATAGTTAGTAGTTATTTTCGTAAGTTGTAGATTGGGGGCTCAGCCCCCTTTTTTTTTATTGGGGGATTTTTTTGAAGGAGGAGAAGGGAGGGATAAAGGAAGTGTTGTATTTCTGGCGTTTACCTATCTTCCGGGGGAGAAGGGGCCAGGGGATGAGGGGTGTATATTCTCCCCCAAACAAAACCATTCCTTCTCTTGTTATAAAAATTGAACCAAAAGTTAAACATGAAAGAGCGAGCAGCGGTAATAGGTGCGGGAATTGGTGGTATAGTTTCGGCTTTGCGGCTTAGACATTCGGGTTTTGAAGTGGAGGTTTTTGAAGCAGCATCCTTGCCGGGAGGAAAAATCGCTCAAATTGAAAAAGACGGTTTTCGTTTTGATACCGGGCCCTCACTGTTTACCCTCCCCTCGCTGGTTAATGAGCTTTTCGAACTTTTCGGAAAAATATTTTCCGAATATTTTTCTTATCGAGCGCTCCCGGTAATCACGAAATATTTTTATGAAGACGGCACTGAAATTAATGCCTACAATGATCCGGGGAAGTTTGCGGATGAAATTGAACGCAAAGCAAACGTTAAGGCCGGTAAGGTAAGAAAATATCTCAAAGATGCTGAAACGGTTTATGATCTGACGGCCAACAATTTTATCTTTAAGGCTTTTGAACTTTCGACGGTTTTCACCAAAGATTTCCTGAGAGCTACTCTCCGGATAAATAAGCTGAATACCGGCAAAACTATGCATCAGGTAAATCAATCCTATTTTAAGGATGGGCGAGTAATCCAGCTATTTGATCGCTATGCCACTTACAATGGCTCCGATCCCTATCAAACCCCCGGGACGCTGGCTGTTATCCCACATCTTGAACATAACATCGGGGCATTCTTCCCCGAGAAGGGGATGTATGATATCGTCCGGTCGCTATACCGGCTGGCAGTGGATGAAGGAATTCGCTTCAGGTTTTCCGAAAAAGTGAGTAGCGTTAACCTGGATTCGGGCGTTGCTAAAGGCGTGGAAACCCAATATGGGCGTTATGATTATGATTTGGTGGTCAGCGATGTGGATATTTTTACATTTTATGACCAGCTTCTTCCGAACCACGAAATTCCACAAAAACAGCTTTCGCAGGAGCGGTCTTCATCGGCATTGATTTTTTACTGGGGCGTGAAAGGTTTGAATGAAAGTCTGGATGTTCACAATATCCTGTTTTCACAAAATTATAAGCGGGAATTCGAGAAAATATTTTCCGAAAAGACGCTGCCTGAGGACCCAACGGTTCACATTTTCATCAGCGGGAAGGTAGTGGAAGGCGATGCCCCCGATGGCCACGAAAACTGGTTTGTTATGATCAATACTCCTGCAAATGACGGGCAGGATTGGGATAGCCTGGTTGAAAAGGCCCGGGAAAATATCATTGAAAAAATACACCGGATGCTGGATATCGACATTCGCCAACAGATTCTTTTTGAAGAGCGGCTGGATCCCCGGACGATAGAATCGAAAACAGGCTCCTGGAAAGGCTCCCTTTACGGGAATAGTTCCAACAACAAATTTGCGGCATTTATGAGGCACAAAAATAAAACGTCGAAGATTAAAAATTTGTATTTTGCCGGAGGAAGCGTTCATCCGGGAGGAGGTATCCCGCTATGTCTCGCCTCTGCAAAAATCATGGCATCAAAAGTTAAAGCAGACTGGAAATGATGAAAAACAGGGTCATATATGCCAAGTGGGTGATTGTTATTGTTTACCTGGTGGGATTGCTGGGGCTTTCACTGCCTCTGTCCAGGGATTTATTTATTGATTTAACCCCGCTAAACCTGTTGTTTAGTGCCATTTTGCTTACCCTTTTTCATGAGAAATTTCGCCCGATTCAGTTTGTGGTTTTTTTAGTGGTTTTTGTTGCCAGTTTTTTCATCGAATTGCTCGGCGTACAAAGCGGATTAATTTTTGGGGGTTATCATTACGGTTCGGCCTTAGGTCTCAAGATAGGGGAGACTCCGCTATTGATAGGGCTCAACTGGTTAATTTTAATCTATATGGTTTATCATTTTTTGCAGGACTGGAAAGTGTCGATTTTTCTGAAGAGCTTTATCGGAGCTTTTGTGATGCTGTCGTATGATCTTTTGCTTGAGCCTATGGCCCCCAAACTCGATTTCTGGTACTGGCTCGATGGCTCCATACCGCTCCAAAACTACATTGCATGGTGGATTATCTCGTTTGCCTTTTTTATAATTTGGAATGCAACAGGCATTAAATATAAAAACAGGATTGCCGGAACATTGTTATCTACTCAACTGGCTTTCTTTTTATTGTTGAATATAACGCTTGGATAGGATATGGGAATTTTAATTGCAATTTTGGTCATGGGGGCCTGGGGCGCCCATTTGTATTATATTTTGACGGGCGTGACAGTAGCGATTGATAACCCGTGGATGTACGTGCATCTTCTGATACAGGTCTATCTTTACACGGGTCTCTTTATTACCGGCCATGACGCCATGCATGGAACGGTTTCCAAAAGCCGTAAGGTAAACGAGGTAGTCGGGTTTTTGTCTGCCTTGCTATTTGCGGGGCTATCATACGGAAAACTGAAGAAAAATCACGGGCGGCATCATAAATATCCGGCCACGGAGAAAGACCCGGATTATTACGTCAAGTCTCAGAATTTCTGGCTGTGGTGGGGAATGTTTGTATGGCGCTATCTCACCGTGGTCCAGATTTTGATTATGGCCGGAATTTATAATCTGCTGAAATATGTGGGAGGCGTCGCGGAACCATCGATTGTGGTCTTCTGGATAACACCGGCCATATTGGGGACATTGCAATTGTTTTTTTTCGGAACCTATCTGCCGCACCGGCAGCCGCACACCGACCAAATGCAGCCTTACAAATCGCGAACGCAAAAGAAAAATCATTTGTGGGCCATGATTTCGTGTTATTTTTTCGGTTATCACTACGAACACCATGATGCCCCGCATACGCCCTGGTGGCAGTTGTATAAATCCAAACAGACATGATAAAGGCCCGTCACAAAAAGCCTTACGACTGGTTTTTTAAGTGGTACAGCCGGTGGATGATTAAAGCTCACTTTCGTGAAATGGAAATCCATGGAAATGTAGCTGACGACGGGAATCCTATTTTGGTTATCGGGAACCATTTCAGCTGGTGGGACGGGTTTATTATGGTAGAAGTTAACAACAGACTTTGGCGACGGTACTTCAACGTGATGATGCTGGAAGAACAGCTCGAAAACCATATGTTTTTAAATAAGGCGGGGGCTTTTTCTATAAAAAAGGGTGAGCGCTCATTGGTGGAATCCCTGGCTTATTCCGGGGAGTTGCTTTCCGATTCCGAAAACCTGGTGCTGATGTTTCCGCAGGGCGAAATCCAAACCAAGTACACCCGGAAGTTTGAATTCGAAAAAGGGGTGGAAACGATACTCAAAAAGTCGCAGGGTAAACCCCAGGTCGTCTTCAGCGCTGCTCTCATTGAGTATTTCTCATACAGAAAGCCCCGGATGGACGTTTATCTCCAGAAATTAGATTATGAAATCATTCCATCCACCTCTGACTTGCAGGATGCTTACAATAACTTCTTTAAAGAGGCAGTGGAAAAGAATAATGTGGATAGGTGAGAAGGTCCCCTTCTTAGCGGTTTGTATGGACGGATTTGTATTTAGGTCTGTCTATAAAGTTTAAATTTTCCCCCTTCCTCTGCACAACCCTTAATCTCCGTTTTAGGCGGAAAAATCTTCACGCAGCCAGAATTTTGGCTGGTTCTCTCCGCCTCAGGCGGAGAGTTAGAGGGGTGCGCGATGGATGGAAAGTTTATAGACAGACACTATTTAGACGTTAAGGATTTCAGTATTTTTCTTGTTAACTTATGTCACAATCCGCTTAGCCGGAGGAATTAAACAATATCTAATACAAAAACCCAAACATCCAAAGCGGTATGGTATTTTCAACCCCAAAGGCGATGTCATCAGCTGCAACGAATGAATTTTCCACCCCGGCAATTTGTTTCTGGGTTTTTGTTTTACCTCCAACCTCAAACAAATATTTTTCGTCTATTAAAAAGTCACCTTTTTCAGGGTAAGTCACTTTATGCTGAGCCGATAGCTGATTCAGGAAAAAAGTTTCCCGCAAGCTTCCTTTATCCGGGCTTTCCTGACTAAGGGCATAAGCAAAGTTGGTGTTTTCAAGGTAGACTTTCTCCGGTTTTTGCAATAAACTAACTCCGTGGACATTTTTCCGGACGGCATTGATGATATTCGCGTCATTCAAATGGTGAAAATACTCAAGGAGACTATTACGGGATATCTTAGTCTTTTGAGCTAACGAACTAATGTTGGGTTTGAATGGAACAGAGCGACTAATGATGTATAAAAGTTGCTTAACTTTGGGAATATTAGCAATCCCGGTGCGCCTTAAGAGAGGCAGCTCTATTTCAATAATCATATTGGTTATCTCTTGAAGGCGATGGTAATGTATCTCCTTATCACCCTCATAAAATGGGAAATAACCCACTTTTAAATATTCATCAAAGTATTGCAGAGGTTTTGCAGTCTCAGAAATCTGTAATGCAATTTGCGTATGGTTAGCAATTATTTCTTTGAATTCTATGGTTTCAAAGTTGATATTATGTCTGAAAACGAGAAACTCCCTGAATGATAAGCCCGGTAGATTATAAACAATGGCTCTGCGACTCAGGTCAGCTTTAGAGCTTATAATTTCAAGCAGCGACGAGCCGGTAAATACAATCTTTAAGTCAGGATGATAATCATAGATGTTTTTTATTTCATTCGCCCAGTTCTCATATTTGTGCACCTCATCGATGAAAAGATGCTTACCCCCTTTGGCCGCAAAAGTATCTGCTAAATCAATCAGCCGGTTTTCATAGAAATAGATATCGTCAAGGGTTACGTACAAAGCCTCGGTGCTATTTCCGTAATGTTTTTTGATGTATTGCAAAAGCAAAGTAGTTTTTCCCACACCACGAGATCCCTTTATCCCCAATAACCTTTGATTCCAGGGAAGAGTTTTTATAGCCCTCCGCTGGAAACTCATGGAAATGTTGCTAATTAAAGCCTGATGTCTTTTTCTTAATACTTCCATAGAAATTGTTGTTTACATTTAACAAAATTAGGTAAAATGTTAAATAAAAAAAGCAAAATTTTAATAAATTGTTGATTGGGATAAACAGTTTTGTCCAGACTTCATAAAAAACAACATTGAAAACCGCCACGAATGCACGAATAAATGTTCGTCTTTAATTCGTGTATTCGTGGCTAAAAGACATTATTTCCGGCATTCCCTGAAACAACCCCAATCCTTTGCTGTTAATAAATAAAACAATAAAGCCGAAAGCGTTAGATGGAATACATTGCCTGGTTCATTTTTATTTTTCTGGGTATTCGGACGTTTATCAGTCTGGTGAATCTTTTGTCAAAGCCCTGGCTAAAAGACGAGCAGCCGGAGAAGCAACCTATGATTTCGGTCCTGATACCGGCCCGCAATGAAGAGCGAAGCATCGGGAGGCTGCTATCGGATTTGAGCCGGCAGGATTACCCCGATTTTGAGGTGCTGGTTTATGATGACCAGTCGGACGATAAGACCCCGGATATCGCCCGGCAGTTTTCACGGGATGACGAGCTTTTCCGCTATATTCCCGGCCGGTCGCTTCCCGAAGGATGGAGCGGCAAAAATCACGCATGTTACCAGTTGGCCCGGGAGGCAAGAGGAGACTACCTTTTGTTCCTTGATGCAGATGTCAGGGCAGGAGCAAAGCTTTTATCCAAAAGCCTGTCATTTTTGCAAAAGAAAAATCTTCACCTGCTTTCCATTTTTCCGAAACAAGAAATCCGATCCTTAGGTGAACGAATTACGGTACCAATCATGAATTGGATTTTGGTTAGTCTTTTACCTTTACCCCTGGTCAGGAAGCTGAACTACCCCTCACTTGCCGCGGCCAACGGTCAGTTTATGCTGTTTGATGCGGAAACCTATCAGCAAAACCAGTGGCATGAAAAGCTCAAGGCCGTCACGGTGGAAGACATCGAAATTGCCAGAACCATGAAAAGCCAGGGTTATCGTATCCAAACCTTGCTGGGTGATGATTCCATTCGTTGCCGGATGTATCGTGGTTATAAAGATGCCACTGAAGGTTTTTCACGCAATGTCCATGCTTATTTCGGGAATAGTCATCTGACATTGTTTTTGTTTGTCGTTATTACTGCGCTTGGATTTATCCCGGTATGGCTGCATTTTGGGTTGAAAGGACTGTTAATTTACCTGGCGCTGGTAATCGTTAATCGTGCTGCGGTAAGCCTGGCATCCGGGCAGGGTGTTTTGAATATTTTTTTGACTCCTGTTCAAATACCGGCATTTATCCATATTTCAATAAAGTCTTTAAAAAACCGTTTTTCCGGGAAAACTTCCTGGAAAGGAAGAATCATTAACTCATAGTACGATGAATAATGTCGGGTTATTGCTTGTAGCTTTTTCTTTGATAGGTCATTTGAGCGGACAAACCGTAGACAGTTATGATCAAAAAATAACCGAAGCCTATGTACAGGATCAAATGGCAGACTGGAGATCTACGCTTACCAGCATAGAAACGCATTACAAAAGACAGCCTGGGAATAGTCTTTTAAGGTATCTAACGATTAGCCAATACGGTTATATCGGTTATTTGCTGGAGATTGAAGCGGAAGATAAGGCAGAAAAACTACTTGAAAAAGCAGAAAAAAACAGCAACAACCTAAAAAAGAAGGGTTTTTGTTCTGAGGCCTACACCATAAAAGCCGGTTTGACAGGTTATCGTATTGGATTGAGACCATACAAAGGTCCTTTCCTGGGGAAGAATAATAAGCAATATATTTCCGAAGCCCTGCAATGCGATTCCTTAAATCCCATGGCTTGGCTTGAGAAAGGGAACACTTATTACCATATGCCAGGCATGTTTGGCGGCAGCTATGAAAAAGCTAGCCGCTACTACCAAAAAGCCGTTGCATTATTTGAACAGCGGCAGGAGAGCTATCCGCGGTGGTTATATCTCAATACCTTGGTGTGGCAGGGAAAAGCCCTTGAAGCCAAAGGCAAAACTTCCAAAGCCCGGCAAGCTTATCAAAAAGCTCTCGAAGTAGCTCCGGGTTTTAAATGGGTGAAGGAGGAGTTATTGCCGGGGTTGGTGGAATGATTGATTATTAATTTGGCAAAAGGAAAGATTTTTCCTATATTTACGTATCAAATAATTATTCTGTATTTTAGAAATTTCAAGTTTTAAAACCCTAAAAACAAATTATTCATGAAACAGACAAAGCATCTATCCGCAATTATTTTGACAATTTCTCTGCTGTTTTCTTTCTCATGTAAAAAACAATCCCAAAGCGAAGGAAGATTTTCCGACATCCAAATAGAGCAATATCTGCAGGCCCCGGACGAAAATTATTCTCCGGAAGATTTAAAAGGACAAGCTGTTTTGCTTGAATTTTGGGCTACATGGTGTGCTCCGTGTGTGGCAAAGATTCCTCACCTGAATCAGCTGGCGGAACAATTTGAAGATAAACCCATTAAGTTCATCTCGGTAACTACCGAAAAAGAAGATGTTGTTGAGCATTTTCTTAAAAGAAATAAGATACAAGGCTGGATAGGTTTGGATACGAATCGTTCGGTATTTGAGGCTTTTGATGTAAAAACCATCCCGAAAACCTTACTTTTCTATCCTGATGGTGAGTTGGCGGCCGTTACAAGAGCTAATGAAGTGACTAAGGATGTATTAAACAGGTTGTTGGAGCATGAACCTTTAAATGTTGAAGAGGAAGTTAGAACGATGAGTGGTTCAAAACAAAAAAAGGATGATGATGAAGATCCTGCTTTTTATAGGATAAATATTGATACCACGGATGGGGAGTTTGGTACAGGAAGGTTTGGAAAAACAAGATTAGAATATGACGCTATAAGTATCAGAGATTATATTGCCAGAGCATGCGAAATACCATCTTTCAGGGTTTTTGGACAGGATACGTTATTGAGTCAAAATTTAGAAGTTGATATTCAAACTCCTGGGTTGGAAGAAAATGAATTCAATCAAATATTGAAAAATTCTATTGAAAATGCACTTCAAATTGAGGTAAAACGTGAGGTACAACCTAAAGAAGTTTATGTTATAAGATCTCCGAATGGGGTAACAAAAGGATTGAGAAAAGATGATGCCAAAATAAGCCATTTTAGTTATGATGAGGGTGTATTTGCTGCCTCTTCAGCACCGATAAATAAATTGGTGAAACGAATTCATGATGTGACAAACGAAATTATAATTGATGAAACCGGCTTGAATGAGAAATATTCCTGGACTGTAAAATATGACACCACAAATAAAATGTCGGTTTTAGATTCACTTGAATCGAATCTTGGGTTGAACGTTGAAAAAGAAACTCGAGAGATTGAAGTAATTCAGGTGGAGTAGGGGGTTTTAGGTTTTTTGTGATTGAACCAGAAAAATAAGTAACTAAAGGATTAGACTATTGTGACTTTTCATTAAATTTCAAACAGGCAGAAATATCCTCTTTTTCAAGGCTTGGGTATTGTTTAAGAATTTCTTCGGAAGAATCTCCTGCGCTAAGGAATTCCAAAATCGTATTCACTGTAATTCTTTTCCCCCTTATGGTAGGTTTTCCATTACAGACTTTTTCATCAATTGTGATTCTGTCGGTTAAATATTCCATTTGAATTGCTTTTCAACAAAGATACTCATTATGGATTAACTGATCAACAATTAACCCACTCCTTGTCTACTTCAACCCCCGTCCGAAATTAAAGTTGCTGGAAGGTTGCACCTGCTCGCCTTGCAGAAGCCGTTTCAGCAGGGTGTTGAATCGATTCTGCGAAGGTTTGATTTTGCTTAAATCGATCATAAAGTTATGGAAGCCTTCTTTCTTCAGTTGCGGGGCATACTGGAAGAAAGAAATTGGTATGTCCGGCCATATGATGGTCATTCCGTCTTTTACGCTCTTGTGATAAGCATTGCCCATATCATCCTGGAAATGATTATCATCTTCGTCGTGGACTTTGACAGGTACGCGCGAGTAAAAAAGTTCAGGATGAAAGAACATCGGCACAATACCGTCGCGATCAGTTCCTGAAATCAGGTTTTCCATATCGTTTTCCAGCGGATAGGTCCAATAGCGAAGGCCAAGCCGGTTATATAAAGATATGGCTGCATCGTTGAAACTGTATACATTTTCATTTACAGAAACCATGGCCTCTTTAGGTAACAGATTCATTTGCGAAAGCTGACTGATCATAAAGTGGTTAAAGCCCTCGCGGATGAAGTGCTTGACAATATCGCGATAAAAAGGAATGTCTTTCTCAGCGATGAATTTCGGAAATTCGATGATGAATTTCTTCCGGTTTTTGATAAGGAAAGGATTGCCTGTTTTCAGGTCTTTCCATGAGCGCTTAGGTAGCTGAATAATCACTTTGTCGACCGAACGAATGTAGATTTTTTTCAGCCATTCGATGGAATCGATTCTCACAAAAATCTGATGCTGGTTATGTTTTTTCTTGTGCTTCTGCTCCCTTAGAATTTTTTGTTTTTCCTTTTCCGATAGGGGTTCAGGTACCGGATCGCCTTTTACTTCAAGTTTGTTTTTGAATTTGTCTTCCCTTAAATCACTCAGGAAAATCAAGTCGCCTTTCTCAACCTGGTGGTCGGGATACTTCACCTTAATGAAATTCCGGCGGTTGGCCTCAAAATCTTTAAGCTTTAGCGCTTCTTTCACTTCGCCGTCGGCTGAATGAATACGGATTCGGTTGCCTTCCTTCAGGGCCATTTTTGACGGAAAGGAGAAGCCCTCCTCGTCCTGGCGGGTGACCTTGCCTATTAGGATTCCTGATGCCGGATTTTCGGTAATGGCCTGGCTGATGTTTTGCCCGATGAAAAAGGAGGTTTTATCGCGCCCCATATCGCGTTGCAACAGATTTTTGGCTTCTTTAATCCGATCGGGATTGTCGATAGCCATACGATAGGCCTGCGCCACTTTGTGTGTGTATTCGCCCGATTTCATGCGGCCTTCGATCTTAAAGGCTTTCACGCCTGCCTGGGTCAGCTGGGGCACATAGTCGATAAGCTGGTGATCTTTCAGGCTGAAAAGGAATTTTTTTTCCTCGTTGACGTAGTAGTAACGACGGCAGGGCTGAGCACACAATCCGCGATTGGCCCCGCTGCCTCCGAGGTAAGAGCTGAAAAGACAAGCTCCTGACATCGAGTAACACAAAGCCCCATGAGTAAAAGCTTCCAATTCGATGTTTGAGTTTTCCCGGACGCTCTTTAGCTCATCAAGCATCAGCTCGCGGGCGAGGATAATCCTTTCGAATCCCATTCGCTCGGAAAAGGCAGCTCCCAGCGAGTTATGGTTTTGCATCTGGGTGCTGGCGTGGATTTTCAGCTTCGGGAAATAGTTTCGCAGAAGGTGATAGACGCCCCAATCCTGGATAATTACCGCAGCAATGGAAGTCTGTGAGAGAATGGAAAGCAGTTCAATGAGTCTGGGTAGCTCCTCGTTTTTGATAACGGTGTTGAGCGTCAGGTAGACCTTTTTCCCCTGATCGCCGGTATATTTTAAGATAGATTGTAGTTGTTCAGGCGTAAAATTCGAAGCACGTTCACGGGCATTAAACTCTCGCAGGCCGAGATAAACAGCATCGGCTCCTCCCTCCATAGCACCGTGAAACGCTTCCACATTTCCGGCAGGTAACAATAATTCCGGTTTGGTATTCATTCAGTAATAATTTTTTGCAAAAGTAGACAATTCTGAATTCTGTGGGATGGGTTGGGGGAAAGACTGAATGGCTGAATGATTGAATGGCTGGATGGATGTATGGTTGAATGGTTGAATGATTGTATGGTTGTATGGTTGTATGGTTGTATGGTTGAATAATACTCGGTAATTGATTGATTGGTTGATTGGTAATTGGTTGAATAGTTAATTGGTGTTTGGTCAGGCTCACGCGCGAATTTTTCGCGAGTGGACTCATCTTTGCGTCTTTGACGCATTGGTAGGTTGCTTAATGATTTTGCAGTGCTTAAGCTCCGGGATGGGCTTTACAAACGCCGGGATTGTTTGCTGCGCGGCAAAGGCGCGCATAAGCGTGGTAGATTGAATGAATGTATGATTGAATGAAATTAAACAAATAAATAATTGACACATTTAGCAAAGTCTTTTTCAAACTTATTGGATGTCTTAATCTTGTACACTATTCTTCTTCTTTAGACTGCTCATAAGCTCCTTAACTGATTGATAGGAATTTACATTACCTTTTTCAACTTCTTCCATAGCTTGAATCGTCTCTGCATTAGGTTCTTTGTCCACTACTTTGGCGTAATTTGTGGATTTTAGGAATTCAACAATTTTCTTAGCCTCTTCGGTACGGGTATCTATGATAACTATTTTGGTCATAACACTTTCTAATTTACTCTTTAACAAAGATATTATTTCATTATAATAACCGCAACTTATTTGTTCAAATCGACTGTTTTTTCTCAGCATGCGAACTCTTACAGTGGGTGCGGCTTTCCCTTGAGTTCATATAGCCTTTTATGTATCTTTCAGGTAATCTTTAATTTCTTTCAAAACAGTCTGTATATCAGGTTCTTTTGACTCCGCTACTTTTTTGGATGTGTGTTTGTGATGAGGAAAAGATTCAAGCTTAGGATGATGCATGGCGTTATCGTATCTAAAAATCAGGCTTTTATTTTTATCCATGAAATGGTAACTGTATTTTTTCTTCTTTTTTTCAGGATTATTGAACAGAAAGATAACCTCTATCAAATCAAGTTGATACTCTCCGAATTGCAACTGGCCTTTAATAATTCCAGAATAATCGTCTATTCTCTTTTTTGAAATTTGATTGAGAGAAATAAAATCTGTAAAAGCTAAAACTTCATCAAAATACGCAAAATATTCATCAATCACGTTTCCAGTTCTTTAAGTTCTTTTTCGTAGTCTAAGAGTATTTCATATTCACCGCTCCATTCAAGGTAATCATTGTTTTCATCGGCGCAGTCACCAGCCTTAAACCTTTCATAAAAATCTTTTGTAAGCATACCATATTTATTTTCGAAATAGGCCAGATCCATTTTGATACTTTGCATACCTCTCTTTAGCTGGTTAATATGAAAATCATATAAACTGTTTATGAGTGATTTGTAGTCATTATTATGTTTTTCAAGAAGCTTATCCAACTTCTTTTTACTTTGTTTATCTAAATTACTGGTTAACATAAGTATATTATATTTCAAAACAATAACATAAAAATATAAAATTTCGCACACATTCGCCAAAAATTCGTTTTAATTCGCGAAAAGCCAGGCTTGACAAGGCAGCGTGCAATGGCCATGACAGCGTCAAAAACCAACAGGTCAACCTCCCGCTTCCAAATCTTTTGTAAAGATAAAATACAGCAATGGGACAATTATAAGGGTGAGAACGGTGGAAACCAGTAAACCGCCGATTATTGTCCAGCCCAATGGAGCCCAGAGCGATCCGCCCTGTAGGGTTAGCGGAAGCAAGCCGCCGATAGTCGTCAGTGTGGTTAGGATAATCGGAGTGAAACGGGTTTTTCCCGCTGCAACCACTGCTTCACCGGTTTTCATACCGCCGGCTCGAATCTGGTTGGTATAAGATACCAGGATGATAGAATTGTTGACGACAATACCTACCAAGCTTGTAAAACCTATGAAAGCCGTAAAGGAAAAAGAGTTACCCGTTATCAGCAATGCCCATACCGAACCAATAAGAGCTAGTGGTATGGCTACGAAGATAATCAAGGGTTTGCTGAAAGACCTGAACTGCAATACCAATACGGCGAAAATGGATATGAGCGCAATGACAATAGCTATCTGCATTCCGCCAAAGCTTTCCTTACGGTCTTTAATTTCTCCGCCGATGAAAAAATCGTATCCCGGTGGAAAAGCGTAATTCTTCAGCTTTTGGATGACCGGCTCCATAATGTCATTCAAGCTGGAGCCTTGTTTGACATCGGCTGTAACCAGTGCTGAGCGCTCCAGATTGCGGCGGGCAATAACTCCGGGAGCTTTTTTGAACTCCAAATCGGCTACCTGCCTTAACGGGATCATCTTGTCGCTCTGCGATGGGACATAGACTTTTTCAAAATCCTGCATCTCAAAATTTTCTCCCTTTTTCATCCGAACGACCATATCATATTCCTCCCCTTCGTCATTGCGATATTCGGCTACTGTTATGCCGTTTACTGCCGTTCTTACGGCTTTATCGATTGAAGAAACCGGTACGCCAAGCATACCCGCCTTTTCGCGATTAATGTTAACAAAAAGATCCGTTTTAACCTTAGAAAGATTGTTTTCGATGTTGATGGCTCCCGGCTGATTTTCCAATATTTCTACTACATCATCACCCATTTTGCGAAGTTTGTCCATATCCTCCCCCAGGACATAAATCATCACCGGTGCTTCTATGGGCGTTCCCTGTTTGAAAGCCTTGACACTTATCTTAGCTTCTTCAAAGGCATCGAAACGCTCCCGTAAATTTTCCAGGATTTGCCGGAATTCTTCGTATTCATAGCGCTCCAGCCTGACAAAGATCTCGGCAAAATCTTTATCATATTTTTTAGGAAACTGGTTATAAAAAATTCTCGGATTCCCATGCCCGATATTGGTGGAGTAATATTTAGCCTGCGATACGGAATCGATTATTTTTTCGACCTTACGGGTTACCTTGTCCGTATGGTCGATGTTTGAACCTTCCGGAAGGTTTATGGTCACCATAAACTGGGGCTTTTCCGATTTAGGGAAATAAGTGACGTCTAAGTATTTGATGAAAGCGAAAAGCGAAATTCCGAAAACGGCGGCTGCAAGTAGGATTGTCAATACTCTGCGGCGAAGGGTATAGCGCAATGACCTTTCGTAGGGGCCCTCTATAACCTTTTGCAAATGCCGTGATAATCCCTCGTAACCCTTTTTACCGGATTTTTTTGAAGTAGTACGATCCTTGAAAGTTTTAGCTGCTATCAGGGGATTCAGCGTTAGCGCTATTAGAAGCGAAAATGTTAATGTAGCGATAATGGTCAGGGGTAAAGTACGGATAAAGGCCCCGGCTTTGTCGGGCATCATCGCTATGGGGATAAACGCCAGCAGGGTTGTGAATGTGGCGCTAATAAGGGGCCACCCGATCTCCCGGGCCGCCTTGATAGCAGCTTCCGGTGGTTTCAATCCCTGTTTTATAAACCTGTTGATGTTTTCTACCATAACAATCGAGTTATCAACAAGTAATCCGAGCGCCACAATAAGACCTGCAATGGAGATTTGCTCAATTCCATAGCCCAACCGGTCGATTACGGCCAATCCTATCAGAATGGACAAGGGTATGGCGATAATAGCTATGCCTGAAGAACGTATGCCTAATGCAAGGAAAATGACTATTCCTACCAGTATAATTCCCTGCAAAAGGTTGCTCAGAAAATCATTGACCCGATTACTAACATCTATCGACTGGTCGTAGACGTATTCCAGCCGCAGATTTTTTCCCAGTCTTGGTTTAAAAGAAGCAATTTCTTTTTTGATTGCCTCCGTGGCTTCAAAGACGTTTTTCCCTTCCTTTTGCTGGATGGTAAGATAAATCGCCCGCTTACCACTGAACCTGGCCTTGTAGTTTTGGTCTTCGTAATCGAAAGATACATTGCCGATATCCCGCAGATAAATATTTTTTCCCTGGTAAGAGTGGACTACAGTATTCCTGATTTCCTGAAGATTATCGTAAGAACCGCTGGTTTTTACATTAAACCTCTTTTTGCCCAGCTTTAGGTCTCCTCCGGGAATGTTGGTATTATCACTGACTATGGCCTTTGCCACCCTTTCAGGAGAGAGATTCATCTCCGCCATCTTATCCGGCTTCAGGTCGATAGCAATCTGCTGCTCCGGGCAGGCCAGGATTTCAGTATTTCTGACCGGATCGACTTTCTTAATGTCTTTTTCCAGTTCTTCCGCTTTATCCTTCATCAGACTATACTCCATGGTTTCGGAAACCAGAGCCAGTTGCATAATGGCCACATCCGACGATTTCAACTGCCACGTGTCCAAAGACTGAATATCATCAGGGAGCTCGTTTTTAACGCCATTTACTTTCTGTAGCACCTCCTCATACTTATTCCCGGCATCTACGCCGAAGATGAATTCCACAGTTATACTTGCAAGTCCGTCTGTAAGCCGGGTATTAATTTCTTTGATGTCTTCCAGTTCATTGATAGCATCTTCGATAGGGACGGCAACCAGTTGTTCCAGGTCGTTCGGGCTCGCGCCGGGATAAATAACAGTTATGGAAGCGCCGGGGATGGTAATTTCCGGATTCTCCATGCGGGGCATGTTTAGGTAAGACTCCAGGCCGGCCACCAAAAGGAGTAAGAATATCACTATCGTGAAACGAAAATATCGAATAGACAGTTCGGTTAACTTCATGGTTTTGCCTTAGTTGGTTAGACGTACTTTTGTTTCTTCGTTAATATAGGAAACTCCGGAGGTAACCACCCTTTCTTCTTCGTTAACGCCTCCTTCTATCATGAGGGTGTCTTCCACAATTCGGTGGATACTTATCTTTCGACGGTCAATGTTACCTTCCGAATATACGTACATAAAACCGGTTTTGCCCGAAGCTTCAATCAGTGCTTCTATTGGTAATGCTGCCAGCTTTCTTGATTGCTCGGGGTAAATATCCGTTGATGCAATTAATCCCTGGGTTAACGGGATTTCAGGGTTCTGTAACTTGATATCCACTTCGAAGGTACCGGTATATGGATCGGCCGATTGACTGATGCGGGAGACTTTTCCCGGGAATGTCTTTTGATCGTAAGCATCGAATTGTACCCGGGCTGAATCGTTTTCTCTGATTTTCAGAATATCTTTATCCGTAACATTGATTTTTACCACCCATTCGGTAGCTGTGGAGCCAAAAAGGAACACCGGATAGCCGGGAGCAACCATTTCATTCACCGAGCTTAACTTTTTCAGGATTTTGCCTTTGGCCGGAGCTTTGATGGAGGAATGCTTCAGGTTGAATTGGGCGATTTCATAGTCAGACTTGGCTACCTCAAGGGCTGTCCTTGCATTCTGGAAATCCTCCTTGGTAGCCACTGTATCCTGGTAAAGGTTTTTGGCACGCCGGTAATCACGACGGGCTTTTTCCAGGGCTAGCTTAGCCTGCCTTTTCCGGGCTTTGATCTCCGAAAGATTCAATGCCGCCAGCGTTTGCCCTTTAGATACCGACTCGCCTTCTTCCACAAAAATGTTGGCAATGATGCCGCCGGTTTTGAAGCTGAGTTTTGATTCCGTTTCAGAAACCAGTTTACCTGATGTATGTACCGGAAAAGAGTAAGGTTGATAATTTACCTCGTGGACGTTTATTTTTACGGATCGGTCCTTTTCCTCTTCCTTTTCAGGGCCCTGACAGGAGACCATAAAAAGGAATATGACTAAAAAGTATGACAATTTATTTTTCATTTTCATCACTGTTTTTTCTGTGAATCGGGTAAATAGCAGCTACGCGTTCATATGTAGCATATTTTCCGTAAAATTCATATTGGTTGACAATCAAATCCGTACCCGCTTCAGTCATCATGTTGCGGGCGTCTATAAGTTCGAGCAGGCTGGCTTTTCCCTGCTCGTATTTCTTTTTCGTGATACGAAAGGTTTTTTGAGCCGTTTGCTTTTCCTGCCGTGAAGCTTCCACAGCTTTGCCGGCGGCTTTGAGGTCATAGTAAGCATTGATAACCTCCAGGCGAATATTGTTTCTGAGTTCTTCCTGCTTTTGGTTGATAATTTTTTTCTCCAGCCTGGCCTGTTCGATTTTGTTTTGGTTTTTGCTGCCGTGAAATAGATCCCACTCGAGGACAACGGAAGCCAGGACAAAATCCTGGTTTTTGTTGAACTCGTATTCGCTGCCCTGGAAGCCATAATCGACAGCGGCATTCAATGTGGGGAGCATGTTGGCTTTTTTCCTTTTTAATTCCTTTCCGGCAATGTTTTCATAGGTCTGCAAGCCAAGGAGTTCTTCGCGTTTTTTCAGAGCTTGTTGGGTCGCCTGTTCGCGATCGAGGATTTGCATCTCGATATCCTGCTTTTCCATGACTTCAACTTTCGTATCCAGCTCCCGGTTCAGGAGAAAGTTGAAATAAGCCCGCGCTCTTTGCTTTGCCTTGACAGCTTCCGCTTTCTTCTGCTGCCATTTTTTTAGCTCGGTTTGAGCTCGGTAAATTTTTTCCTTCGTGACCTTGTTATTTTCGTGCAGCTTTTGATTTACCCGAATATTTTCTTTGATCAGCGCCTTAGTATTTTTAAGATGTTCCAGTATTTCCAATGTTTTCAGGTAATTAAAGTAAGCTGTCTGAACCTCCGCAACCAGCTGACGTTTGTAGGCATCCACATTGTATTGCTCCACCTGCGTCATCTCCTTTTTGATCCTGGAATTGTAGTAAATATCCGTGTTAAATATGGGCTGGGATAACCGTAGTTTAGTCTCGTGTTCCTTGGGGCGAAGAAATTGTATCTCTTTGTTATCGATTTCCTTGGGAGGAAAGACCCGGTCGGTAAGATTATTCTCTGCCAATGCAGTCGTAATCTGATTCAAAGAAGAATAAACAGGGTTAAGTAAATCTCCTACAGGAATATCCACGGTCCGGCCGCCTTCAGCCACCGAATAGCGAGCGTTGAAAGAAACATTTGGGTAGAAGAGCCCCTTAGCCTCCCGGAGGGCAAAAGTGCTTTTTTTGTAATTCGATTGCTTTTGCTTCAGCTTCAGGTTGCTATCCAATGCTTTTTCGATATACCCCTTAAGCGGGGAGTCCTGCCCATTCAGTGACAAAAACGAAAAAATGATGCCAGCCAGTAAAAAGCTTCTCCACATGGTTTTTTGTTTGTTTTTCAAATTAGTGGAATAAAGATATTGAACCGTAAGGACAAAACAAAGCGGGGAAGGTTGGGGGGGTTTAAGTTTGTGTTTTAATGGTAAATCTTTATATGAGATTTTGGGTTAAATATCATTCCTGTAAAGAATATATGTATCGGGCTTTCAGTCCTTTTATTTGAAGATGGAAAGAATAAATTGATTTTGAAGCTCTGAAAGAGCGAAACTTAGAGAATTATAGAAAAACCATTTATTCACTAGAGGAGTTAATGTATTTTTGAATGATATACATAAATAATGACCCAGGAA
>JAIPAH010000204.1 GCA_021740175.1 Bacteroidales bacterium
TTAACCGCTCCATTCCTATGGATGAAATGGATAATCATGTGCAAGAGCTGATAGCCCAGCTTCGAACCAGCGGCCCTGAAGCCATGAAGCATGCCAAGAACCTGCTCAACAATGTGGCCAATCATTGGGATTTAAAAACCGCTTTAGGTGAAACGGCACGGATGATTGCTGAAATCAGGGCATCGGATGAGGGCCAGGAAGGGATGAATGCTTTTCTGGAAAAACGAAAGCCCAGATGGGCGCAATAAATAATCGTCACTCATGAGAACATTCCGGAAATTATTAATTGCTAACAGGGGTGAAATTGCTACGCGTATTATACGTTCGGCGCGGCAAATGGGCATAAAAACAGTGGCCGTTTATGCTGCTGCCGATAGCGATTCGCTGCATGTTTCCTACGCCGATGAAGCTTATCGCATCGGCCGGGAGGAGCTCTCGGACACGTATCTGAATATCGATAAAATCCTGGAGGTTGCTAAGAAAGCACAATGTGATGCGGTGCATCCCGGCTACGGGTTTATGTCTGAAAACCCGGTTTTCGCAAAAGCTGTCCGGGAGGCGGGATTTATTTTTATAGGGCCTTCTCCCGAAGCTATACAGCTTATGGGCAACAAAATTGAAGCCCGCAAAAAGATGAAAGAAATTGAAGTGCCTTTGCTCGAGGGCAAGACAGGAACTCCCGAGGAGTTACTCAAGGCCTCCGGGAAACTGGATTATCCGCTGTTGGTAAAAGCCGCTGCAGGTGGTGGCGGTAAAGGAATGCGGATAGTAAACGAACCGAATGAGTTGAAGCAAGCGCTGGAAGCTACTGCCAGGGAAGCTAAAGCTTATTTCGGGGATGAATCGGTTTACATTGAGCGCTACCTGGAAGAACCACGTCATATTGAAATACAGGTGATTGGTGACCATCACGAAAACATGGTGCATCTTTACGAAAGAGAATGTTCGCTGCAGCGACGCTATCAGAAAATTATCGAAGAATCGCCTTCTCCTACCCTCAACCAGGCCGTAAGAAGACGGATGGGAGAAACCACCGTCAAAATCGCCCTCGGTATTGGTTACTACAATGCCGGAACGATTGAGTTTTTGGTGGATAAGGATTTGAATTTTTATTTCCTGGAGATGAATACCCGCATCCAGGTGGAACACCCGGTCACGGAAATGGTAACCGGCGTTGACCTGGTAAAAGAACAAATCAAGGTGGCCGCCGGAAACAAGCTCTCCTTTCATCAAAAAGAAATTATACAACACGGACATGCAATAGAATCACGAATCTATGCCGAAGACCCGGAAAACAATTTTATGCCCTCGCCTGGCAAAATGTCGCTCTACCTTGAGCCCTCCGGGCATAACATTCGGATAGATTCCGGAATCTCCTCCGCTACCGAAATTAAGCCGCTTTATGATCCTATGATTAGTAAGCTGGTGGTGAAAGGGGAAAGCCGGGAAGAAGCTATTGGAAAAACGCTTTGGGCACTTGAGCATTACAGGATTCACGGGATCAAAAATAATATCCGGTATCTGAAAAACCTTATTCAATCGGATGATTTTCGTGACAACAATATTTCAACCAAATACTGCGACATAAAAACCCCTTTGATTGTTAAACGCCTCAAAGAGGAACACGAAAAAAGCGCTTTTCCCCTTCCTGTTATAGCTTATCTTTTAAAAGAGCTGGCAGATACCGATCAAGGAAGTACATGGCGGCAGCTGGGGCTATGGAAGGATCATCTTCTTATTCCGGTGGTCGATGGCGAAAATACCATAGAAGCAGAAGTAGAAATGGTAAATCCGCCGGAATATGTTTTCAGAGTGGGAGATAAGGAGTTTCAGGCAAAGCTTTACCATAAGAACGACCATAAAATTGAGTTTTGTTTTGATGAAACCTACCACATCGCCTATTTTTCAGAGCAAGACCTTGTAACGACGATAGATATTGAAGGTAAGCATTATTACCTGACCCGAAAGGATATCCTTGATGAATCCAAAGCCTATGATTCGGTCTTAAAATCCGGAAAAGACGCCGGGCATATCATCACCTCACCGATGCATGGCAAGGTCATACAGATTGATGTGGATGAGGGCCAACAGGTCCGCGAAGGAGATTCGCTGGCAATCGTGGAGGCCATGAAGATGGAGAATGTGATCAAGGCCTTTAAAGATAATGTCGTGGAGAAAATTCATGTCAAAATCGGCGCGCAGGTCAGTACCGGCGATGTGATTATTGAGATGGGAGAAGAATGAATTTGGAATCAACGCTATAAAAACACTAATTTATCATGAAAGAAAAAGTAAGAATAGGTAATGCAGGGGGTTTCTGGGGAGATGATCTCACGGCGCTGCGTCGTCAACTTGAAGGAGGCCCCCTCGATTACATCTCGTCCGATTATCTTGCCGAAATAACAATGAGTATTCTTCGCAAGCAACAGCTCAAAGACGAACGACTCGGTTATGTAACCGACTTTGTCCACCAAGTTTTAGATGTAGCTCCTTTGATTAAAGAAAAAGGAGTAACAGTGATAGCTAATGCAGGAGGAATGAATCCGTTGGGATGTGCAAGAGAAATAGTCGAGGGCCTGAAAGGAACAGGCAATGAGCTTAAAATTGCTATTGTAGAGGGGGACAACATTTATCCCGAGCTGGACCAGCTTTATCCCGAAAAGGCGGACTTTAAAGACATGGAAGACGGGCAGCCGTTTGAAAAAATTAAGGACAGCGTTCAAAGCGCGAATGCCTACCTTGGCGTCGGCCCTATTATTAAGGCCTTAGAGGCTAAGGCCGATGTAATTATTGCCGGAAGGGTTACCGATACTTCCATTTCTATCGCCCCTATGATTTACGAATTCGGATGGGAGCTGAATGACTGGGATAAGCTGGCATCAGGTTTGATCGCAGGCCATATGATGGAATGCGGAGCCCAGTCCACCGGCGGAAACTATACCGATTGGCAAAAAGTCCCCAAATGGACCAATTTTGGTTATCCGGTCACAGAAGTCTATCCCGACAGTTCTTTTATCATGACCAAGCACTCGGGAACAGGAGGCCTGGTCACGGCCGATACAGTCAGAGAGCAGCTGGTTTACGAAATGGGAGACCCTAAAAATTATATCAGCCCGGATGTAATCGCCGATTTTTCAACGATTCAGATAGAAGACCTCGGAAAGGACCGTGTCAGGGTATTCGGTGTGAAAGGACGCCCCTCCACGCCGTTTTTGAAGGTTTCTATGGCTTTTGAAGACGGCTACAAAGCCAAAGGCTCGGTCATCATCAGCGGGGGTAACGCATTGGAAAAAGCAAGGGTTTTTGACAGGATTTTCTGGGACCGGCTTGGGCTTCCCTATGAAAAGAAAAATACCGAATATGTAGGTTTTGATTCCACGCATCATCATCTGTCTGAAGAAAGCGATCCTAGTGAAGTGCTGCTTCAGTTCAGCGTGTATGATAAGGAGAAGGAGAAAATCAAAAAATTCAGCGAGAATATAGCACCGGTAATATTAAGCGGCCCGCCGGGGGTTGCTGTGACCGGAGGCCGTCCCCGACCCCACGGGGTGATGACTTACTGGCCTACACTGGTTCCCAAACATGAAGTCAATGCAGTGGTAAAACTGCTGGATAAAAACGGGGAGATTGTCGAAAAGCATGACATCCCTTCACTTACGGGCCATGAGGAAGAGACAAGTGTTATTGATTCGGAAAAACAAGTATGTACGGATGCCGGAAATTACCAGGCACCGGGTTTGAAAAATACCCGCAGGGTGAAGTTTTCTGATATCTGTCTGGCCCGTTCGGGAGATAAAGGGGATATGGTGAATATCGGAGTGGTTGCCCGGACTTCAAAGATATACGAGTTTTTGAAAAAGTATGTGACTGCGGATTATATCAAAAATATTTTTGATGGAATGTGTAAAGGGCCGGTGACCCGTTTTGAGCTCGATAACCTGGAAGCCCTGAATTTCTTGCTGGACCATTCACTGGACGGGGGAGGGACAAAATCCCTGATGATCGACGCCCAGGGCAAAACATTCGCTCCGGCATTACTCAACCAGGAAATCGATGTACCTGAGGAATATTTGGAGGATTTAAGTTTTTACCGGTAAACTATGGACAGGGGAGCAGAGCGGACCTAAAATTGATGCTTTAGTGTTTAACTTTACGCAGCCTCTCCGCGCTAAACCTTTGTTTTGAAAATATTGTTTATTTTTAAGAAATCAAAGAAACCAGACCTATGGAAAAGTCCATGAACGTTACGCAAAAGATCCTGGCCAAACATATGATAGATGGGGAGATGACCCCCGGAAAAGAAATTGGTTTGAAAGTCGATCAGGCACTGCTGCAGGATGCCACCGGCACCCTGGTTATGCTTGAGCTCGAAGCGATGAAGCTCGACCGGGCCAAAACAGAGGTAGCCGTTCAGTATGTCGATCACAATTTACTGCAAACGGATTTTAAAAATGCCGATGATCACGTTTTTTTGGAGTCCGCTGCCCAGCGGTTTGGAATATGGTTCAGCCGTCCGGGGAATGGCGTAAGTCATCCGGTTCACATGGAGCGATTCGGAAAGCCCGGAAAAACCCTGCTGGGTTCTGACAGTCACACTTGCGCCGGTGGTTCGCTGGGAATGATAGCTATAGGGACCGGCGGCCTGGATGTCGCCATGGCCATAGCCGGTGAACCGTATTATGTAAAAATGCCTAAGGTGATGGGAGTGAAACTCACAGGTCGGCTCCCTGATTGGGTCAGTGCCAAAGATGTAATCCTTGAAATGTTACGCAGATATGATGTGAAAGGGGGGCGTGGTTATATTATCGAATACTATGGTGAGGGCGTGAAAAACCTTAGCGCTATGGACAGGCATGTGATTGCCAATATGGGGGCCGAACTGGGTGCCACCACCACCGTTTTTCCATCGGATGATGAGGTGAGGAAATTTCTGAAAACACAGGAGAGAGAAGATGACTATGAAGAAATTATCGCCGATGAAGGGGCTCAATACGATGCCTGGGATGAAATTAACCTGGGTGAACTCGAGCCCCTTATCGCCACACCTTCCAGCCCGGGAAATGTAGTGCCGGTCCGGGAAGTGGAAGGGCGTGAAGTGCATCAAGTTGTTATTGGTTCCTCGGCCAATCCCGGATTCAGAGATTTTTGGGTGGTCGCCGAGATGGTTAAAGGAAAAAGCGTTTACCCGAAAGTTTCTTTAGATGTCAACCCTACATCAAGGCAGATTATTCAGAACCTGGCCTCTCAAAAAGCTTTTGGAAAACTTATGCAAGCCGGTGCCAGGTTTCACCAGTCAGGGTGCATGGGATGTATTGGTATGGGACAAGCTCCGGCTTCAGGAAAGATTAGTTTACGAACTGTCCCCAGAAATTTCCCGGGCCGCTCGGGTACACTGGATGACCAGGTGTATCTGTGCAGTCCCGAAGTTGCCGCAGCAGCAGCTCTGACCGGGGAAATCACCGACCCCAGAAATTTGGAAAGAAAATTTGATATGAAATATCCCCGGTTTAAGCCGGCAGAAAAGGAGTTGATAAACAGGGAGTTATTGCTGGAACCACCGGAAAACGGGAGCGAAGTGAAGTTAGAGAAAGGGCCGAATATTCAGTCATTACCTGATTTACCTCCATTGGTTGATACATGTGAAGTACCGGTTTTACTGAAAATGCAGGAGAATATCTCAACAGATGAAATCCTACGCGCCGGGGCGGATGTGCTTCCTTTGAGAAGTAATTTACCCGAAATAAGCAAATGGGCCTACTACATTATCGATAAG
>JAIPAH010000205.1 GCA_021740175.1 Bacteroidales bacterium
CCCTTAATGGTTTGTTCAATAGTGTATGACATGGTTATTAATTTTGATAACGATAAAATTACAACAAAAAATATTAACAAACAAACGTTTAATCAAAAATTATTCATCGTTATTAAAATTAAAAACCGATTTTAGGTTAAAATATAAAAAAATAAAAATTTGTATTTAATTAACCTATAGCTTAATTTCGTAAAACGAAATTGTGATAAAATAGCAGAGCAAGGGAGGAAACTACAGGATTTATTGTAAGCAAATTAAGGCAGAGGATCAAACGGTTTACATAATCCTCGTTGAAATGTTTCGGAAAAAGTCTCAAAAGATACCGGCAGAAATAAGAAAAAAGCTAAAAAAGATTGATAATTATGAGTACACATTACAGCAATAAAGAGATAAAGAAATATTTCACTGATTTATTTTCCGAAAAGACCTACGAAGAGAAAATATCGCATGAAGCGTATATGCTTCATTACCGGGTCATGCAACTGGTAGAGAAGGCCATGGATGAGAGAGGCTGGAATAAAAAACAACTGGCTCAGGAAATCGGGAAATCGCAAAGTTATGTCACTCAGTTATTCCTGGGTCATAAAATAGTCAATTTACCCATGTTGGCGTTGTTGCAGGATAAGTTAGGATTGGAATTTAAATTGGAAATAAAATCCTCGGATAAAAATCCCGATGAAAATACTTACGAAAAAAAAACACCTTCAGGAAGGAAAAGTTATAAGTTGGAAGAAAATAAGGATTTCTCCGAATCAGCAGAACCCGATGCTTCTTACCGGAAATCCGGCAATAATGATAAAAAAAGCTAATTTTTATCTTAGTTACTACACCAACCCCTTTTTTCTATGACAGTATCTCTTGTTATCCAGCCTTTTCGAGTGCTATGTTGAATTGATGTAACAGTGACAAGACGCTTTCTCAAACAAATGGAAATGCCATGGTTTAGACGGCAATCCCTCTTCTTATCATAAAGCCATCATGACATCATTGTGGAATAAGTTCATTTTTTCACCATTCTACCATTTTTTCGATATTTGCGACAAAAGGCTTAAAATTGGAAGAATATAACTATCAGAATGTAGAGGCTGCAACAAAGAGCATTTTCAAAGCGATGGGGTGTCCGCCGGAAGACGCCCGGCAAATTTCAAATATATTGCTGAGGGCTGATTTGCGCGGTATCAAAACCCATGGTTTGATGCGCTTACCGGAATACCACCGCTTGCGAAAGCTGGACAAGATCAATGTAAAGCCGGTGATTCGTATTCTGCATCAGACGCCGTCGACGGCGCTGCTGGATGCCGATAAAGCACTCGGTATGGTAGCCGGTACGCGGGCCATGACCATGGCCATAGAAAAGGCCCGGCGCGTGGGGACCGGTTGGGCAGGAGTCCGCAACTCCAACCATTACGGGATTGCCGGGGCTTATGCTATGATGGCCCTTGATGAAAATATGATAGGCATTGCCATGACCAATGCCAATCCGCTGGTGGCTCCTACTTATTCCCTCAAGCCTCTTCTGGGCACCAACCCGATAGCTGTAGCCATTCCGGCAGGAGAGCAACCTCCCTTTATTGCCGATTTTGCCACCTCACCCATCGCCCGCGGAAAATTGGATGTGATGCATAACCAGGGCGAGTCTGCTCCTGAGGGCGTTCTCCAGGATGAGCAGGGACAACCCACCAATGAAGCCAATATCCTTACCCGCAACGGAAGTATCAAGACGCTCGGCGGAGAGAAAGAGACCGGCGGCCACAAAGGTTTTTGTATGAGCGCGTTGGTGGATATATTATCGGCGGTCTTGCCGGGCGCTAATTTTGGTCCAACGGTTACCCCGACGCTGGGATACCTTCGGGGTGAGCGAAAAGATGAAGAGGATAAAGGCATCGGCCACTTTTTCGGCGCGATGCGGGTGGATGCCTTCCAGACGGAAAAGGAATTCAAACAGCAAATGGACCACTGGATAAAGGTGATGCGCGAATCGGAACCGGCGATAGGGCAGGAGCGGATAGTGATTCCCGGCGATCCCGAAAGGGAACACGAAGAACATTATTACCGGAACCAAACGATTCCCCTGATGGATGAGGTGGTTGAAAAAGTCCGTGAAATAGGTGGGGAACTGGGCGTTGATGTGAACATATAAGTTAACCCGATTTATTGTGGAATTATTCTGAATGTTTAATTATGAATTTTAGTCTTTTATTAAAAGGCCGTTTTTGTAAGTTATTCTATATCAAATTCTAATCTTTTCCGATTGTGTTAACGGCTTTCTTCGTGAAACTTTGTTTCCTAGTGACTAATGGCCGTCTTGAAGTACTGCCACGAAGACACTAAGACTCAAAGAAACACAAAGTAAAAACTTGTTTAATGATAAATTATTGTAAATCAATATATCACAAACCCGATTTTTAAATGCGAAACTTTAGTAATTAGACCTCAGAAAGGAAAATCTCCTTCGTGGTCGGGTTTCTTGGCTTTTTCTTCTTCAGGTTCTTCGGCCATCACATGTACGGCATTCCCTTCCACATAAATGGCTTTGTAGGGCAGGGTGGGACAGGCGTGTTCGCAGGCGCCGCAGCCGATACATATTTTATCGTCAGTCTCGGGAATCCGCAGGTCATCTTCATAAGGAACCATGTGGACGGCTTTGGTAGGACAAACTTCAGCACACGCACCGCAATCCGTTCTCTCGGCTTCTACCACGCAATTTTCCTTCACAAATTTTACCTTCCCCAGTTGGGTAAGCTTTTTGTCCTCTACAGGTAAAGGCAGCAAGGCTCCCGTAGGACAAACCTCCGTGCAGCGGATACACTCGTAGTTGCAATACCCGGCTTTAAAATCCATGCGCACCTGCAGGATGTGATCCCATCCAAACTGGTTTTTGGAGGGTTGAATGACCTGGGTGGGACAAGCGCTAACGCAAAGATGACAAGCCGTACATTTGTCGAGGAATTCCTTAACATCTGCTGATCCTGGAGGAGTAACATATTGTTTCCGCTTTACCGGTTTGGTAGCCCCCTTGTACACATCCGGGCCTTTTTCTGTTTCTTGTTCTTGATTTTGGGCAAACGCTAAAGCGGGCGTAAAAATCAGGCCTCCGAGAAGGGCATTCAATGCCTGCCGGCGTTGGGGATTGGAAGGTGTGGAGGGATCCACTGATTCCAATTTTGGGAGTTGTTGTTTTTTTGCCGTAAAGTCAATGGCGTTAAATTTACAAGATGTGAGGCAATTGAAACAAGCGATGCATCGCGAATGGTCAATAGTCTGGTTCTCTAAGTCAATACACTCGGCCTTGCATGCGCGCTCGCAAAGTTTGCAGTTCGTACAATTGTTCTCATTAATACGAATTTTGAAAAGAGCGATTTTTGAAAGATACCCCAACAATGTACCTACCGGACATATTGTGTTGCAATAAATCCTGCCATGAATTACCGTGAGATAAGAGATAACCGTAAGGAAAAAAACGGGAATCACATAAATCTCCCAGCTTAGCGGATGCAGATCGAAATGGTAAAACGTGTAAATGTCGAAGCTTTGAAATATTGTAGCAATCAAGTTGTTACCCGCAATAAGTAGGGGTCTGAGAAGGTCTGAAAAAATCCTGCCGAATAAGCTGTAGGGATCGAGCAGGTTGACTATCAGCATACTGCCCGTAAGCAATGTCACAACCGTAAAGCCCAGCAGGAAATGGCGCACCCAGTTTAACGGTTTCTGGTACTTGAAGCGAATCTTTTTAAAACGCCTGGCAATGCGGAGGATAATATCCTGGAGTATGCCTAACGGACAAATGGAGGCGCAGTAAAATCGTCCGAAAAGCAGCGTTAGTAGAAAAATTACCACAAACCCGGTGGCGGATAAGGTGACAACCCTGGAAAAATTCAGCACCGAGGGTACGAATTGTATCCATAGAGTGCCTTTCATCAACTTATCAGGGAAAAGTCCGATAAAATCGACAAATGCCAAACTTATTAAAAGAAAAAATATGACTGCCAAGCTTATTCTAAGGATTCTCAACCAGCTATACTTCATGCACTACATCTTTATGCGCCCGATTTCCTGTTGCTTTAGGTTCATATTTCCTACATTGAAATCATGAGCATACTCTATATGTGGGACACCATTGGGGTCCATACCAAATATTTTGGCGGCGGCCGCATCTGCTGCTACCATATCATCCGACATGACCAGGAACTTCATTTTGGCTACATCCGCTTCGGAGCGTCCGCGGGGACCGTTTTTCATCATCACGCGGTAAGCATCTACGATGTTGAGGTCGGGTTGACGCCACGTTGCAAAATCTGCTATACATTGGTGCAGATCGTTGCGATGCCAGTATCCTCGGTCCCAAACAATGCCCATCAGGTTTTTCATGGAAATAGTTAGTTTAGCTGAGCCGTGATTTTTGAGAACCGGGACATTGATAAACACATCGGCTTCCAGAATTTGTTCATGAACCTTGGCTGAGGTAAGGCGTTTTCCCTTAGGAATTTCAATTTCCTCGTAATATCTTTCATTGTTGCCGGGCACCACTTTTCCTCCGGCATCTTCTATTACATCTTCCAGCTTACTGTTTTTATAACATTTTTTCCAATCATCGCAAGTATGATCAAAGGTGTATACGGAAGAAGCGCCTGCATCCAGGCAACTTTTGACAATAGCTTTTACAAGTTCGGGATTGGTGTTGGCCCCCAATTCCGGTACAACATCCCAGCCAATATTGGGTTTGACCACGACTCGCTGGCCTTTTTTAACATACTGCGAGATTCCTCCCATGGCATTCAGGGCCCGCTGATACATTGCAGCGGGTTCACCGTTACGGATAGCGACCAGGTCGTATGGGACTTCATTATTAAATGCTGTATTGGCCAGTAGTTGTCCGTACTTACCGAAAGAAACAGCCGCACCGGTCAATAATCCGGCCTTCACACTTTTATTGATGAAATCTCTTCTTTTCATGCCTCAATTTTTTTGGTGAATTGTAAAAATAGTAATTATAAAACATACGACCATTGTAAGATTCTAATTTGAAATGATTTTAAAAAAACCGGTATTTTTATGCCTGATATCGTAAATTTCTGATAAACCGTTAGATACATTTTTTCCACATAGCTGATAATTAATTGGTTTTAATCGCTTACTTGTTTTTCTGTTTCATTGTTCTTTGTATTTTTACAAAAAAACTGGAAAAGATGAATATTACATTAGCCAATAACCGGAAAGCAACGCTGCTACTTTTTGATTTGTTTGCCATTACTTTTATCTATTTTGTACCTGCCATTTCTCATGTGCTGAATGTTCCTCTGTACCTACTCGAACCTATGAGGATCATTCTCATCCTGGCCATGGTACACACTCATAAAATGAATGCTTATGTGCTGGCAGCCACCCTGCCGTTTTTTACTTTTTTGGTATCGGGGCATCCGTTACTTCCCAAAGCTATTGTGATTAGTGGCGAATTGGTGCTCAATGTCTTTTTATTCTTTACTTTGCTACGCGTTTTCAAAGCAAAATTCCCGGCAATAGTTTCCAGCATTATTTTAAGTAAAATGGTGTACTATTTGTTGAAATTTGCCTTGATACAAACGGCGGTTCTGGAAATGGGACTCATTTCAACCCCGATATGGATTCAGGTGGCAATGGTGCTTGTGCTCAGCGGATACGTTGCTCTCTTTTTGCGAAAGAACGCGACGAAATAATTCGGAATAAAAAATCCTATATTCCGATAAAGCCGGGATAAGAATTAATACCGCTTATCCCGGTTTTTTT
>JAIPAH010000037.1 GCA_021740175.1 Bacteroidales bacterium
GTTGATAATTTCTTTAGTTGCCTGTCCCTCAGCTTTTTAGAATTAACAAAAACAAACCGCAGTTAAGCTTGACGAAACATTTCTTAACTTTATTTTTACTCAAAAATCAGCTTAAAAAGGGGGCTTTTTGGACAGCCTCCAACGACTCTCTTGCGTCTTGCGGAGCATTCGACGATTCGAAGACGCTTTGACCAACGGGTTAGAAGAGGATTGAATGGATGAATGGTTGTATGATTGACCTTCCAGATTTTTGCGTCGGCGTTGCGCGAAGGGGAAAATGGAAGGTCTTCACGCATGGTAGGATGTATTGATTGGGATGAATGGTTGAATGGTTGTATGATTGGATGGATAAATGGATACCTCGAACGTTCGGCGAAGCGAGGACGCTTCGCCGTTTTAATTCTTCGAGTTTACCCGGCTATTCAAAGACGGGCCTCTGGCTTTGATTTTTTTCCATCTTCCTGGAATAGCAGCCAGAGGCTGCAAGAATGTTAGGTTAAAGCGAAGACGCTTTAACCAACGGGTCCAAAAAAACCGGGATTCGGTACGGGCGGGCTGCAAGAATGAATGGGTCAAAGCGAAGACGCTTTGACCAACGGTAGAAGAAGACGCTTTAACTAACACTAAAATGACTATAAGTTACCCTCAAATGACTAATTCACCTATCAAAACCCATCCCGGCACTACTCACTACTTATTACTCACTACTCTTCACTCACTACTCCCCTCTCATCTCCTTCTCCATAAAAACAGCATTGTCAAAAGGATTTTCGCGGTATTGGGGAATCTCATAAAAACCGGCCTCTTTATAGATAGCTATTGCCGCCGTCATAGTATCCAGGGTATCCAGCCTCACCTTTTTATACCCCAAATCTTTTGCAGCTTCAAGAGCTATGTCCAACAATACCTTACCATAGCCTAAACCCCGCCATTCGGGTTTCAAGTACATTCGTTTTATCTCTCCAACTTCCTCTACAAGCTTTCTTACGGCAATGCATCCAAAAAATGTACCTTGGGGCTCCTTCAGCAGATAAGCCTTTCCATAAGGAGGTCCATATATTTGGGGCAGCTTATCGAGTTCATCACGAAAATTCTGAAAGGACAATTCAAAACCCAAATCGCTTTCATATTCCCTGAATAGCTCGGCTAATCGCTTGTACTGCTTGCTGTCACTTACTTCAATCACTTTATAAGGTTTCTCCATGAAGGGTTAAGCTTTTTTACCGTTTACAAAAATACACAACAAAAGTTTCTCGTTTAATCTTCTTATTTTTGTTAAAATGATTTTGAATCGAAAAACCATTGTCTTAACGTTTATACTTGTTCTTTTCCTGACCACCGGATACGGACAAATAAACCTCGATTATTTTAGCCGGCAAGGCCAGAAAGCCGTTTTGAAACACAACTACACTGAAGCTATCGAAAACCTAAATGTAGTTATTCGACGTAAAAATAAGCCCTTTGAAGAATATTTTCTGCGAGGCATCGCCAAATATAATCTTGGCGACCATCGGGGAGCTCTCAAGGATTTTTCTCAAACCCTCTCCATTCATCCTTTTTACACCCAGGCGCTTCATTACCGGGGGGTGACTTATTCAGTGCTAATGGAAAAAAATAAGGCCATACAGGATTTCAACGAAGCCCTGGAATTCGATCCTTATAACGCAAAAGTTTTAATGAGCCGCGGGGCCGTATACCTCCAGATGAACAAGCTGGACAAAGCCCTGAAGGATTTGGATAAGGCCATTATGATCGATAGTGATATGGCGCTGGCTTATCTTAACAGGGCGATTGTATACAAGGAAAAGGAAAAATACGCGAAAGCTCTTGAGGATCTCAATGAAGTTCTTGATATCGATAAATTCAACAAAAAAGCTTATGCACAGCGCGGGTTGTTGAAATACGAAATGGGATGGTATGAGAAAGCCCTGGCCGATTTTAATGAAGCGCTGGAGCTGGCCGGCGACAACCCACGCTTCTACTATTATCGGGGGCTCACTAAATATCAGCTCAATGATATTGAAGGCACCCTGAGTGACTACAGTAAAGTGGTCCAATTGGATCCCACTAATGCTCTAACTTATTACAACCGCGCTATCTTATACTCCCAGGTTAAAGAATATGATAAAGCTATCAGTGATTTAAACCGCGTTTCGCAGCTCAATCCCAACAATGTGCTGACCTATTTCAACAGGGCCCATCTTCACTATGAAAAAGGGAATTACGATAAAGCTATCGAAGATTATACCAAGGCCATAGAACTGTTTCCAGCTTTTGCCAAAGCATACCTGATGCGCGCCTCCGCCAGAGCCCAAAAAGGCAACCAGCAGGGGGCAAAAAGAGACCGCCAAAAAGGCAATCGCATCATGTCAAAGCATGACAATCAAAAAGGTGAGAGCGGTTCTGTATCGGACTGGATGGACTCTACTTATTTTAAAAAAATCATAGAGTTTGAATCGAAGTTTCAAAATGCCGAAGCCACTGCCGGTGGGATCAACAAAAAAGATATGGGTATAACATCCGAAAAAATGTTCAGTTTTCGGTTAAAGAAAGATATCAAAAAAGAGGATAAAAACCGTATCAGCTCTTTCGCTACTGATTTTAACATGAAAAACCCGCTGAATAGCACGCTCGTTGTGAGCAACACCAAGAATACCGGGCTCCATGCTGATACCCTGAAGCAGCGATTGGAAAAAATAGACAGCCTTATCAATACGAGTGCCCCCTCACCGAATCTCTATATGCTCAAGGGGATGCTCCATCAAATGCTGCAAAATTATTCAAGTGCTATGAGTGCTTATACCATGGCAACAGTTAACGACGAAGATTATTACCCGGCCCACATCAACCGAGCTGTGGCCTTAGCCCGAATGAAAGAAGAACACAAAAATACCCGTGGAGAATTACAGGATGTTTCGCTGGGAGAGGATAACCGGTTGTCGGATAACCAAGAAAACTCCATCGACTATACCCCGGTTCTTGAAGATTTGAATAAAGCACTGAAAATTAATCCCGACATCCCTGAGATATGGTATAACAAAGGCAATATTCACCTACAAATGAAAAACTTTACCGAAGCAGTAAAAGATTACACCCGAGCCATTGAGAAGGATGCTAACTATGCCGAAGCATACTATAACCGGGGACTCACCCTAATTTATCTGCAGGATCGCCATCGGGGGTGCCTTGATATGAGTGAAGCCGGGGAATTGGGTTTAAAGGAAGCTTATAAAGTAATTGAAAGATATTGCGACGAATAAAAAAAATTTATATCAACAAGATGTTTTGTGTTTTATTAACTTTAGACACGCAGATTTTAAAAAGTTCAATAAGCCGGAATAAAAACAATAAATAAATTAAAATCCCATGAAAATTATTTGTATTGGAAGAAATTACGTTTTGCATGCCAAGGAATTTGGAAACGAGGTGCCTTTTTCACCAGTGTTTTTCCTTAAGCCCGATACAGCATTGTTGACAAAGAACAGACCTTTTTTTTACCCCGATATTTCAAAAGAAATTCAATACGAAGCCGAAATGGTGGTGAAAATCAATAAGGTAGGGAAGCACATCCAGGAAAAATTTGCTCATACCTATTACGAAGAAATTTCGCTGGGCGTCGACTTCACAGCACGCGACTTGCAACGTGAAGCTAAATCAAAAGGATTACCCTGGGAAAAAGCCAAAGCTTTTGACCAATCGGCAGTATTGGGGAATTGGATCCCCAAAAAGGAGTTTGAAGACATAAAAAACATCAACTTCCACCTCGAGAAAAACGACGAGATCGTCCAAAGCGGAAATACAGGCAATATGACCTTCACGATTGATTATCTGATCGCTTACCTTTCGAGATTTTTTACGCTTAAAATGGGTGATCTTATCTACACAGGAACACCAGCGGGTGTAGGCGAGGTAAATGTCGGCGCCCGGATGACAGGATACATTGAAGACAAAGAGCTATTTGATTTCAAAATAAAGTGATGGTTATTCTTTGTAGCATTTCATGAGTCCGGACTAATAACCAAAATTTATGTTGAAAGCTGAAAAAATCTGCTTTCAACCTTTTTAGAAGGGGTTCATTCATTAGCTAATAAAATTCATTGATTTTCTTGCTATTCACTTAATAAGCTTTTACCTTAGCGAATGCTAACAGCTCAAAATGAATGCATTACTTTTTATGAATCGCTCCTGACAGGAAACATATGAATTTACATAAAACTTAAACCAATAAAAAAACACTATGAAAAAATCAATGATTCACATTTTCGTCATCCTGCTTATAACAGCTCCGCTGGTATCTCAGGCACAAATGACCGCTAAGGAAGTCATGAACAACATGAAAGACGCCTACAAAGAACAGATGGAAGGCGTTAAAGACATGACTAAGAAAACAGACCAGGGCGTTAAGTACCAGAAATGGGAACAGAAATCCGGGGAAACCACTTACAAACTTCGTAATGAACAGAAGGTAAGCGGTCAAACCCAAATTTCGGTTTATGACGGTAAATACTACTGGACGAAGAATACGTATTCCAATGAAGTGACCAAAAAAGAAATGGACATTAACCCTATGGTTTTCTTCAATTACCTGGAATCCATGGACCTGAAATATGCCGGAACAGAAAACGTTAATGGCAAAAACTGCCATGCCCTGAAGGTAGAAAATGCAGACCTGAACAAGATGGTTAATCCAACCACAGGTGAAAAAATGATCCCCGCCAAGACGAAAGGAATGCAAGAGGCTACTGTGGATGCTACATTTTTTATAGATGGAGCGGATTGGGTCATGGTGAAAAGCATATATGATATCAAGGATATCCGAATGCAAAATAAAACCCGCAATGCAAAAACCGTGATGATTAATGATGACTTTCGTACCGTCAAAGGAGTGATTATTCCATACCATACAGAATTTACCATGGAAATGGATATGTCAGCCGAGGAAAAGAAAAAAGCTAAAGAAGCCCGGAAATCCATGAAAAAGATGAAAGAAAAAATGAAGGACATGCCACCTGAGAAAAGAAAAATGATGAAGGAATACATGCCTCAAATGAAAAAAGCCCAATCCATACTTATGACCGGGCAAATGGAAAAAGAGTTTAATGTCAAAGAAGTAAAAATCAACACCGGCATCCCGGACAAATTATTCGACGGGAGTCAATTGTAGTCGCCCGAGAGTTACTTGAGTAGTATCGGCAACTCTTTCTAAAAGGCCGAACTTGCGTTTAATAAATATGAAAGCCAAAATTTGGCGCTAAAAGAAATTTAGTGCACACCCATTAAAATCGAAAATTGACGATATTCAGCAACTTTCCCTTAGTCAACTTAAAGGTAAAAGTTGCTGAATATCTTTTCATCCGGTTTATCGGATCATCTCTTCTTTTGGCTTTTTACTTTACCACCTACTTTTCCACGTTAATCCGGGCATCGACGGCTACGACTTTTTCAGCGGTACCAAGCAGCGGATTGAGGTCGAGTTCGGTAATTTCCGGAGCCCCCTCCAGCAGGGCCGAAAGTCGCCAAATCATTTCCACAAACTGCTCTTCATTAATCCCCTGCTGTCCGCGTGTGCCTTTAATCATTTTATAAGACTGCAGGTTCCTGATCATTGTGCTCGCTTCATTCTTGCTAACCGGAATAAGCGCAGTCTTCACATCTTTCAGCACCTCTACAAATATTCCTCCCAAACCGCAGAAAACCATATGACCGAAATCATCTTCCTTGTTAGCTCCCAGGAAAAGCTCCTGCCCCGAAAGCATAGGCTGCATTAAGACACCGGTAGTATCCGTGATCTTCATCATGCGTTCAAACTCCTCCTCTACCTGCTTTTCATCCTGCACATCCAGGACGACGCCTCCGACATCACTCTTATGAACAGGGCCAACGACTTTCATCACTACCGGGAAACCCAGCTCAGCAGCTTTCGCAGCAGCTTCTTTCGATTCAGTAGCTACTTTCTCCCCGGCCCTTCGGATGCCGGCAGCATCCAAAAGTCCCTGGATATGTTCGGGATCGATGTATCCTTCCCTACATTCTCCGATTATTTCACGGATTCTGTTTCGATTAATATCCGGCTTTTCGATTTCGGCGGGTTCCGCCCCCGGCGTATGGTAAACGCGTGCAAGGGACGTACCCAGCGACACTTCATCAGGAAAAAAGGAATGCCCCTTCTTCATAAAATCATCCACTTCATTTTTAGCAGTAAGCACCGAAGGTAATACCGGATAAATAGGTTTGGAAGCGCTTTTCATCTTATCATCCAAAACATTGTACACATCATAAATTTCAAACAGTCCGGGCGTACCGAAAATCACAACCATGGCATCGATATGGTCGAATTTGGTATCCACATAGTCGATAATCGTTCCCAGTTGTTCGGCAGTGCCTGTTGCCAGGAAATCTATAGGATTCGCCACCGACGAACCCGGGAAAAGCTCTTCCTTCAGCGCCTCTGCCTCCGGGCCTTCTATCGGGGGAACTTCCAGCCCGTTATTGGAAAGCACATCCGTCAGCATCACTGCCGGGCCGCCGGCATGGGTTATGATAGCCATATTTTTTCCTGTAAGTTCAGGATACATAAACACAGATGCTACGGAGACCAAATCTTCCCGCCCGTAACACCTAACAATTCCGGCCTTCCGGAAAAGGGCTGAGACAGCCTCGTCGGAACTGGCCAGCGCGCCGGTATGCGAGGAAGCAGCACGGCTTCCGGCCTCCGAGCCTCCCGCTTTGACGGCCGCGATGCGACATCCTTTGCGTATGAGCGACGATGCATGCTTGAGTAGCATTTGAGGTTTGGCGATGTTCTCGATGTACAAAAGCTTGACCCTGGAATCTCTTTCAGGATCAAAACTTTCATCCATATATTTTACTATCTCCTCTACTCCCATCTGGGCACTGTTTCCCACCGAAAAAACGTTGGCAAACTTCAGCCCTTTGGGAATTCCGGCTTCCATTATAAAGCAGGCGGTTGCACCGGAACCGGAAATAAAATCCACTCCTTTCGGGTCCAGTTCGGGAATGGGTTTGGTGAAAATGCTGTGATGCGTGGGAGTTAAAATACCCACACAATTCGGGCCAATCAGGGATGCCCCGGCTTTATTCACCTGTTCTACTACCTGCTCTTCGAGCCGGGCGCCTTCCTCGCTCTCTTCACTGAAACCCGCTGAAAGAATGATGAAAGCTTTGGTGCCTTTCTCCTCGGTGAGCAGCTTGACAACATCGGGAGTGTACTTGGCGGCGATGGCTATAATGGCCATATCAACACCGGGTAATTCCCGTGGATCGCGATAACTCCTGATACCCTGAACCTCATCGGACTTAGGGTTGCTCACATAAAGGTCGCCTTTGTAGCCTCCGTCCATAAGGTTTTTCAGAATTTTTCCGCCGGGCTTTTCCAGGTTATCCGAACCACCGATAACTACTATGCTTTCAGGATTTAATAATTGCTTTGTGATCATCGTATTTTGTTTGTATTCGGTTTTAAAATTGTTTTCAAAAAGACGAAGATAGAAAAATCTTTACCTTTATGTGTCTTTATGACCCCATTTTCTTATTTGACCCGGCCAAAACCGGCCTGATAAATTTATATATTTGGGATACTATGAAAAAGCATTCTTATCCGAACGATCCATTGGGACGAGCCTTGTATGATTATTATTTCGATCGTGAAAAGGAAGGACGAATAAAAACCATCTCGGAACTTGGGGGAATAGACTACATGCCGGCTTCCATGTTTTTCAGAACATACGGCCGGATGCCGGAGCTGGAAAAAATAGCGCTAAAGTATTGCCGGGGAAGCGTGCTGGATGTGGGCGCCGGCGCAGGATGTCATGCCTTATGGCTGCAACACAATGGTCACACTGTAACAGCCATAGACACCAGCCCCGGAGCAGTAGATATCATGAAAGAGCAAGGGGTATCAGACGCCCGACAGGTTTCTTTTTATGAGTTTACCGATAAACCTTATGACACGATCTTTATGATGATGAACGGGATAGGCTTCACCGGTGATCTTCAAGGACTTGAAAAATTTTTTAGCCACGTAAAAACGCTGATTCATAAAGATTCGGTCATCCTACTGGACTCTACGGATATTTCTTACCTCTTCAGCGAAAGAAACCAAACCGTCGAAATCGATCTATCCAGCCCCTATTATGGTGTTTTTGATTTTGTTATGGAATACAAAAATATTCGCAGCGAAAAATTTTACTGGTTGTATATTGACTTCATCTCGCTTGAGGTTTTAGCCAATGATTTCGGATTTGAAGCCGTCAAGCTCTACGAAGATGACCATTATCAATATTTGGCTGAGCTGAAACAGAAAAAGTGAACGTGCTCGACTAAATACCGGTTGAATTGTAAAATGAACGAACTTTTCCATTGAACATGCTGAAAAAGTTTACCCCGTAAAACGGGTTCAAAATCCAAAAAAACAATCTTTAAAATTTATCAGCCATTTATTAGAATAGAGTTATCAATTTTAAAAATATTGATAAACAAGAAAACATTTTTATAAATTTGTACTGAGTTAAAAAAAAAGAAATATTATGAAACCGATAACAGTCTTATTTGTAGCTTTACTATTCAGTTTTAACGTGATGGCACAGGATTCAAATGCCAATGCCCCTGAAATCACATTCGACGAATCCGTCGTAACCGATAACGGCAGTATCGTGTATAATTACGGTAAGATTTACCGAAACAGCGATGGTACCTGCCAGTTCACTTTCACTAACACAGGTAAAGAGCCATTGGTTCTTTCGAAAGTAAGGTCATCTTGCGGTTGCACGGTACCGGAATGGCCACGCAAACCTATATTGCCGGGCAAGAAAGAAACTATAGATGTGGAATATGATACCAAAAAACCCGGCCGGTTTCACAAAACTATCACGATCTATTCCAATGCGGAAAAGTCGCCGATTGTTGCCCGGATCAAAGGGAAAGTTTTAAAGAAAGAAGAGAGAAGTATCCCTGAAAAATCAAATGAAAAGGGAGCCACGCCATCAGCTGATGGGAATTAGAGACTTTTTATAAAGTCATAATATTGTGTACATTTTTTCCCCTTGCATTTCTCAGGGGAGGACAAAAAGTCAAAACATAATATTCAGCAACTTTCACCTTTAAATCCCTGGATGAAAAAAGTTGCTAAATATTATTAACTAAAGTTTCGCACTTAAAAGTTAGGATTGTGAAATATTGATTTGCAATAAGTTATCATCAAATAAGTTATAACTTTGTGTTTCTTTGAGTCTTCGTGCCTTCGTGGCAGTATTTCCAGAAGGCCAGTAAAGCACAAGGGCTCAAAGATTCACTAAGAAAGTCATTTAATGTAATTGGAAATCATTAAAGTTTGATATATAGGGAATTACAAAAACAGTCTTTTAATAAAGAACTACTATTCACGATTTTAAAAGAAATGGGAAACTTTAGTTATTAAGTTAAAACAACCGGCATAAATTAAGATGTGCCGGTTTTTTTATGTCTTACCATCCTACCTATGATTCCCTTTATCTCATAATTTTTATAAATTTGCTTATAGACAACAAAAAAATAAAACCATGCCGAAATTATCAGAAAGAGGAAGACAGATGCCGGCTTCACCCATACGGCGTTTAGTTCCATACGCAGAAGCTGCCAAAAAACGGGGAACCACTGTTTATCATCTCAACATCGGCCAGCCCGATATCAAAACGCCCGAACATGCCATCGATGAGCTAAGAAAACTGGACAAGGAAGTCTTGGAATACAGCCATTCGGCCGGTTATGAAAGCTACCGCCGGGGATTGGCCGGTTATTATCAAGAGCGGGGCATCCAAATAGACTTCAACAACATCATGGTTACGACCGGCGGTTCCGAGGCCATTATGTTCACTTTTCTGAGTACCCTTAATCCGGGTGATGAGGTCATCATCCCCGAGCCCTTCTATACCAATTACAACGGCTTTGCGGTGACCACCGGTGTTAATGTCGTACCTATTACTTCAAACATTAAAGATGGCTTTGCTCTGCCTCCTATCGAGGATTTCGAGAAGAAAATCACCTCCAGAACCAAAGCTATTATGATTTGCAACCCCAACAACCCAACAGGTTACCTTTATTCGAAGGAGGAGATGGAAGCCCTGCGCAAAATCATTATCAAACATGACCTATTCCTTTTTGCCGATGAGGTCTATCGTGAATTTGCCTACGACGGACACGAACATCATTCGGTGATGAACCTGGAAGGCGTGGAAGACCGCGTTGTTATGGTCGATTCCGTATCAAAGCGTTACAGCGAGTGCGGCATCCGTATCGGGGCTATCGTTACCCGTAATGATGACATTATCGCTACGGCACTTAAATACGGCCAGGCCCGCCTGAGTCCACCGGGATTAGGTCAAATTGTTGCTGAAGCCTCGCTTCATACCCCGAAAGAATATTTCGACGAGGTGTATAACGAATACATCGACCGCCGCAACCTGGTGGTAGAGCGCCTGAACAACATAGAAGGTGTCTATACACCCAAGCCGACAGGTGCCTTCTACACGGTTGTAAGCATGCCGGTAGATGACGCTGAAAAGTTCTGCCAATGGCTGTTGGACGAATTCGAATATGAAGGCCAGACGGTAATGCTGGCTCCGGCTTCCGGATTTTATGCCACACCCGGCCTTGGGAAACAGGAAGCCCGCCTGGCTTACGTCCTGAATAAGGAAAGCCTCGAAAAAGCCATTGATGCGTTGGAGGTAGCCTTTAAGCAGTATCCCGGACGAACCCTGGAGCAAAAGGAAACATATCAGCAGGAAAACAGTAAATAACGTTTTTGAGGCTGTCCAAAATCTGTCCATGAGGATATTCAGCAACTTTTACCCTTAAATCTTCCCGGTAGAATAACCGGGACAGGCCCTAAAGGGAAGTTGCTGAATATCAGTAGGTCTTGAATTATTTTTTTTCTGGACAGCATCATTTTTTAGACAATGTACAGAATATAAAAAAGCAGCTTATTCTTCCCCGGCCTCATCCATAGCTTTAAGTCTTCTTAATAGCGGAGGATGCGAGTAATAAACAAAAACATAGGCCGGATGGGGCTGAAGATTGCTCAGGTGCTTCACGGATAATTTTTTCAAAGCATTTTTGAGAGGTTCCGCCGCGTAATGCTTAACGGCAAAACGGTCGGCACTGTATTCATGCCGGCGACTGATAATATTCATGCCTATGCCCAGAATTATAGACAGCGGGGTGTAAAGAATGCCGAAGGCCAGAATGCCCAAATGAAAACCGGCCTGCTTAGCGCCCAGCGCATTGGCCAGGTACTGCGGCCACATGGTGTCCTGGTCCAGGAAAAACGAAAGAACAGATAACATGATAGCCGTTTGGAGAATAGCCAAAACAAAATTAATTTTTGTATGCTGTTTTTTGTAATGACCGATTTCATGGGCTAGCACTGATACCAGCTCTTCTTTGGTGTGGTCGTTTATCAAGGTATCGAACAATACAATCTTTTTCTTCGAACCCAAACCGCTAAAAAAAGCATTGGCTTTGGAAGAGCGTTTCGAGCCGTCCATTACGTAAATGTCCTTCAGGTTAAATCCTATTTTATCGGCCAGTTTTTCTATCTCCTCCCTTAATTCTCCCTGCTCGAGGGGAGTGAGTTTATTGAAAAGCGGAAGAATGACCGAGGAATAAAACATCGTCATTAGCCCGGTAAAAGTTATCAATACCGCAAATGCCAGGATCCAGAACCAACCGCCGGTGGAATGATACAGCCAGATGATGAGGGATAGCAGGCCTCCACCGATAACTGCCCCCAGCAACCATCCCTTTATTTTATCGAGAATAAAGGTTTTTGGTGTGGTTTTGTTGAAACCAAAGCACTCTTCAATCACAAATGTGCCGTAAATTTGAAAAGGCATGGAAAGGATATCAGCGGCAAGACCCAGAATACCGAAGAAAATTAAAGCAATGAGAATAGGATGATCCGTGAAACTTCGCGCTATACCGTCAATGTAGGCAAATCCCCCGTAATAAATCATGGCCAGCATGACAAGAAACGAAAGCGTACTGGTAAGGAAACCGAATTTCTGGTTTACCTTAAAATATTGCTGCGATCGCTTGTATTTTTCCTCATCATAAATACCCCTGAGTTCTTCGGGAAGCTTTTCACTTAACCGTGAGGCATTCAGATAATCCAGCGTTCGCTCTAACAGGAAGTCAAAAATTAATATGCCTAATATTATCCAGAGTAATGTTTGAACCATAGCTTGATGCTCCTTTTATTTTGAAGTGCAAAGATAGGGATTTGAAAAATTTTGATGATGGGGTAATTGTTTGATGTGGGGATGTGGCGATTGAAGAATGTGAGGATGAGAGATGTAACATATCCTGAAATAGGTTTACAGAATGTGTGCTTAAGTGCGTCGGTGTTTAAGTGTTTAGGTTTTTAAATTTGTAGGTTTATAGGTGTCATTCTCTTGTGAGATTACTCAGAGGAGCACTCTCTCCACTCGGGAGGGGGTACTCAGGAAAGTGTGTCACCGCAAATTTTCTAAACTTTGACACACTTTTTTGAGCATTCTCACACTTTTATGAGTACTCCCGAGTAGTCTCTTATTGTTCAATCTCTTAATCAATCTTCTTCAATCTTCCTTTTCAATCTCTTAATCAATCTTCTTCAATCCGTTAAAGCGCTTTTCCGGAACAACAAGAAAGCTAAACACGAAACAAAGAACAAAAAAAAACATCCTACTCAATATATCCCCGGATATCATAAACCACATAACCGATCCATTCGTGAATCAGCATGTGCCAGTAGTAGTACGAGTCCAGGCTGGGTATAAAAATGGTTTCGAAGTTGTTGATATTCTCACTCGGCACAATCCGGTCGGCTCCAAAGGTATCGACCTCCATTCCCACGGATTCGAAGCAAGCTTCAGCTCGCCGCATGTGGATGGCTGAAGTGATCAATAGTTTTGAGTCTATCGCCGGATGTTGCTGAAGCACTTTTTTGGAATGCACCGCATTCTCATAAGTGTTGCGCGAAGAAGTATCCGCAAGGATATCCTCTTCAGGCATACCTATCTCCAGGAGATAATTTCTGACCACCTTCGCCTCTTTTTTCCAGGGATAAAGGTAATGACCGCTACCACCGGAAATAAGTATCTTATCGATATGGCCGGTGCGGTACAGGCGATAGGCCTGCAACAGGCGGTCGGGAACTTTTTTAAACACAGCCCGGTCAAGCTCTTTGTCATATTCGGCGATCCACCCGCCTAACACAATTCCGACATCATACGTACTCTCAATTTGGGTCTTTCCCTGGTCTTCCCATGGCTGGAGAAAGATTTTCAGCAAAAAATTATTGGAAAAAACATAAAACAAGACCAAGGCAAGGATGATTAGCCGCTTACGCCACCTTCCTTTGGTGATAACTGCTGCCACCAAGGCCATAAAAACCCATGCAGTGGGATTCAATAAGTAACCGAAAATCTTTGACAGGTAAAAAAACATCAGTAGCCTCCATGATATTTACGTAAAAACCATTCCGCTGACAGCAACAAGAGAATAAAAACAAGAATCCACTCGATATCAATCAAAGGACGATAATCCAGGCGCGAAAACCTAACCGGTTTAATCTCCTCATTATTCAGAAGCGTATCGGCCAGAGGCTCCATCTGATTTTGAGTGAAGAAAGCGCCATTGTATTTTTCAGACAATTGCTTCAGCATCTCATGATCGGCCTGGGTATTACGAGCTTCCAGGTTAACCGGGGTTACAACAAAGCGACCTTCTTTACTATAAGATTCTCCGCCCCATTTGGTGGATGCTGTAAAACTATAGTTGCCTGTTTCCAGTGCCCCGGCGTTCAGGCGGTATTTATCCGATGTACGGTCAAACACATATTCAAAAGACTCTCCCTGCTGATTTTCCAGGTTTAACTTCACTTCGGGCTCATTTACAAGCTCATAGGAAGAATTATACAACTCGGCTGTAAGAATCACTTCTTCATTCTCGGCATAACGGTTTTCGTAATCCACCCTGAAAAGGTCACGGTCACGGTTTAAAATCATATAGCGGGAAAGCGCGTTGATAAAACCATTGAAAGTTTCGTGATTCTCATGCATCAAATAGTCCCTGACGCGCCACTTCCAAACCCCCGTACCGGCAATCACACCGGTCTTTTGTTCCTGCTGTGACGACAAAGCTATCAGAGGCATCTTAGTGGAAAGATCATCCAGCTTTTGATAAAGGTAAGGATTCATCGAGGGTGAGCTCTCATAATCCCCGAAAGGTGTCTTCAGAGGGGGTGCTTCTTTAAACAGGTTTTTTAACCGGACATTGGTATTAAACAAGGTGAAATCCGGGTTGAATTCCGGTAAGGCTTCATTGATACTTCCGTTGGTATTGTTGATCTGCAAACCAATATTAAGGGAGTTGAAAAACTTAATGCTGGATTGCTGCCCGATGACAAACAACGAAGGAATATTTTGCTCAAAAACGCGGTCCAGCATTTCCGCAGATTTTGTATTCTCGGCCGGAATTTGATGCAGCACTACCATATCATACTTAGCTACTCGCCCTTCAAAGGCATCCAAAAGGGAAACGGTCACCTCGTTACGTTTACTACGCTCCAGGGCGGATTTTATAGCGAAGACATCAGGATGCGGCGAATGAGAGAGAACAAGAATCGAAGATTTATCATCCAACACGTCCACAAAAATATTCCGCACATTATTCACCACATTCTTCTCTCTTTCAAGGCTATCCAGTTCCAGCCTGTATTCCTGCAGGCCTTTCTCCTGTGCTTCAAGATAAAACGATATCTTCTCCGAAAAAGAATTCTGGTTTATCCGGATCTCGCGGGTCAAAACCTTCTCATCATCACGGAAGACTTTAAGCACCGTTCTTTCCCCTTTCGCCATAGAGGCATTTACTAACACCTCCACCGGAAACTCATTCCCGATAAAAGCGATATCATTAGCAATCACTTTTGCGAGCCTGGCTTCTTTGCGGGGCTGTGGATCGCCTAAGCCCAGGGTATAAACATCAAAAGATGAACTCAAATCACTATACAGGGGGTTGATACCCTGGTTATAAACCCCATCGCTGGCTAGCACGACTGCTCCGACATTCCGGTTTGCATAGTTGACATTGATATTATCGACCAGCGGGGCAAAACTGGTGGCTGCCTCGTCAAAAGTGATAGAATCGGTCTGCTCCACTTTTTCTCCGAAGGTATAGGCATCCACGGTATACTTTTCGGAAAGGCGATCCTTCAGCCGGTTAACTTCCCCGGCATATTGCTGCTGAAAATCCCCGGAGGATTCGGATAGCTTTACGGAAGAAGAGTTGTCCTGGGCAAAAACAATAACAGGCTTTTCCGTTTCATAGCTCGTTGACCTGAAAAGAGGCGATAAAAGCAAAAACGCAATCACAGTTACGGCAACAAACCTCAGCAAAGCCAGGCCCCACTTCAGCCCCTGGCTATAGTTGTATTTTTTGTTCCGCACATAAAGGACGGAAGCATAAACCAAGCCTCCTGCAATACATAACAAAAGGAACCATAAGGGATATTCAGTAAGAATCGTATTTTCCAAAATTCTGCTTTTTTTGAATGTCCAAAGCTACAAAAAACCAATGAAATAAGGTTAAGGGCCCCCAAAGCAAAATCAATAAGGTTCAACTTTCGTGGAGGATTTCAAGCTCCTAATGTAAATACCGCAACAAAAGGTTTTTGGAGTGTTAAAATGAATACTAAAACACACAAATAGGCCAACTAGCTAGTTAGGAATTTCAAATGACTTTTGCAGTGGAATGATCAGATTCCTCCTCCTTCCATTGCTCTTCAATCCATAATAAAAAAGTCAAAGTTTGCAAAAGCGAGTAAACTTAAAGAATGAAAGTAGGCGAAACGAAGACGCGTCTAACGTTTAGGCTGTACAAACAAAGTTAGAGAGGTTAGTCAAAACGTCTTCGTTTTGACACAGAATTCTTGCAGCCTCTGGCTGCCCATACCCACATGCAAACATTAGTTTAAGAACTTCTGATTCACCGGAAAACATAATGTTTCATTTTTCATCGGGAGGACAGTAAAAAATCATTATTGAATTTCATAGAAAAATATTCAGCAACTTTCACCCTTTAAGCTCCCAAGGAAAAGTTGCTGAATATCATTTAGTTATGATTTTAAGGGATGTTTGCCGGATTATTTCAATGTCAAACTTTCCCCTTTTTTGGCTACCTTTTACATCGTAAAGCTATGTCGCGTTTAAATATTCATTCCACCGCAAACGCTTATCACCTGGCCGGTGACATAAGCCGAAAGGTCGGAAGCGAGATAAACTGCCGTATTAGCCACATCTTCCGATTTACCGGGGCGCTTAAGCGGAATCAACTTCGACCATTCCTCGCGTACTTCATCCGAGAGCTGGCCTGTCATTTCGGTTTCAATAAAACCGGGAGCTATGGCATTGCAGCGGATATTCCTGGAGCCGAGTTCCTGGGCAATGGATTTGGTGAATCCGATAATCCCGGCCTTCGAGGCAGAATAATTCGATTGGCCGGCATTGCCGCTAACGCCCACCACCGAACTCATATTGATAATACTTCCCTGGCGGTTTTTTAGCATATGGCGCTGGATAGCTTTGGTGAGATTGAAAACGGACTTCAGGTTTACATTCATGACGGCATCCCAATCTCCTTCCGACATTCGCATAAGGAGATTATCCTTTGTGATGCCGGCGTTATTAACAAGGATATCCAATCTGTCAAATTCCTTTAAAATATCATTTACTACACGGGCACTATCATCGGTAGAGCTGGCGTTTGAGGCATATCCTGCAGCTTTCACACCATACTCGCGCAGCTCTTTTTCGAGCTGCTTGCAGGCGTCATTATATTCTAAATCCGTAAATACAACATTGGCTCCGTGTTCAGCGAATTTTAAGGCGATGGCTTTACCAATACCCTGAGCAGCACCTGTTACCAGGGCAGTTTTTCCTTCGAGTAGTTTCATATGGCTGATTGTTTTGATTTTGAGCAAATATAAAAAAAGATAGGTTGAGGAGTGCACCGCTTTTTCTATATTTTTGGGAATCCACTCACTTTGCGTGATTTTACTATCTTTATGATAAACAAAAGGCCATGCAACACCATTTAACCAATCAGCGTATTTCGGAAATCCTCCCGAAGCTTTTCAATTCGCAGGCTTTCGACAAGCGGCGGGACACCTCTGCGCTGGTGTATGATTTGCCTTACCTGCGCGAGCGTCTCCAGAGCATTCGCCGGTCCTTCCCGGATAACGCCTTTCATACCATGGCCATCAAAGCCAGTCCCAACGCATCCTTATTAGCCCATCTGCGCGATACGGATTTCGGGCTTGAAGCAGCATCGGCCGGCGAACTGAAAATAGCCCGTCAAAGCGGCTATCCCCCGTCGAAAATAGTCTTTGACTCGCCCGTCAAAACCCGCGAAGAGCTGAAAGATGCCCTGACCCGAAATATCCACATCAACGCCGATTCGCTGCAGGAATTGGAACGTATTGCGGCTATCAAAAACAACCGGCCTTCCCAAAGCAACATCGGCTTACGCATAAATCCCCAGGTAGGCATAGGAACCATAGCCATTACCAGTGTAGCGGGGAATTACTCGAAGTTTGGAGTGCCGCTGGAAGAAAAATACGAGGAAATCATTCAAGCTTACCTGGCCTATCCATGGCTCAACGGCATCCATCTGCATATAGGCTCGCAGGGCTGTCAGCCTGATATGCTGGTGAAAGGCGTCCGCAAGGTGCTCGATCTGGCCGGGGATATTCACAAAGCATTTGCAAAACACGCTATCAAAAGACAAATTTCCTATTTTGATATTGGCGGCGGTTTACCGATCTCCTACCATCGCACCACCTCTCCCCCAACTATGGCTGGCTATGCTGCAAAGCTTAAAGACACTTGCCCGGAGCTCTTTGGGCCGGACTACCAACTTATCACTGAATTCGGCCGCTACCTTTTCACCAACGCCGGATTCGCCATCAGCCGGGTTGAGTACGTCAAATACCACCGTGGGGTCAATACCGCCATGATTCATGCCGGGGCCAATATGTTTATCCGGGAGACCTACCACCCGCAGCAGTGGAAGCACGAAATCAGTGTGGCCACGCCCGATGGCCGCATCAAAACCGGCCGGGCCGAAAATCCCTGGGTTATCGCCGGGCCGCTCTGCTTTGCCGGGGATATCCTGGCCCGAAACATTAACCTTCCTCCCATTGAAGAAGGCGATTATATCATCCTTCACGACAGTGGTGCCTATACCCTCTCCATGTGGTCGGAATACAACTCACGCCAAAAGCCGCAGGCTTTCGGTATCACCAAAAGAAATCAAATAATGAAGCTGAAGGAAAGAGATATGAAGGGGTGAAAAGGATTCTTGTAAAAACGTTGTAGCGGGCTTTGAAATGATGTTCTGTTTACTTGGTTTGTTTGATTCGTTTGAACGAAGAAGGGAATTTTGCTCCTAAATCACCTATTCATTCAAATAATTGTCTTAGGCATTGTTTACATCTCTTGAAAGGTCGGAAGGAGGGTAGTTAAAAATAGAAACACCATATTTGCCAAGTAACTCCGCAAAAGTTGTTTTAGAAAGACCGGCTAATTCCGCGGCTTGTTTTAAAGAAAGTTTACCTTTTTCATAAAGCGTTGAAGCGACTATCATTGCTATGTCTTTATCGTCAAGGTCAACGGTGTCTGGTATTTTTAAGTTTACTGCTCTCATACAAACAAAGATAACAAATACCATTAGATTTTATGCAAGGTTTCTTCGCTTTTTTACTCTTGTAGACAACGGAAAGCTACAAATAGAGTCGGCGATAATTATACTTTCTTTTTTATGATTACCTTAAAAAACTCATCTGTTTCAATAAGTTCTGGCTCCGGGAAACCCATGTTTTTCAATTTCTCAATAACAATTTTCCTTATACCTAATCCTTTATGCTCCATTAATCCCAAATATTGTGCATGTTGTACTAATAAAGGGTTACGCGGATATTTTTGACCCGCTTTAATTTTATCAATGGTTAGGGTGTTTGGCAGCCTGCCCTGGCTTTCAAATTCGATTCTGTTATCAAACAAACGTATTTCATTTTTTCCACTTCGGGTATAATCCCTGTGAATGATACTGTTGACAATCACTTCACGCAATACTCTTTCCGGAATAACCCAGTTTCTTATTCTTGTAATACCATCATCGGCCATCTTTTCTTCAGATAGCTTTTCCGAAAGATGCTGCATCACATGGTCAACCAACCCGCTGCGCTCAAGCTCATTATCCTTTAATATCCTGCCTATAGGAGCAGTAAAATTTTTATCCGAAACACTTTCAAAAGAAATTTCATCCCCTTTGTAATGAAGAACTCTTATTCCATGCTGAGGTAAAAATTTGGCGGGGTTTTTGCCAAATAATATTAACCCTGCAATGCTGCATACTTTTTCACCAAAGCTACTTTGTACCATTAAATCGTAACCCGAAAGCAGATCTTCTAAATCTTTATCCTTAATATCGAAACTTACTTTTTCGTCATAGGTTTTTTTATAGAATTCTATAAATAACTCTTTATCTAAATCTTTAATTGAAGTACCTGATACCGGTGCAATTTCAAAGTGGTAATGACCAACTTCCTGGCTCATTCGTAACATTTGATCTCTGTCGGCAATTTTAGAAATGCTACCAATACGAATATAAATTGTTTCCCTGTTATTTTGTTTTACTGCATACGGTTTTAATGTCCCTTGTTCTATAGTAATTACTGCAACTTTATGGCCTTCAGGCGTGTTGATCTCTTCATACAATGGAATGATAGAAGGTGTGATGTAACGGTTAAAAACAGTATCCATCACCCATTCCTCACAATTATCCCGTGTTAAACCTACTATTTCTTTTGTATTGTCATCAACCCCGAGAATAACCTGCCCACCCCTGAAATTGGCAAAAGCTACAATCTCTTTAGCCAAATGTTCCGGACGAACATCATCTCTTTTAAATTCAATATAATAATTTTCGGGATTTGATAAAATTTCTAACAGATCATTATATTTCATAGCATTTATTCCTTTAAAAAGTATATTTTAATCCACGCATTTCAAAAGCTTCCTTACCGCCTTCTAATATATTTTCTACTAAAGGCCTTAAGTTAGCTTTATCTATTGAACCAATATGTTCGTCTTTTATTATTGATTTACCCTCATCAATTTCCATTGCTCCAATCCATTCTGCATCACCAAAAACAGGTAAGTTAGCGTTGTGCGTGCTAAATATAAACTGACGAGTTTCTTTTTGTTTTCTTAATTCATTTACTATATTTTCTGCAATAAAAGTATTATCAAGATTATCTTCAGGCTGGTCTATAATTAGGGGGTCTTTGCTCTCAAGTAAAAGTAAATTAAGAATAGCCGTACATTTTTGCCCTGAAGATAATCCTTTTATATTCTTAAAATTAGGTTCATTAGAAGTACCAACATTAAGAACTATATCCAAAGATTCTTCTAATACTAATTCTTCTAATTCGAGTAGTTGTTTATTCGATATTTTAACAAGTGCTTCTGAAGTTGCACTTGTCATTCCATATTCCTGCTTTAGGATGTTTTCATCTCCACTTCGAATATCCTTAACTAATTGTCTAACTGTTATATCGTCTTTTTCCTCTATCCACCCAATCTTTCTTGGACCAACACCATGCAAACTTGTCATCCATTCTTTTAAATTATTGCGATTGCCATGTTTTCTGACTACAATTTTCATTTTATCTTTTAACTCATTTTTATTTAGTTTTCTTGCCTTTTTATCTATTTGTCTATAACGCTGAATTACTGCTTCATCTAATTCAAAAAGTAAATTTTCACGCTGATTCAGTAATTCATCTTTCCATTGTTTATGTTTATCATATTGATTAGCAATGCCTTGGATTGCTGCTAGTTCCCGGCTAATATTTGAGAATTCCTTTGCAATATCGCTTCCTTTTCTTCCTGTTGTATCAGGTAGTTTTTTAATTAAATTTTCAAATTCTTTACTGAAGTCATTAAATTTTTGTTGCCATTGATTTTTAATACTATCTGAATTTGATTTAAAATCTTCATTGGCTTGGTTAATTTGTTGAAGCGCCTGTTTAATTTTGTTTAAATAGGTAGTCCAAACCGGTTTTAGCTTTTTTAATAAATCTTTGTTATTCAAATCGCTAAGTGCATTTTCATTTAGATATTGTAAATCCGTTTCATTGATAATTGTATCCAATTGGTTTACAATTTCATTTATCTCAGCATATTCTTTATCAGAACGGTTTAAGATTCTTTCCCGTTCCCGGTTATAAATATCCTGTTCTTTAAATTTTTTATCCAAACCAAGTTGATGAAGCGCTTGTTGACGTTCTTTTAATTGTTTTTCCTTGTTTTTTTTATTTTCCAATTCATCAAGCTTATCTAAAGCTTCTATGAGTTTAATACGATTCTCGTATAATCTGCGTTTTATATCAGGTATCTGATTGCTTTCCTGTGGTAAAAATCGTTCCAGTATTTTAACGTGGTTTTCTGGTTTCTCAGCAAATTCAAATATTTCATTTTGCCCATAGATTTCTATTTCCGGTAAAATATCTTTGACAGATAAATTAGAAATACTTCCATCACTGTTTTTAATTACCAGTGGTTGTCCATAAATGCGATGAACTGTATATTCTTTATTATAGCGTGAAGAAAAAACAGTTAACTCAATATTTCCGTCATGAAAATTTTCTTTAAGTAACCCTCTGGCTCTGTTTTTAGAATCCTCGGAATGAAACTCTAACTCTAAGCCGTACCTTATACATTCAATAAGTGTACTTTTTCCGGTTCCACGCCCGCCAATCAAGGCATTAAGGTTGGTGTTCAAATGTAACTCCAAATCAGAAAAAAAAGCAGATTGTATCTTTAATACCAGCAATTTTGAATGTTTATCATCAGGTTTTTCAGCATTTAATCGTACACGTGAGTCACCATCAATAAAAGCCTGTCTTAATCCTTCAATTGACGGTTTATCCATCTTAATCCAGCAATTAGCCAATTCATCAGAAAATGTTTCCGGCTTGTCAATATCTTTAGCATTAAGAACAGCCACTTTGCGCCTGCGTTTGTAGTTAATGTCTTTGTTTCTAATTATGTTTCTGTATTTTTGCTCAAGTTCATCTAATGTGGGCTTATTTATTTGAACAGCTTGGACCAATGTTTCATCTTTCCAGATTTTAGGGTGACCACCTTTGCCATCATTTACTCTTAATAAACCATTTTCATCTTCAACATGTGCTACATAAGTAATTCCTCCGGCATCTAAAACCTTTTGGGCAATATCGCAATATCTATTTGAGGAAACGTCTGTTCTTTCGTTTGGATTAAATGCTTCTCCCTGAAGGGTCCCAAGCATTTGGTTTAACCATGTTTTGTCACTTTCGGGAGAAAACAGGCAAATGATATGAATTTTTTCCGCACTTTGTAATTCAAAACCCGGAAAAACTGTAATATTAGCTTTTATGAGTTCTTGTCGAAGCTTGTCTGTGAGATCCACGTTACCATGTTCTGCCAGTCCTATAACTTCTATTCCTTCTTTCTGGCATTGTTCAACAACTCTTTTATTATAATCATCCTCACCGAATAGCTCACCTCCACGATAATCATAATTATATCTGTAAGAATTTACCTGTAATGCAGCTTTATAAAACTTTGCTCCTTTGGATTTCATAATTATATTCTATATTGTTTGAATTATTTTCCATAAATATGTCTACTTTATTTCAGTCAATGTTGCTTTTAACCCTTCTTTCAAATAATTTAGTGTTCCCAATTCAGTTAATACAAGTGATTTGATATATTCAATTTGAACTTCTTTCTCAGTTTTGTCAAGAGTTTTCGCAATTATGGGTATCATCTCAATATTTGCTCTCCTCTCATTGCGTTCAATTTTACTTAGTATAGAAGTATCAATATCAAGGGCAGCCGCTACTTTTCTTAAAGGCAATGATTTTTCCTCTCTAATTTGTCTAAGGTATTCTCCAAAAGTTTTCATCTTGTTATATTTGTTTAGACAATATTGTCCAAAGATATATAATATTCACCGATTATTAAATTGTGGGTTCGGGAAAATTGCACTCGTTTGCAAATTTTGGATTGCGGGTTTGCCTGTGTAATTTGAAATGTCCATGCCTAAATAACGTTGACTTTTTTTACCTATTTAATGGTGATGTTGACTTTTTCTTTTTTGCTTACTTTTTTCTTTTTGTTAATAACCCACTTTTTTGTTAATAAACCCTCATTTATCATCCTTTTAAATTT
>JAIPAH010000206.1 GCA_021740175.1 Bacteroidales bacterium
ACATAAATTTTCAGAAATGACAGGACTATTCTAATTTCCCGAGAGCTTGTGCTATTCTGTTAAGTGCCTCCTTAAGCTGCTTCTCCGACGTAGCATATGAGATTCGGATGCAATTGGGATCGCCGAAAGCAGTGCCGGGAACGGTAGCCACATGCCCTTCATTGAGCAGGAAATCGGATAATTGGTTACTGTTTTCAATGGGTTCTTCCTTATAGGTTTTATGAAACAGGGCGCTTACATCCGGGAAGATGTAAAAGGCCCCGGCCGGAACATTGGTTTTAATTCCTTCAATTTGGTTAAGTCCATCGATAAGTAAATCCCGTCTTTTGATAAAAGCTTGCAGCATTTCATCTTTTTCCTTAACATTTTCCGGAATGGCATCCAGGGCAGCTTTTGCCGCCATTTGCGAAATAGAGGAAGCCCCGGAAGTGATTTGACCCTGGAATTTCTCAGTAGCTTTGGCGATTTCCGGGTTTGCAGCAAGATAACCTAACCGCCAACCGGTCATGGCAAATCCTTTGCTCACCCCGTTAACTACAATCACACGGTCTTTTATCGCCTCAAAACGGGCAATAGATTCATGATGGCTGTTAAAATTGATTAACTCATATATTTCATCGGAGATAATGTACAAACCGGGATACTTTTCAAAAAGTGCGGCTAGCTGTTTTAGTTCCTCGCGGCTGTAGACGGAACCCGTCGGATTACAGGGAGAGCTGAAGATAATAAGCTTGGTTTTGTCAGTGATTGAGGCTTCTAATTCGTCGGGAGTAACCTTAAAATCATTTTCGATACTGGTGTTGATAAAAACGGTGTTTCCACCGGCCAATCGGATAATTTCGCGGTATGAGACCCAATAGGGAACGGGCACGATCACATCATCGCCGGGGTCAATCAAGCTCATCACCGTATTGGCGATGGATTGCTTTGCCCCGGTGGATACAACGATTTGAGAAGGATCGTAATCCAGGTTATTATCTCTTTTCAGTTTGCCGGCAATACTTTCGCGAAGCTCTTTAAAACCCGCAACCGGAGGGTAATGGGTGATATTGTTATTAATGGCCTTTTTGGCAGCTTCTTTGATAAATGCCGGCGTGAAAAAATCGGGTTGACCTATACTCAGGTTTACAATGTCGTGACCCTTGGCTGCCAACTCTCGGCTACGGCGGGTCATTGCCAGGGTTTCTGATTCAGCTAAGGATTGAATTCGTTTTGATAAAGTATTCATTGAGCTGATGAATTTTAATTTTTTTAGAGATAGACAAATTTAGTAAAAGAGTTTATTATTAAAGGGTTATTTATTGTATTATTTTTGCTTTTGATTGGCGTTTTTGTTTTATTTAAAAGTAGTAAAAATTACACAGGAGAGCCCATGAATGTCATAACAGTACTTATTTCCGCCTTGCCGGCCATTATAGTTGCCATTACAGCGTATTATCTGCTAAAAAAGCTTTTGGATTCATATCAAAGAAACTATATGATATCGCTGAAAGCTGAACAACAGAAGGCTACGACTCCGATACGTCTTCAGGCCTACGAACGCATCATTTTACTTTTGGAGCGCATTTCTCCCTCGAGTTTGATATTCCGGGTTAAAGACCCGGATTATACCGTTTCGCAGTTTCATACGAAATTATTGGAAAACATTCGTGATGAATTTGAACACAATCTTTCCCAGCAGATTTATGTTTCAGCGGAGGGATGGAAATATGTGGTCAATGCCAAGGAGGAAATCATTAAACTTATTAACTCCGCAGCCATGGAGATGGAAGATGATGCTTCGGCCAACCAGCTTGCTCGCAAGATTTTTGAGAAGTCGGCGGAATTGGGATTGAAACCTGTCGAAAGAGCTAAGCTTTACCTTAAACGCGAAGTGAAGGAATATTTTTAACCTTTATAAGAAAAAAGGGCCTGAATGATTTATAAAACAGGAGTGCTTTTCTTTTTATTTTTGCGCGGTGCTAAAATGAGTTAAAAGCATGCAGAAACGGGCTACAATTATTGGTGCCGTCGCTATATCACTGGCGGCTATCCTTTGGGGTTTTGACGGTGTGGTACTTACGCCCCGCCTTTACGAATTGAAAATTGGTTATGTGGTTTTTGTCCTCCACATGTTACCTTTTCTAATAATGAACTTTTTCTTTCATCGTCAATATCGAAACCTGATATACTTTTCTAAGTCAGATTATTTTTATTTGTTGTTAGTGGCTGTTTTTGGTGGGGCGCTTGGTACTTTGTCCATTGTTCAGGCTTTGTTTCTCGTAGGCTTCCAGAAATTGTCGGTTGTTGTGTTGCTCCAGAAACTGCAACCGGTATTCGGAATTGTTTTGGCTGCAGTAATTTTGAAAGAGCGCCTGGGTCCCCGCTATTTATTATGGGCATCTTTGGCTATCATTGGGGGTTATTTTCTGACTTTCGGATTACAAGTTCCCCGGGTCGGTACCGGAGGGGATACTGCGGCAGCCGCCGCCTTTGCACTGCTGGCGGCTTTTTCTTTCGGCAGCTCCACGGTATTTAGCAAGAAAGTGCTGATCAAATACAATTTCGCGACCACTACCTTTTACAGGTATGGATTTACCGCAATTTTGATGTTGGTGTATGTGCTTGTAGCCGGAGAAATTAGCTTAGTGCAGGCTACTACTCCAAAGCAGTGGGGCATATTTTTTATCATCGCCATCACAACGGGTTCGGGGGCTATATTTCTTTACTATTACGGTTTAAAGAAGGTGAAAGCCATCGTGAGTACGATTTGTGAGTTGTTTTTTCCGCTTTCGGCGATTTTGTTTGATTATTGGATAAATGACTATCAGCTTTCCTGGGTGCAATGGATGAGTGTAATAGTGATGCTGGTGGCTATTATTCAATTGAACAGAGATCAGGCGCGGGCTAAAATAAAATAGGCGTCTCCTGTTAAAGAGACGCCCTCGCATATCTCTCACCCCTATCTCTTCGGATAAGGTTCAGTTATTAAAGTCTTCCAGTTTTTCCATTAACTTCTTACGCGTGAAGAAGATCCGACTTTTCACCGTGCCAATCGAAAGATTGAGTTTATTAGCGATTTCTTTGTACTTATAACCCTGCGTATGCATTTCAAAGGGCGTACGCTGATTTTCATCCAGAGATTTGATGTTTCGCTGAATTTGATCATTCGAGAGATAGGACTCGGGTGACTCGAATTTCGTAGCCTTCGTATTGTTCAGATAATACAAATCTTCTGTAGTATCTATAATCGTATTGGCCTTTACCTTCCTGCGATAGTTGTTAATGAAGGTGTTCTTCATTATGGTATAAGTCCATGCCTTAAGGTTTGTATCCGGTTCAAATTTTTCCATGTTGGTCAAAGCCTTGATGTTTGTTTCCTGAACCAGGTCCTTAGCTTCTTCTTCGTTTGCCGTCAGCGACCGTGCAAAAAATGTCAGGTTGTCCTGAAGGTTTAGAAGTTTGTGGTTAAATTCTATTGCTGTCATAGTAGTACGGTTTATTTTCGTTTTACAAATTGCCTGTTCAATTAACTTACTACAAAGTTAAACATTTTATTTAAAAATAATCCAAATAAATGCCAAAAATTTGTTAAAAAAAATGTTAAAATAGCGTAAAATAGTGACTATACGTACTTTATAATTTTAATGTTATCATATCAATTGTTCATTATAAGACAATAAAGAATGAACAGTGACATGCTTTCAAAAAAGGTAATGGGATGCTTGAATTCCCATGAGCAAAAGTTTGCCTGATTTATTTTTCATGAATACCCATCAGAAAAGTTAAATAATGGCAGAAAGAAGGGACATTTTGTCATAGGAGTAAAGTTAGACCAAATTAGCCCTTATGTATTTTATTGCGCTATGGAAGTGGACAAACTATTTCAAACAAGGGATTGATTGAAGGCTGCTTGTTCTTTCAGCTCATTCACATCTTTGACGATAGTAAAATTTTCCGGAAGTTTTTTGTTGTAATCTCTTGCTTTGAGGCCTGAAAAGAAGATTGTCTGTTTTGAGAAGTGAGAAGATAAGTTATTTATAAATTGATCGAGCGCCTCTTGGTCCAGGGCTGCGGTTACCGATGTAATGATGTAATCCGGTTCTTTCATCTTAGCTACTTCCACCACATCCTCAAAGGGTACAGATTGCCCAAGGTAGATAATCTTATGTCCGCTTTTTCTGACGATATAAGCAAAAAAGAGCAAACCAAGTTCATGGTATTCCGATTCCGGGAGGAAAAGCATAAAACGTTTGGCTTCGGGATGAGCCCCTGACATCTGACCGTCAAGGGCAACCAGTAATTTCTGACGGAGAAGGTTAGTGACAAAATGTTCCTGGGCCGCATTTACAGAGCCTATTTGCCATAGGATGCCAATTTTTTCGAGAAAAGGATATATCACATTCAGGATGGTTTCTTCAAAACCTATTCTTACCGTAGAATTTGTTATGATTTTATCAAATTTGCGGTCATCCAGTTCGATCATGGCCAGGATAAGGTTGTTTATTTGTGTCGAATGATGTCTCGGATTGGTGGTAAAGTTGAGCACCTGATCCGATAGCTCCTTATTATTGAACGAAACGATATCCGAGATTTTGTATCCATTCTCTCTTAAGATGGCGATATTCAATATAGATTTTAAATCTTCGTCATTATATCGCCTTATGTTTGTGTCGGTCCGATTGGGTGTTATTATACCATAGCGCTTTTCCCATATCCTTATAGTATGTGCCTTAACGCCGGATAATCGCTCCAAATCTTTAATTGTATATCCTGCCATAACTGTTGAAAAAGTATATCCAATAAATTAACAACAAATCATTGTAAAAGTTTTCGACACTACAAAAAAAAATAAAAAATTAACGCATAAAACCTGCTTTATAAAACTTTCAACAGGACGGGAAAAAAAGTTATTACGTTTAATGATAAATATTATAAGTTTAACAATTTTACACCTTTTCTTTTATCCATTCTTTGGCTTTGCTCAGTGCTTTATTCAGACCATTGGGGTCTTTACCTCCTGCACTGGCAAAATGAGGCTGGCCGCCACCACCGCCTTTAATTTCTTTGGCCAGTTCTTGAATGATCTGTCCTGCATTGAGGTCATGCTCCCGGACCAGTTCCTTTGAAATTATGAGGGTAAGATTAGCTTTTCCTTTGTCTTCGGAAGCGATGACAAAGAACAGACGATCGATTTCATTGTTCATCGCAAAGGCCAGGTCCTTAACCATGGCCATATCCAGCTTTTGGTATGTACCCAGAAAATTGATTCCGTTAATTGTTTCTATGGATTCCTTTAGCTCATTTTTGAGGTTCAGTGCTTTTTCACGGGTTAGTTTTTCCACTTCTTTTTCCAGCTTTTTGTTTTCTTCCAGGGTGCTGGAAACGCTTCTCACAATATTTTTAGAGTTCTTAAACAAGCTTTTGATTTCCGCAAGCTGTTCAAGGTTCTGATTGATGTATTTTTCCGCCTCATCCGCTGTGACAGCTTCTATTCTTCTTATTCCGGCCGCAATGGCCGTTTCGGTTGTTATCTTAAATATCCCGATTTGGCCTGTAGCCTCTACATGAGTGCCACCGCATAGTTCGACGGAATCCCCGAATTTGATAACTCTGACATTTTCTCCGTATTTTTCGCCAAACAAGGCTACTGCTCCCATATTTTTAGCGTTTTCCATAGCCACGGATCGATGTTCTTCCCGCGGCAGGTTTTGACGGATCTTGCGGTTT
>JAIPAH010000207.1 GCA_021740175.1 Bacteroidales bacterium
ACAAGTGTTTGGTGTCAGCTTGGTTCGTCTTTTTTATATCCTGCTCCAGGCGACGGAAAATGGCTTTAACCCTGGCTATGAATTCTCTTACTCCGAAAGGTTTGGTGATGTAATCATCCGCACCGGACTCCAGGCCCAGTACCTTATCCACTTCCTCGGTCTTTGCGGTAAGCATCAGGATAGGCGTATAAATCTCAAAAGCACGAAGTTTCTGAGCTATAGAATTCCCGTCGGTGCCCGGTAGCATGATATCAAGGATGATCAAGTCATAGGCATCCTCAAGAGTTTTACGCAACCCCCGGTCACCGTCGTTAGCCACTTCCACTTGGCAGTCAAGGTCTTTTAAGTGAATAGTGAGTAGGTCTACAATATCATTATCATCCTCAACAACCAATACTTTTTTCATCCCAGCTACTATTTTTTGATTGAATGTCAGTTTCACAGTTCAACAACTCTGAAACTCACATGTTTCTTCTTGTCAAATTAACTTTTCAAAAGTAGCGGGCAATTATCACGAAAGTATCACAATATTGTTATGAATTCTTAACGTCATTTATACAAAGCCGGTATGCTAAACAATACGATGTTCTATCGTAGACAAACTCATTCTATTACCCGCTAATCTGCCATTAATATGCATCTGCCCCAAGCCCCTTGAGTCAATCCTGGCAAAAATTTCGTTCTTAGCTGCATCATGTTATTTTAATTAAATTGCTTTAAATATTGATTTTTAACTCTTATTTTGTATATTTAAGCGCCAACTAAAAAACTAATGCTTATGAAACCATCTCAACTAGGAGTTAAAATTATTCGAATCGTTTTGGGGGTTATTCTTTTGGTATTTGGCCTGAACCACTTTTTCCAATTTATGCCCATGCCGGAGCCACCAACTGAAGCAATGAATTTCATGAATGATCTGATGAAGTCCGGCTTTGTATGGGGATTGATTGGAATCGTGGAAATCATTGCAGGCATCTTGCTCATCATAGGACGCTATGCGGCTCTTGGACTGATCCTGTTTGCTCCGCTTGCTGTAGGTATCCTTCTGCATCATTTATTCCTTGATCCGGTAGGTGGCCTTGCAGGATATATCGTATTTATCCTGGAAGTACTGTTGGTTTATGCTTATTTTGATGTGTATAAACCTTTACTCAAGGCAACGGCAGAAGAGGGAACCGGTGAAAGTTCCTGATAACTACACTTTTCAATGAAATACCGGCAGAAGATGAAAGGTATTGACCCCGGAGCAAGGCGCTTCGGGGTTTTTTAATTTTATAATCTACATTGAGCTACTCGTCTTCATAACGTTCCCCCTGTCAAAAAACCAAAGTTCTTGTTAAATCCTTGTTAATGATTTTAGAGTGTTTGATCCAGACATTTCAGCATAATAATTTTAATAGAAAAATATTATATTATGAGACAAACTACATCTATTTCTTTCAAAGCAGCTATGATGATGGTAATCCTTATAAGTATTATATCATCATGTGAAGATGAGGAAAACAACGGTCCGGAACCAGAAGGGATTGGCTTTGAGATTAATAACAACTCCGGCCCATCTAAAGGTCCTTGCGGGGAATTTAAATGGAAAGTCAACCACGAGCTGGATGAGGCTACGGATAGCGGAGGGTATTTTGTCCAGAAATTACGCATCCACAAAAATATAACAAAAGAATGCCCTTCCACCGGTTGCAACAATATCGATGTAACCTATTACGAAGCCTGGAAAGTAAATCAGGATTGTACAGTAACCAAATACCGGGAAGGTGACCGGGGTGATTATGATGACATGTACAAGTCACCATCTTGTTTGGATTCAGAAGGAACAAACGATTTTACCGGTGAACTGAAATATTTCGAAAATCTCTCCCTGCCAGGTGACTTTAAAAAGAATAACCCCAAGACCTATGCAGGGGTCTTACCATCGACAACAAACAAACCAGATTTCTGGGATAATGGAGAAAGCCTGACCCACAATCTTTCGTCGGAATGGGATTGTTGTGGTGACTCAACTCATACGCTTACAACAACGCCTGATTTCACGGAAGAAGAAGAGGAAGAGAGCGAAACCACGGGAGGTAAGTTTTTCGATCATGTGGAACCCTTGACTCCGTGGAGTGACAGGAGCTACACAGAGGCTGATAATAATCTACTGCGGGAAAATGCGCAGCAACTGCAACGGCTGTCTACGACAGAAATTATGAACGGTATTGAAGAATATTCAACATATTACAAAGGGGAAACGGATGCACTCTCAAAACTGTATATCATGATGCGTATATTGTTTGATGTCCCGGAATTTACTCCTATGGACCAAGCCCAATCTTTCGGGGGTTGGATTAAACCGGAGCAGTTAATTACCGGGGAGCAAACAAGTTTACTGTGGCCCCTTGGCTTTGATGAGGGGCCAATCCCGGTTGTAAAACATGATTTTATGGGATACGCCGGTACTTCCTATAATGCGGTGGACGAGGCACAATACTTCATGGAACAATTCGGCAGAAGAGAGTTTTGATAAAACATTATATACAAACCAGGAAATGTCCCAGGGAAACAACTGTTAACCGGAGGAAATCCAGTACAGGTTGTTTCCCTGTTCGTGTTTTAGAATTCCTTCATAAAAACCTTGAAAAAATTCAAACTTTTCAATAATTTGCCCTTCTAAAATAAATTAACTATGCCAAGAGTTAAACCTTTTGAAGAATTTCCCGACCACTACGAAAATTGGTTTGAAGAAAACCAAGCCATTTATGAATCGGAACTGCAGGCTCTGCGAACCCTTCTCCCGAAAGGAAAACAAGTGGTTGAAATCGGTGTGGGCAGCGGCCGGTTTGCGGCCCCATTGGAAATCCGGACAGGGGTTGAGCCTTCCGCACAAATGAGAAAACTGGCCCGGCAACGCGGCATTGATGCCCGGGAAGGAGTTGCTGAAAACCTTCCCCTCGACGATTCGCAATTCGATTTTGCCCTTATGGTCACTACTATCTGCTTCCTGGACGATATCGAGAAAGCTTTCAGAGAGGTGCAAAGAATCCTGAAACCGGCCGGCGAATTCATTATTGGTTTTATCGACAGAGAGAGTGAAGTAGGTCAAACCTACCAACAACATAAACATGAAAGTGCTTTTTACAGCATAGCCACTTTTTATTCGGTGGATGAAATCATTTCTTATCTGAAAAAAACAGGATTCAGGGATTTTGAATTTGTCCAGACCATTTTTCGAAACCTGTCCGAAATAAAAGAGCCGGAACCTGTCAAAACAGGCTATGGAGAAGGCTCTTTTGTGGGCATAAACGCAAAAGCTTAGCTTTCATTTCGTTCAAATAACTTTCATATCATAAATTGGTGACTTTGATTGATCCTGACGTAAGTTTTATCGACAATCAGTCCATGCAGACGTTTGGGGCCGTCCAAAAAAGTATAAATCGGTCGTTAAAATAATTTTGGAAATACCAATTATAAACTGAAAATTGTGATATTCAGCAACTTCCCTTCAGGGAATTTAAGGGTAAAAGTTGCTGAATAACTTCTTATAACGCTTTTTGGACAGCCCCTTATTCATTCTTCAAGCCTCCGGCTTGTGCTGGATTAGCTTAAAACTTAAATATTCCCTCACCGCTTCACAAACCTGCCTGCATACTTCCCATTCTCCCTTTCCAGAGTGATGACATACACGCCGGATGGTAATGCTGAGACATTTATCCGTTGAGTGCTTCGATAGGTGACAGCTCTAACCTTCCGGATCAACTCACCGTTCACATCAAAAATCTTTAAGAAACCTTCAGGCTGCACATCTCCGGATTCAATACGAATGTAATCTTCAGCGGGATTGGGAAAGACGGAAAGGTTGTTATTCAATGCCATCCTTTCGTAGCCGATTATATCCACCGCTTCCATTTTCCTGATTTTATTGGCAACGGTATCAGCCATCCAAAAGTGAGTTCCATCGTAGGTAAAATCAGTAGCCCCGAAGATAGTGCGATATTTCACATACATATCGGCTCCATCAGTGGTTTATATGAAAAGCTATTCAGTTTAACTAACGATTAGGCTACCATCAGCAGAAATCCAGCCAAGAGCTCCGTTCATTGTAATTTTCAACCGGGGAGACACCGGGGCTATGTTTAAACGAGCTTACGAGGCTTGAAACCTCTTGCTTTATCGTTTCAAAACTGTCCCTTATCAAATCTTCACGGAACCCACGGGCGCCAAGGGAAGCCACATAATCTGCCGCCACTATCCGGCTTACAATTTTTCCCAAACCGACCTGTTTTCGTTGCGGTAAACCCAGGTCAATCTTAAAATCAAGCAGCGAGTCAAAATAATCCGCTGCATTGCGGGTTAAATTATAATCTTTCAGAAACTCCGACAGGTTCATTTTTTTCAGGCGGCCCATCATTTTCAATACCATTTCTGAAATTTGCGTGTAGAGCATTTCATTCGATCCTTCAAATACCTGGAAAGGCCTTGAATCGACTATTCCGCGTGAAGCCACATTCTCCATCTTATAGCCGTTGGCGCCGGAAAGCTGCGTAAGGGTCTGGGCGGATTGATGCATCAAATCCGTAACGTAGGCTTTCATGGTATTGGCTTCGACGGTGGATGTCGACAAATCATGCTCAATACCGCTAAACTCAGCACTCCTTGCACACATGGCCGAACTCACAGTAAACGCATTTTGTATTCCGGCCACCTGGTGTTTCACCTGGTCGAGGGCCATTAAGGGCTTGCCTTTTATCACCCGGGCATTGGTATGCTGTATGGCATCATCCAGCATGCGGCGGATAAAGCCGATAGCCATCCCCGGGAACTGGAAGCGACTGCGGTGTAGCAAATCCATCATCAGTTTCAACCCGGTAGATTCGGGGTGAAGCTTGTATTCTGCAGGCACTTGTATGTCGATTTTATTTTTCCCGTAAGGAATAGGATATAAACCGATATTGTTGTAGTACTCTTCCACCTCAATATGCTGTTCGGGTTGCTGAACATCACAAATAAAGAAATCAATATTTCTGCTTAGATCACCGTTTTCCAGCTTTTGTCGCGATGCCATCAACCAGTAGTCGGCCATGCCTGTCAATCCCTGCCAGTGTTTTACACCATTGATATGATACCCCGAACCTCTGCGAACATAAGATGTATGCATGTTTAAGGCATCACTACCATAATCGGGTTCGGTGATCATAAGTCCGCCCATGTTCTGCTTATTAAGAAATCGCTTAAAAATATCCCCTTTGACGGCTTCACCCGCATATTTGGCAACGGGTCCCAGGAATAATCCCATGTTGATGCCAAACATCAAAGACAGGGGAAGCGATTCATAGGAGGCGGCATCCAATATGCCTAAATTTTCTTTTGTCTTGCCCCCGCGTCCGCCATACTTTTCAGGAATAGCCACCGAAAACGGGTTTGTAGCCATAATATCCCGCAGCACATGCGAAGGGAAACCGCGTTCACGGATAAATTTTTTTATATCTGCCTTTTCATAAAAAACACTTTTTAAGGTCTGCTTAAACGAGTTTAAAAAATCTATGAAAGGAACTTGTATTTCTGTAGCAATCATCTTATCTATATTAAAAGTTCGGCCAACATTGGCCTGAGTATGTAATTAAGTGCTGTAAAACAATTATCTCCTAATACATACTCCTGATCAATACAGACAACAAAATATGACAAATGTTTAAAGCACCTTTGATTTTCTATGGTTT
>JAIPAH010000208.1 GCA_021740175.1 Bacteroidales bacterium
TAGAAGTAATTACTCCACAAGAATCGGCATCAAAACGGTATTCAGGATGTGTATAGCCAATCTTTCGTATTACTTCACGGGTTATTTCCTGTACATCGACATAGGCTTCGGTTTTCATCTCTCCACCAACGACGCACAGACCGGTAGTAACAAAAGTTTCGGCTGCACATTTTGAATTCGGGTCTTGTTTCAGCAATTCATCCAGTATCGAATCTGAAATCTGATCGGATACCTTGTCGGGATGACCTTCTGAAACGGATTCTGAGGATAATAAATATGCCATAATATTATTCTTTGTTTTTTATTAATGATTTTAATTTTTAATAAGCTTTTGATTAATACCTGTAATGATCGGTTTTGTACGGACCTTCGGCAGGTATGCCAAGATATTCAGCCTGGTCCCCGCGCATTTCGGTCAACTCCACATCCAGGTGTTTCAGGTGGTTTCGGGCCACCTCTTCGTCCAGTTTTTTGGGTAAGCGATATACGCCAATCTCTCTATTGTTTTCCCAAAGGTCTATTTGGGCCATTACCTGGTTGGCGAACGAGTTACTCATTACAAACGAAGGATGACCGGTGGCGCAACCCAGATTAACAAGGCGGCCCTCGGCCAGTAAAATTATCGAGTGCCCGTCCGGGAATTTAAATTCATCCACCTGGGGTTTAATATTTTCTTTTTCGATATCCTTATCCACTTCCATTTTTTCCACCTCGATCTCGTTGTCGAAATGGCCAATGTTACAGACGATCGCCTTATCTTTCATGCGCTTCATATCCTCTACGGTAATTACACCTTTGTTTCCGGTGGCCGTAACGAAAATATCGCCTTTGTCTACAATGTTTTCCAGTTTCCGTACTTCATACCCTTCCATAGAGGCCTGCAGGGCACAAATCGGATCGATTTCCGTAACGACAACCTTAGCACCGTAGGCTGACAGGCCCTGTGCGCAACCTTTTCCTACGCCACCATATCCGCATACAACGGCGGTTTTTCCTGCGATCATCACGTCGGTAGCTCGCTTAATTCCATCGATAAGCGATTCGCGATTTCCGTAGTTGTTATCAAATTTGGATTTGGTTACCGAGTCATTAACATTTATTGCCGGGAAAAGAAGTGTTCCGTCACTATCGCTTTGATAAAGACGGTGCACACCGGTGGTCGTTTCTTCAGAAACACCTTTCAGCTTTTGAGCAGTACGGTGCCACTTTTGGCGGTCATTGTGCATTATTGACTTTAACCTCTTCAGCAATGCTTGTTCGTCCCAGGCTTCCGCATTTTTCTCCAGAATAGAAGGATCTTCTTCTGCCTGGTATCCTACCGTCACCATCAAAGTGGCATCCCCGCCATCATCTACAATTAAATCCGGGCCGTTACCGTCGGGAAAAGTCAACGCTTGTCCAATCGCCCACCAATACTCGTCAAGAGTCTCGCCTTTCCAGGCAAACACGGGCACACCGGTTTCAGCAATGGCAGCAGCCGCTTCGTCCTGTGTGGAGAAAATATTGCAGCTTGCCCATCGCACCTCAGCCCCCAGGGCCGTTAACGTTTCTATCAATACGGCCGTTTGTACGGTCATATGTAAGGAACCGGTAATGCGGGCTCCTTTCAATGGCTTATCCTTGCCATACTTCTTTCTGATTTCAATCAAACCGGGCATTTCATGTTCCGCCAGTTCGATTTGTTTGCGCCCTTCCCGGGCAAGGGTTATGTCCTTGATTTTGTAATCAAGCTTTTCATCTATTAACTCCAAATTATCCATGTTTTTGAAATTTTAAAATTTTGATGTTTTATACTGTTTTTAGTCACTCGTCTTACGCAAAACAAGCTAATGCACCGTGGCTTAACGACGACTTTATTAAGGTTGGCCATTCGTAATAAGTGGTTGCCAAACAAATACTTACCACAAGCCACCTACCCATACCTATTTCTATTTCTTAAAATGAAAAATACCCCAGGTGAGGTTACCGTTTCTTCCGCCATTGACCCAGTGTTTGAGTCCTTTTTTCATTTTCGAAATATAATCATCCGAAATGTAGTTTTTTAAATCTTCTTCCTTTTTGATCGTTTCATTTAGCACACGATTGTAATGGGTGGCCAGTTGCAACGGCATTTCTTCGAAAGCCATTTCCTTCATACCGGCCTTTTGACACGCTTCCCTGTAAAAGCCCGGCGATCCGAGGGAAGGCAACTGTAAACGATCATATATAGGTTGTAATACTTCCGTATCACAATTATCGGTTTGCATGGGATCGGTAAAAATAAAATCCCCTCCTTTTTTCAAAACACGACCGGCTTCTTCTATAACTTTGTCCCGGGCGTCGGTGTGCAGGAAAGCATCTTCCGACCACACAATATCGAATTCATTATCCGGGAAATCGATATCATCATAACTCCCATCAATAATATCCACCAGGTGATCGAGCCCTTGTTCTTTATTCAATTTACGTCCGCGTTCGTTTTCCTTTTCACTAAGATTGATGACCGTCACATGGCAGCCATATTTTTTGGCCAGATGACGGCCTGAGCCACCATATCCTCCACCCAGGTCAATAATTTTCGTATCCTTATCGATACTTTGAGCATATCCGGCCATTTTATCGATGGTGCGCCGGCTAGCTATATAAATATCTTCGTCTTCAGTTTTATATATCCCGACATGGAGATCTTCTCCTCCCCATACCCGGGAATAAAAATTGTCTGCATCACTACTGTTATAATAATTTCTGGCTACTTCTACGTCATTATTAAACCTGTAACTCATTATAGCCTCCTTTTTTTCTGTGCAACTTTTTTTTGTGTTGACTCGTAAGGCCAACTTAAAATATTATATAACAACCTGTTTATTTGCTATTTATATCTTATACAGGTGTGACTTGGATTAGTTAAAAAGCCAATAATAGGTCTTTATTTTCTGTACAACAAATATACTTCGGAATCCGAAGTCCGCAAAGGATTTTTCTTCTTTAACACTCGGGGAAATATATAATACACGCCTTAATTATTGAAATTCAATGTTCAGCAAAAATTTTGTTATATGTTAATTAACAGTTCATTAACAATTCGACGAAGGAAATTTAACATTCTCCCGTTTCTATATCAATTTTCGGCAAAATAAGTATATGCAGTATATATGAATCTTTTAGACCATACAAGTTTCATTAATTTGTAATTTTTATTGGTATACAAAATAATTGTTATATCAGAAAAGTGTTAAGGTTCGAGCTCAGTCTAAAAAGCCTTATAACCCCTAAATCCCCTAAAGGGGACTTTTTCAAACTGTTGATTTTAGCGGTTCTCCGCCTCAGGCGGATCAGGGGTGAAATGGTAAAAACCAGCAGTTTGAAGGCTTTTTAGACCGGTCTTATGTTTATTACAGAGAAACCCGGGAGGAATAAGATAATTTCAGTTTTCCCGGTAAGTAATTGTATACACATCTGAATCCGCTACCTTTATAAGCAATTATCATGTATTCCGATTGGAAGTGAAAAAATATTTATATATTTGTTAATCTCCATATGTAAATAAAAAAACGACTCTAATAAAAAAACAAACACACATGAATTTTGAATTTACGGAAGAACAAAAGATGATACAGCAGGCCGCACGAGATTTTGCGCAGCGCGAGCTTATCACAGACGTTATTGAAAGGGATGAAAAGTCCGAATATCCTACCAGTCATGTTAAAAAGCTGGCTGTATTAGGATTCCTGGGTATGCTTGTCTCCTCCGACTATGATGGAGGAGGAATGGATACCGTTTCCTATGTTCTGGCTATGGAAGAGATTTCCAAGGTAGACTCATCGGTTTCGGTCATAATGTCGGTTAATAATTCGCTGGTATGTTTCGGTATTGAAGCATATGGCACCGAAGAACAAAAAGAAAAGTGGCTGAAACCATTGGCCAGCGGAGAAAAAATCGGGGCTTTCCTGCTATCCGAGCCGGATGCCGGTTCCGATGCCTCTTCACAAAAAACCAAAGCAGAAGACAAGGGAGATTACTACCTTCTGAACGGAACAAAAAACTGGATTACCAACGGAAATACTGCCTCCACTTATATCGTAATCGCCCAAACCCACCCTGAAAAAAAACACAAGGGAATCAATGCCTTTTTGGTGGATAGAAACAGTGAAGGAATTAGCGTAGCCCCTCATGAAAACAAAATGGGGATGCGCAGCTCAGATACTCATTCGGTGACTTTTACCGACGTGAAAGTCCCCAAAGAAAACCGTCTTGGAGAAGATGGTTTTGGTTTTAAATTTGCCATGAAAACCCTTGACGGGGGCAGGATAGGCATTGCCTCCCAGGCCCTGGGCATTGCCTCCGGAGCCTTTGAGCGTTCGGTGCAGTATGCAAAGGAGAGAAAAGCCTTTGGTACGGAAATAGCCAATCATCAAGCCATTGCTTTTAAGCTTTCGGATATGAAGGTTAAAATCGAAAATGCCCGCAACCTGTGTCTTAAAGCCGCCTGGTTGAAAGACCAGGGACAGCCTTATGCAGTAGCTTCAGCCATGGCGAAACAGTATGCGGCTGATATTGCGATGGATGTAACCACGGAAGCGGTACAAATTCACGGGGGATACGGCTATGTAAAGGAATACCATGTGGAGCGCCTGATGCGGGAAGCCAAACTGACACAGATATACGAGGGAACTTCGGAGGTGCAGAAAATGGTCATTTCCAGGGACCTTTTGAAATAATTACTTTATCAACCATTCCAGTAAACCCGTTATGGTTTTGCTTGTTAATCTGATGTAAAACAAAAAACTGATTGTAATGAATATACTCGTTTGTATTTCGAATGTACCCGACACAACAACAAAAATTCGTTTTAAAGACAATAATACGCGATTCAACGATGAGGGGGTACAATGGATTATCAACCCCTGGGACGAGCTGGCTCTGACGCGAGCCCTTGAGCTAAAAGAACAAACCGGGAAAATCGATTCCATCACTGTACTGAACGTCGGAGAAAAAGTCTCAGATGCCACCCTTCGCAAGGCATTGGCTGTGGGAGCCGATAAAGCAATAAGGATTGATGCTTTCCCAAAAGATGCCTTTTCGGTAGCTTCCGAAATGGCTGAATATATCAAAAACGAAAGCTTTGATATCATTTTAACGGGAATCGAATCCAGCGACTACAACAACTCCGCCGTAGGAAGCATGTTGGCTGAACTTCTCGGACTACCATCCGTATCATCGATATCTTCGCTGAACCTTGAGGATGATACGGTTAAACTGACGCGGGAAATCGAAGGAGGACAGGAGACCCTGACCATTCCTACTCCTTTTGTGGGTATCGTGCAGAAAGGAATCGCTATAGAGCCCCGTATTCCGGCAATGAGAGGTATCATGATGGCAAGAAAAAAACCACTTGAAGTGAAAAACCCGGTTAATACGGAACCGCTGGTGGAGTATACCTCCTTCGAACTTCCGCCTGAAAAGGGTGAATGTAAGATATATGACCCTGAAAATGTGGAAGCATTAATCGACGATTTGGATAAGGAAGCTAAAATTCTCTAATCAAAAAAGAAAAACATGTCAGTATTAGTATATACCGAAAACTGGGAAGGTGATTTCAAGAAAAAAACATTTGAGTTGGTCTCTTATGCTTATGCCGTAGCTGAAAAAACCGGCTCGCAAGTAACCGCTGTAAGTATCGGCGATGTGGCGGATGAACAGCTAAATAAGCTG
>JAIPAH010000209.1 GCA_021740175.1 Bacteroidales bacterium
ACTTTTTCATTATGGATTGAAGCGCAATGGAAGGAGGAGGAATCTCATAATTCCACTTCGAAAGTCTGTTGAAACTTCTAACCAGCTAATTGACCAATTTTGGCAGTTTTAGTTTTCATTTGAACACCTTAATTTTTTTCAAATCAACCGTTATTTAGAATAGAGCGACAGTAATTAAATTCTGATTTCAGAACCTTTGATTCGGCGTAAAACATAAGGGCTCAGAATTTGTATCTATCATTATTAGTTTATCACCCATCACTTTCTTTTGCATACTTCTGGCTAATTCTGAAATTTGGGTAAATTTGCCTGAATCAAAATTCGGCCTATGGCTCTGAACTATCTGTTTATCGCTTTCTTTGTTATCGCCTTCCTTTTCGGCGTGGTTCGGGCCCTCTTTTTTGGCGAAGTGGGAATATTCCAGGACATGATGAAAGAAACCATGTCCATGGCTAAGACCGGTTTTGAAATATCGCTGGGATTAACCGGAGTGCTTACCCTGTGGCTAGGGATTCTGAAAATTGGTGAAAAAGGGGGTGTCATTAAAGTCTTCTCCAGGGGATTGGAGCCGCTTTTCAGAAGGCTTTTTCCCGGAATTCCCAAAGGTCACCCGGCTTATGGTTCGGTGATGATGAATGTGGCGGCCAATATGCTGGGTCTTGACAATGCCGCTACTCCTATCGGGTTGCGGGCTATGGGGCAAATGCAGGAACTTAATAAGGAAAAGGAAACAGCTTCCAACGCCATGATCATGTTCCTTGTGCTGAACACTTCCGGTTTGACGCTTATTCCCATCAGCGTTATGGTCTACCGCGCGCAAATGGGGGCGGCCAACCCGGCAGATATTTTCATTCCTATTATGCTCTCTACCTATTTCTCTACCCTGGCCGGCCTGATTGCAGTTGGAATAGTCCAAAAACTGAAACTCTGGGATAAAGTAGTGCTGGCTTATCTCGGTGGTATTACGGCCATCATTGTCAGTATAATTGTCTATTTTTCCACTATTTCCCAGGATAAGATTCAAACCATATCAAGTGCAGCCAGTAACATCATCCTGTTTGGCATTATCATCACTTTCATCCTGGTGGCCGTAAAAAACCGGGTTAACATTTATGAGGCTTTTATTGAAGGGGCTAAAGATGGGTTTCCGACAGCTATAAAAATCATACCTTACCTCATAGCTATCCTGGTAGCGATTGGAGTATTCAGGGCCTCGGGGGCTATGGACATGCTCATCGACGGGTTGGAGTGGTTTTTTGCCACGCTGGGCGTTAATACCGATTTTGTTGAGGCCTTGCCTACAGCTTTTATGCAGCCGCTGAGCGGAAGCGGGGCAAGGGGTATGATGGTTGATGCCATGGAAACCCACGGAGCCGATTCTTTTGTAGGTCGGGTGGCATCTACCGTTCAGGGAGCCACCGACACGACCTTTTATATCATTGCGGTTTATTTTGGTTCGGTAGGAATACGCAATACCCGCCATGCCGTTCAGTGCGGACTGATTGCTGATTTTGCGGGTATCATTGCATCCATACTGATAGCTTATTTGTTTTTTCACTAAAAATTTTTTATATGCATCCCAAACATCGCTTTCAATATTGCCCGGGTTGTGGGAAAGATACAATCCACTATCACCAGGATGAAGGTTTCTTTTTGTGTGATAGCTGCGGCTTTCAATTTTTTATCAATGCCGCATCAGCCGTGGCGGCTATTATCCTCAACGATGAAAATCGCATCCTCTTTACAAAACGAGCTAAACCACCGGCTGCCGATACTCTCGATTTACCGGGAGGTTTTGCTGATATCAATGAATCGGCGGAAGATGCGCTCAAAAGAGAAATCAAAGAAGAACTTGATTTGGAACTTTCAAGCGTTGAGTATTTTACTTCTCAGCCCAATCATTATACTTACAACGGCCTGACTTATTTTACGCTGGATTTAACCTATATCTGCCGGGTTGATAATTTTGACAACCTTAAAGCCCGCGATGATATCAAGGGCTATGAATTTCTCCAAGCTCATGAAGTCAATATGGACAGCATTGGATTAGATTCCATAAAATTAATCATTGCCCGTTATAAGAGTTCATACTGATGTGATGGGTGATGGGGAAAGGTTTGAATAATCATTGAACGGTTTGGAATTTTAACTGTTGATTATTCCTATAAAATTTTTATTGCGCATTGCATCATGAATCAAGAGACCCAAAAAAACTGGTATGATATGGAATTGCCAGACGGAGGGCCGGTCTACACGGAGACTGCGCCTGATCAGTTTATCGTGGAACCCTGGAATGCCATATCTTCCCTTTTGTATATGATACCGGCATTGCTTTGGCTATGGTATCTGCGAAAGCATTATACACAATACAAGTTTATTCTATTCGCCGTAACACTGATTATCCTGGGAAGCCTGGGGAGCACCCTTTTTCATGCTTTTCGGGCTTCGGTTGTTTTTCTGATACTGGATGTTCTGCCGGTAGCAATCCTTACGCTCTCCATTAGTATTTATTTCTGGACGCATGTTTTTAAACGCTGGGGATACGTCTTCATTGTGATTGTGCCTTTATTTGGCCTTCGGTTTTTAATATTCAATGTCCTTCCCGACAACCTGGCCATAAACCTTTCTTATACTTTAACCGGCGTTATGGTGGCTTTGCCGCTTGTCATTATATTTTTCCAAAAGAAACTGGTTAAAACCCGTTATGTGTTATACACGATGATTGCCTTTGGTTTGGCTTTGCTTTTCCGCGAGATGGATTCATGGCAATTTCAGCTATTGCCTATGGGTACGCATTTCCTGTGGCACGCTTTCAGCGGGGTGGGTACGTGGTTCATACTGGGCTTTCTCTACCATTATAAGAACTTCCGCGGCCAACGAAAGCGGCATATTGAAACTTATGTAAGTCAAGCTTCTTAAAAAAAGGACTCACCGAATGATTTTTTTGAGGTGTAACTTTAGTTACTAATCTTAATCATTTGATAAGTAATTGGTTCAGTATTAAACATTCTTTTAAATGAGGCTAGCACCCGGATTAATCCGGGTGGCAAAAATATCCCAACAACCTTCCCTTAGCCCGCTTTAGCGGGCTTTTGGAAAATACCACAACAAATGGGAAAAACTCCTCGAGCATCGGGTAATCTTACCATCCGAATTTTCGCCGCATGGAAGGTCCTGGGTGTTAGGGGCGTCTTTAGATGCGGCGAAGAAGGATAGAAGGTTGCATTTTATACACCCAAATGAATTTGGGTGCTAAGCTCATGGAATTAGGATATTCCATCTGATGCGACATTGGGGTTAGAAGGATATTTTCTACTACCTTTTAAATGTATTGGGGTGTAATGTTGGTTACTAATTTTAATCATGAGACCGGTCTAAAAAGCCTTCAAACTGTTGATTTTTACCGTTTTTACCCCTGATCCGCCTTAGGCGGAGAACCGCTAAAAATCAACAGTTTGAAAAAGTCCCCTTTAGGGGATTTAGGGGTAATATGGCTTTTTAGACTAATCTTAATCATTTAATAAGTAATTATTTTTACACCTCAATACTTTTTTTCACAAAGTACATCGGAAAGTCCTTTCAGAATTTCAGAGAACTATTTCCATTCTTTAAGGTATTGTTCTACCTGTTGAGCGACATTTTCGGGAGTGAACCCGAACTTTTCATCGAGGTCCTGGTATGATGCGGAATAACCAAAATGAGAAAGCCCATAGACTTTTCCGTAAGGCCCTGCAAGTTGTTCGAGTGTAAAGGGCAACCCGGCTGTCATTCCCCAAATGGGCACACCGCTGGGCAATACTTTATCCCTGTACTCTTTCGGCTGGTCATAAAATAAATTTTCAGAAGGTGCCGAGACCACGCGAATATTCAATCCTTTTTCACGGGCTAAAATCTTTTCCCCTTCAAGCAGGGTTGAAACTTCCGAACCATTACCGACAAGGATAACATCCGGCTTTCCTTCACACTCCTTAACAACATAAGCTCCTTTCTCGGCTTGCAAGGCTTCCGTGAATCTATCCTCTTTCATGGGAGGGATGTCTTTGATTTTTTGTCGGGATAAAATCAAAGCGGTTGGAGTTTTCGTATTTTCCATGGCAATTTTCCAGGATGCTCGTGTTTCTGCGCCATCTGCCGGCCGTAGCACCAGCATGCTTCGATTGCCGGAATGATTCCGCAACCGCTCGAGCAACCTAATCTGGGCTTCCTGTTCCACCGGTTGGTGGGTCGGCCCGTCTTCCCCAACGCGGAAGGCATCATGGGTGAAGACATATCTTACCGGGATCTCCATCAGGGCAGCTAATCTTATGGCCGGTTTCATAAAGTCGGAGAAAACGAAAAAGGTTCCTGTGATTGGAATCACCCCACCATGAAGGGCCATGCCATTGGCTATTTCAGCCATAGTTAGCTCTGATACACCTACGTGCAGAAAGGCTCCCGAAAAATCATGATGGGTGAAAGGGTGGGAGTTCTTCAGAAATCCTGCGGTTTTGTCACTGTTCGATAAATCGGCGGAAGCCACTATAACATTATTCAGCTTTTCCGCAAAGGTAGCCAGGACATTGCCAGATGTGTTGCGGGTGGCCGCTCCCTCATCCTGCTTGATAGCCTGGTAGTCTATATCGGGGGCTTTACCCTCGATTAGCTCTTCCAATTGCTCTGCTTGTTCGGAATAAGCTTCCTTAAATTCCTTCTCCTTTTGTTTCTTTCGGCTCACATAATTCCGCTTTCGTTTGGCGGCTTCTTCGTATAATTGTTTGGTTTCGTCAAAGATATCAAAAGGATTTTCGGGGTCCGCCCCCAGTTTTTTGAGTGTAGCCTCTGCCGATGCTCCTGCTTTGGATACCGGCTGCCCGTGTGTGGATACCTGCCCCTCGAATTTACTTCCGTCCGATGTTATGAGGCCTTTACCCATGACCGTATTACCAATAATTAAAACGGGCTTATCCGTTTCGGCAACGGCTTCATCTAAAGCACTACGGATTTGAGTAGGGTCATTACCGTCAATAGTGATAGTTTTCCAACCCCACGCTTGATATTTTTGAGCGGTATCTTCCGAAGTTGTTTCAGCAGTTTTCGTAGAGAGCTGCACTTCATTGGCATCATAAAACATCACAAGATTCCCCAGTCCAAGGTATCCGGCTATTCTTCCGGCACCCTGGGAAATCTCTTCCTGTATGCCGCCATCAGAAATATAAGTGTAAATGTTATGTGCTGTCCATTGGCCGAAACGCTCGGCAAGGAAACGCTCGGTAATAGCCGCTCCGACGGCCATTGCATGACCTTGCCCGAGCGGGCCTGAGGTGTTTTCAATACCCCTTTTGGTGTCCCTTTCGGGATGTCCTGGTGTCACGCTGCCCCATTGCCTGAATTCCTTTAAATCATTGATAGTATATAGTCCGAAAAATGAAAGCACAGAGTAAATCATAGGGGACATATGGCCCGGATCGAGGAAGAATCGATCGCGGAAGAACCATTGCGGGTTATCCGGGTCAAAATTCAGGTATTCGCTATAAAGGATATTTATGAAGTCAGCGCCTCCCATGGCGCCCCCGGGATGGCCTGATTTTGCATTCTCCACCATTGCGATGGAAAGGGTCCGGATATTGTCTGCAGCTTTGGTTGTTACTTTATTATCCATAGGTTTTATCTTGATTTTAATTT
>JAIPAH010000210.1 GCA_021740175.1 Bacteroidales bacterium
TTCGAAACAAGAACGATTAAAACCCCGTTTGGCTTAACCTTCTCATCAAGCGGTAATGTTTTATTATCGCGATGTTCTATAATTTGCATGAGCGGTTTTTGCTTTTTTGGAAGAAATAATTAATATCTTAAGCAGTATGTTAAACAAACCAAAAGGTAGCAAGAAAAATTAATATCATATTTGGATTTGGAGATTTGTTTAGAATTAAGAATTAAGAATCTGAGGTGTAAAATTAGTTACTTATTTTAATCATTGGATAAGTAATTATTTTTACATCTCAATCAAGAATTTATTCAATGATTTTTAAAACACCATTTTAAATGAACTAAAAATTCCTTTTTAGCATTTTTGGCCCGGATTTATGGAAGCTTTTGATACAATAAAGGTGTTTTGGGTGTGGCACTATTTATTAAAAACATTACTTTTGCTTTCTGTTAATTAAAATAGTTATTTTTCAAAATAAGGCTTATGATAAGTAGTGTTATCCTCGGAACGGGTAGCTACATACCAGAGAAGATCGTAAAAAATGAAGACTTCCTTGAAAATGAATTCTATTCGCCTCAAGGGGAAAAAGTTGATAGGGAAAACAGTGAGATCATCAATAAATTATATGAAATCAGCGGTATCCGGGAAAGGAGATATGTAAGTAAAGATTATGTTTCTTCCGACATTGCCAGTTTGGCGGCGGAGAATACGCTGGATTCGACAGGATTTGACAGGGAGCAGCTCGATTACCTCATAGTGGCACACAACCTGGGCGATGCCCCTTCCCACAATCCCAGGATGGATATTTTGCCTCCCGTTGCTTCCAGGGTGAAAGCAAAATTAGGTATTAAAAATCCTTACACAGTGGCTTATGATCTCCCCTTTGGTTGCCCGGGATGGGTGCAGGGAATGATCCAGGCCAATTACTATATTAAATCGGGCGATGCTAAAAGTGCACTGGTCATTGGAAGTGAGACGCTTTCACGGATTGTGGATCCCTACGACCGTGATGGTATGCTTTTTTCCGACGGAGCCGGCGCTGCACTAGTGGGGGCTAAGGAGCAGGAAAAACCCACAGGCATTTTGTCCCATCTTACACGTTCTGATGCCGTGGAGTATGTGGATTTGTTGAGTATGGGGAAATCCAACAACCCGGAGTATAAGCAGGATACAACTTTTATCAAAATGAACGGGCGGAAGTTGTACGAATATGCGTTAACCAATGTGCCCCCGTTAGTAAAATACGTCGTTGACAAAAGTGGAGTAGATGTTTCTGATATTAAGAAAATCCTGATTCACCAGGCTAATGAAAAAATGGATGAAGCTATCGTCAAAAGGTTTTTCCGCTTGTACGGGATAAGAAATATTCCGAATAAAATGATGCCTCTGACGCTGGATCAGTTTGGCAATAACTCGGTAGCAACCATCCCCATCATGTATGATCTGATTCTTAAAGGTAAACTGGATGACCAGGAAATTCATTCAGGCGATCCGATTGTATTTACATCCGTAGGGGCGGGAATGAACATTAATGCCTTTATGTATCAGACGCCCTGAGAGATGGCTAAGTTTGTAGGTTTCTAGGTTTGTAAGTTATTAGTTTTCAGGAAACATAATCCGAAATCTAAAATACGGAACAAGGAAAGATAGTACGATAGCGCGAAAGGGCGATAATGCGAGCTGGCGAATTGGCGAGCTGGCGAATTGACGAATTGGCAAGCTGGCGGGAGGGCTAGAGAACGTGTCGATAACCTGCATTTGAAATCCGGAATCCGAAATCTCTAATCCGGAAAACGCTGGATATTTTCCTACCGGCAATACAATCAGAACGTTTATTTCAGCCTCAGCTTCCGCCACATCCTTGAAAGATAATAACCCGACACAATGGCCAGGCCCGTTAAGCTCCCTGCCATCCAGAATTGCCCGTAGATCCAGTTACCCGTGGCAAAGAGAGCTGAATAAATGGAAGTAATCCCCAGCACCATACACAGAATCCCTATCGGCACATCCCAATGTCCTTCTCCCTTATCCACAGGGTCACCTTCTTCTCTGGCTTCCTTCACAATCTTTTTCCAGCCCGGGCCACCCGGTTGGATAAGCCGGTAAAAACTCCGCAGTTTTTCCCGGTCGACCGGTTTAGTAAGAAAAGTAGCCGTCAGCCATATTAGTGTAGTAAAGCCTACACCGGAGAGGAGTTTGAATGCTGAGCTAACTGCTGGTAATTCTGTTTGGGGATGGATAAGCTGGAAATAGACCGCCACTAAAAAGGAGACAATCATGGCTGTAATTTCGCTGACGGCATTGATGCGCCACCAGAACCAGCGAAGGATGTATATCAGGCCGGTGCCGGCGCCCACCTGCAGCAGGATATTGAAAGCCTGCAGCGCGTTGGAGAGCAACAGGGCCAGCAGACTTGTAACAATCATCAGAAGGACCGTAGCCCAGCGCCCGGCTTTTACAAGTTTTTTCTGGCTCGCCTGCGGATGAATAAAACGTTTGTAAAAATCGTTGACGACATAAGACGAGCCCCAATTAAGGTGCGTCGAGATGGTCGACATAAAAGCGGCTACCAGGGATGCCACTACCAGTCCCAGGAATCCCGCCGGCAGAAGGGAGAGCATGGCCGGGTAGGCAAAATCTTCTTTAACGATGGAGGCATCAGCATGAGGAAAGGCCTCGCGCATGGATTCCAGGTCGGGGAAGACCACCAGCGAGACCAGGGCTACGATAATCCACGGCCATGGTCTGATAGCATAGTGAGCCACATTGAAAAACAGGGTAGCTTTCATAGCTCCCCGCTCGGTTCGGGTAGCCAGCATACGCTGTGCGATGTATCCTCCGCCTCCGGGCTCTGAACCGGGATACCACACACTCCACCACTGGACAGCAATAGGGAGTATGAGCAAAGTGATGAGCTGCTCGCGGTTCGAGAAATCGGGCAGCAAGTTTAAGCGGGACGATACGGCCTCATGCTCCACAAGCTGCTGCCAGCCCCCCACTTGATCCATATTCAGCAAAATAATGGCAGCCCCGACGGCTCCGGCCATAGAAATGGCAAATTGGAAAAAATCGGTCAGCACAATCCCTTTGAGCCCGCCAAGCGTACTGTATAATGCCGTAATAATCATAGCTATGGTAAGCGTCTGCCAAGCCGGCCAACCCAGCATGATAGCCCCGATCTTAATCAATGCCAGCGAAACGGTGGCCATCACCAGGACATTGAAAAGTACACCCAGGTACAAAGCCCTGAAGCCCCGCAGGAAGGAGGCTAGTTTTCCGCTATAGCGGATTTCATAAAACTCCAGGTCGGTATTTACTCCGGAGCGTCGCCATAGCTTAGCGTAGATGAATACGGTCAGCATACCCGTAAGCAGGAAAGCCCACCAAACCCAATTACCGGCTACCCCGTTTTGCCTGACGATGTCGGTGACAAGGTTGGGCGTGTCGAGTGAAAACGTCGTGGCTACCATCGAAACACCCAGCAGCCACCACGGCATGTTGCGGCCTGAAAGGAAAAACTCGGCAAAGTTCTTTCCTGCTGTGCGTGAGGCATATATTCCCAGCAATAGGGAAAACAGGAAAAAGCCCAGTATGATCAGCCAGTCAATTGTTTGAAGGATCATGAGTCGATTCTGTGTTTCAGTTTATATGAATTTGCGAAGGGACTACCAATCCCTTTTTTTGTTAAAGGATGGCAAATTACATAATATTCATGAGATGCAAAAAGGGAAGAAGGATATGAGTTCTGTTTGGGGATTTTTTTCATTGAACCTGTTTTATGACTTTAAAGTGGTGCTATAAAACAGGGACAGAGGACTCATACCCACAACACATTTCATGGTGCTTTCAAAACTTCCTGATTATTTTCCTTGAATATAATCCTTCAGCTCTTTAAAAGAAGGATCGACTGCCAGGATAGTTCCGGTACTGTCGATTAAAAAGCGCCCTCCGCCACTTCCTTCAACATTATATTTTCGCCATAGATGATTATCCTTATCCACTTCACCGAGAACAGGCCAGGGATACTTGTATTTCTCGACCAATTCAAGATATTTTTCTTTACTGCTTAATCCCCCCATAACGGCTAACACATTAAAACCCGAATCCTTATACTTTTTATAAATGGGAATGGTTTTTTTGCTTTTACCGATACAGGGTCCGCACCAATGTGCCCATAAATCTAAAAGAGTAAGCCGGTTTTTGGCTATATAATTTGAAAGACGGATTTTAGTTCCATTTTTGTTTGGAGCGGCAAAATCAATAATATGTCCTCCTTTTTTAATGTTTTGCAGTCCTTTTATTCTCTCCCCGGATATTGTTGTATAAGGATGGTCCGGGAATTCCGCTTTAAATACATTATAATATTTCTCCAGGGAATCTACCGGATATATGTGGCGGTTTTTTTCTTGGTTAAGTATCTTCAAAAATTTACTATAACCGAACAAATTCGGACCGCTTGCGATATAATCCAGTCTCCATTGAAACATTTTTTCTTTCAACGAATCCAGTTTACCGGTCACGTTTTCAATTAAATTATTATCAACTTCTTTGGCTTTGGAGAGCGAATCTTTTTTCGCTGCCCAATAACTGTAATCAGGCATGAATTTGTTTTTCTTTGTGTTCTTATATTCCCGGAGACTATCCGTTAAAGGGCTGCCGGTGATTTTGTTTTCTTCAAAACGGTTTCGCGAATATAGCTCGAATCTCACCGTATCATTATCCGGGAAGAATAAGACCGGCCGCCACATTCCCCTATTGATTTCTTCTTTGAAGACTAACTGGTAAGCTTCCGGATGATGAAAATTCATTTGGTATTCAAATGTTCCGTCTTCTTTAATGGGTATTTTAACGCCATCGAATCTTGCGTCCTTAGTTTGCTTGACAAGAATGAGCGTGTCGCTGTTTCTGTTGATCACTTTACCGGAAATATAACAAGCGTTATCTTTTTCAGGGCTGCTAGATTGGAATAAAAAGCCAATTATGGCCAAAATTACTAATTGTTTCATAGGGTGATGTTTTTTAAAGGTTTAAGCGATTCGAAAATAATAAATTCTATACTAAATTTTATTGAAGATAATTTATCTGTTTTAGGTAAAATTTCTTTGATTGTGTGGAAGGAGATATGTAAGGATTCCTTCATGAAATACCATGAAGTTTTAAAGTTTTTTATAAATTTGTGAATGATATAAAAATAAAATAAAAGCCCAATCGTTTTTTGGGCTAATTTTTTATTGATCAATTAATAATTACAAATAGTTACAGTATGAATTTTAAGATTTTAGGAAGTATCATAATTAGTTTAGCTTTTCTTTTTATGGTAGGATGCAATCAGTCACAAAAGGAAAAAGAGACAAGTGAAGAAGAGACCCAGCAACAACAACCGGAGATGTCCGGCCAGGGAGAACCACAGGAAGTCGGGGAAGTGAGTGACAGCGAGCTTGAGCAGTTTCTTGCCATTATCCAGGAAATGCAATCGATGAATCAATCGGCCCAGCAAGAAATGATCAATTCTCTCAAGTCACAAGGTATGGATGTTAAGCGCTATACTGAAATCCATAAAGCTCAGCAAACAGAAGGTCAGGAAGTCGATGCTACTGAGGAAGAAATGCAGAAGTTTCGGGAAGCGCGAAAGAAAGTTCAGCAGATACAG
>JAIPAH010000211.1 GCA_021740175.1 Bacteroidales bacterium
GGGATCAGGTGATCCCGTTGTTTTTAGTTACAAGGGATCGGAGGCTGGTGGTAAATACCACGGATATTAAATTTGAACCCAAGCCTTCTAATACCGTCATCGCGTTGATTTATGAAAATGAAAAACAGGCACAAAATGGATGAACAGATAAAGAACTTATTGCTACGACTATTTTTCTCCAGAAATAATCCTAAAATGTTTAACAAAGTTATCCGGGACACAAAAAAGACCTACTCGCCGGATGTTTTAAAAACTATGGTACAGGAAATCCGGGAGAAAATGGATAGCGAAGGCCTTGCTTTTGTAGCTCCGGCTGCTGATGAGGAATCCTTTAAGCTTCAGGTGAAAAAGGCCCTGGCGGTTTTGGAAAACAATTGAGCAGAGGTTGTAACGTTTTTTGACAGGTGCGCTAAAATACCGGTGAAGTATTAATCTTCCGAGAATTGCTTCAACATCCTGCGGTAGGTAGAGAAAACATGGGCTCGCGAAACAAATCCCACGTATTTTCCATTATTGAGCACCGGAAGATTGTAATTACCCGAACTCCTGAACTTATTGGCCACTACTTCCATTGAATCATTAATGTCGACAGTAGTTTCAGGGGTAAACATGAGTTCAGATACTTTTACTTTGTCATACATCTTCGGCCGGAACATTATTTCCCGGATATCATCCATAACTACCATACCTAAGAAATGGTTGTTTTCATCGGTTACCGGAAAAATATTTCTTTTAGATTTGGAAATCACCTTAACTAAATCACCTAATGTATCCCGCGGGCATACTGTTGAAAAGTTTTTTTCGATAAGGTTCTCGATATTCATCAAAGAAAGAATGGTTTTATCTTTATCATGGGTTAACAATTCTTTCCTTTGAGCCAACTGGTAGGTATATACCGAATGCAGCGTAAAGATACGTACGGTAGCATAGGCTATGGTGGCAGTTATCATTAGCGGGAAAACTAATTCGTATCCCCCTGTAATATCTCCGATAAGAAAGATAGCCGTTAAGGGAGCATGCAATACAGCGGCAATCATGGCCCCCATACCTATTAACGCAAAATTATTTTCAGGCAATTGGGCAAGCCCCAGGTGATTAACGGCAAGGGTAAAAAGCAGGCCCAGGTTCACCCCTGTAAAGAGTGTAGGGGCGAAAATACCCCCTACGCCACCGGCTCCGAAAGTAATAGCCGTGGCGACGACTTTAAAGAGAATCAATCCGAGTAGTAAAGCGCCGGTGATTAGGAATTGGTCTTCCATTCCTGCAAAAAGGCTTTTGTCGAAAAGATAGGAAGTTTCACCGGATAATCCCATATTGATGGCGGAGTAGCCTTCTCCATAGAGTGAGGGAAAGAAAAATATTAGTATGCCCAGAGATATCCCTCCAATAAATACTTTGCTCTGAAATGTTTTGATCTTATCAAAAAGCTTTTCAACAAAAAGGTAAGCATGCGTAAAATAGACTGCTACAAGTCCGCCCACTATCCCAATAGCGATATAGTAAGGCACTTCACTCATCACAAAACCCTGTTCGACCTGAAAGGGATAAAGCACGTTCATACCCAGCATCAGATAAGATGTCAGCGTGGCAGAAGCTGAGGCCAGAAGCAAAGGGATTAACGAAGCCATCGTTAAATCAAGCATGATCACTTCCAGTCCGAAAACAATAGCAGCTATCGGGGCTTTGAATATTGCCGACATCGCACCTACTGAGGCGGCCCCCAACAACAAGACGGTTTGTTTATAATCCAGGTGTAACCCTTTACTCAACACCGAACCAATGGCGCCCCCGGTAGCTACTGTAGGCCCTTCCAGACCTACACTGCCGCCAAAACCCACGGTAAAAGCACTGGTGATAATAGAGGAATATGTATTATGGGGTTTCATGTAACCTTTGTTTCGCCCCAGACTGTATAGCACGTTAGGGATACCATGCCTTACCGGTTGTTTCAAAATATATTTGATAAAGATCAAACAAAGAATCAGCCCCGCAGTGGGTAACGCGAAATAAAGATACTTTAGATACTCCTCGGCGATACCTTTTTCAAGAAGATTTTGAATAAAATGCACCGAATTCTTTATTATGGCTGCTACTATACCTGCTGCTATTCCGGTGATAATACTTAATATCATCAGGAATTGCCGATTGCTGATGTGGCGTATTCTCCAAATTAAGAATCGTTTGAGCAGGGAATTTCTGTTTTTTGCCATAACGACTGCGAAATTAAGGTAATTTATCCACTTTTAGAATAGGATGTTTTATTTGAATAGTATTTAAATTGCTTTAATATTGAGAATGTTATATTGTTGCTGGTTTCTTTTTTGTGAATTATGCCCGGAGGAGTTATTTTTGGAAAAACTTTTGAAAAAATGACAATAACAAAGAATATTATTTGGATTTTGCTTATCAGCCTGATGACTGCTTGCGTTCCTTCCTCCAGGTTTCAGAGCCTTAAAGAAAGGACTGATAAACAAATCAGCGAGCTTAAAAAAGAGAATCAGAAGCTGAAAGTGGCCAATAATGAACTGGAATACCGGGTGGAAAAACTTGATAAAAAAGTAGTTGACCTTAAGAATGATACGACTACCCTTGGCAGAAAATTTCGTAGTTTGCAGGAAGATTATAATAAACTGGAAAGACTTTATAACCTGCAGAAACAAAAAGATGCTTCCAAACAAGGCCGGAAGAGCAAAGAAATGAAGAACCTGCTGAAAGAGTTACAGGTGCTCAAAGATGATTTGCTAAAAAGGGAAGATAGTTTGAATGTGTTGCAAGATAACCTCCGGGAGAAAGAAGAGCGACTCAGTGCCCTTCAGAATCGTCTCGAAAATAAAGAAGACAGGCTGCTTCAGCTCGAATCCGTGCTTCAGCGACAGGATTCTATCGTGGCCACTCTTAGAGATAAAGTAAGCGAGGCGTTGTACGGTTTTGAAGGAGAAGGTCTTACAGTTGAGCAAAAAGACGGAAAGGTGTACCTGAGCCTCGAAGAAAAGCTTTTGTTTGAATCGGGAAGCTGGCAGGTAGAAAGTCGTGGGAGAGAGGCAATAAATAAAATTGCCCAGGTGCTGGAAAAAAATCCGGAAATCCGCGTGATGATTGAAGGACATACCGATAATGTCCCCTATCGGGGATCGGGCCAGGTAAAGGATAACTGGGATTTGAGTGTGAAAAGAGCGACCTCCATTGTCAGAATAATTATCAATAAAAGTGATGTGGACCCGGCACGATTAACAGCCGCCGGAAGAAGTAAATACGTTCCGCTGGCCACCAATGATACAGCAGAAGGGCGGCGTAAAAACCGCAGGACAGAGATTATTCTGACTCCTGACTTGTCGGAACTCTTTGATATCATTGGGCAGAGTGAATAATTGGACAATTTGTTAAATCGGTTTCCATTTTTGTCCAAAATGTGTTATTTTTGTAAGTATGATAACCCGAAGGATAACATCTGAACTGAACAGGTATGCGAAGTTATATCCTGTGGTAAGTGTGACCGGGCCACGGCAATCGGGCAAAACCACCCTTGTCCGGATGGCTTTTCCGAATTATGAATATTTTAGTTTGGAAGATCCTGATATCCGAGTTTATGCGACGAATGATCCTCGTAAGTTTTTGGAGGCTTCGGACAAAGGGATGATTATTGATGAAATTCAGAGGGTCCCTGAATTGTTTTCTTATATTCAGGGAATAGTTGATAAGAATGCTGATTTGGGCCAATATATTATTACGGGATCACAGAATTTTTTAATGCTTGAAAATATATCCCAATCCCTTGCTGGCCGGGTTGCCATATTAAAACTTTTGCCTTTTAGCGTTAAAGAACTTGAAGAGGCTGGTATAAACGGCCAAAACGTTGATGAATTAATATTTCAGGGCGCTTATCCCAGGATTTATGACTATAATTTACATCCAACTGATTTTTATCCCTTTTATATTCAAACTTACGTGGAAAGAGATGTCAAATTGATCCGAAACATCTCCGATCAAAGTACATTTATAACTTTTCTCCGAATGTGCGCTGGACGTGTGGGTCAACTACTTAGCATCAATGATGTGGCTAGTTCCTGCGGAATATCACAGGTTACAGCAAAGTCATGGTTGTCAATTCTTCAGGCAAGCTATATCATTTATTTACTAAAACCTCATCACCAAAACTTTAATAAACGATTAGTTAAAATGCCTAAGCTTTATTTTTATGACACCGGTTTGGCAAGTTCGCTTCTGGGGTTGAAAAACGATTCGGAAGTTCCCACACATTTTGCTTACGGGCAACTTTTTGAAAATTTTGTTATAAACGAGTTTATAAAAGAATGGCTCAATAAAGGAGCTCAGCCTGATTTTTATTTTTGGAGAGATAAAAACGGTCATGAAGTTGATTTGATAATCCAAATTTCCAAAAAGCTAATCCCTATCGAAATTAAAGCAGGAAAAACATTTACAAATGACTTTTTCAAAAATCTTGACTACTGGAACAAAATTTCACAAAATCACTCCGATAAAGCTTGGTTAATATACCAGGGGAAACAAAGTTTTGAAACAAGTAAGGGACATGCTCTGGGATTTCATAAGATACAGGACCTTTTAGATATTTTGACGAAGTAATCCGGGATAGAGTATTTTTGTTTTTTGAAGTCATCCTATCGTATTTAAAGTGCTATACATAAGGATATTATGGTTGATATTAGGATTTTCTAATTCTTTTTACTACATTTGCACCTGTTCAAACCACCAAAATGGCGTTTGGATTATACAGAAGAGGGAAGAGAGTAGGCTCGTTGATCCTCTAGCAACCTGAAAGTTCAAGGTGCTAACACCTACCCCGTAAGGGAAATTATAAACTAAAACGCAGAATCATGAGAAACAAAAGCTTTAATTCCTCTAGTTTGTCTAAAATTTTCCATTCCCTGTTTATTTTCCGGCAAAATCTGAATTTTTCAGTCTATAGACTGCCTATGGGCATGCACTAACTAAGTGATGCAATTCAGTATTGATAAGGGTTTGCTTGTAAGCTGCTGAAGCTTACAATGGAGCATTTATTGCATTTAATTTTTAGAATTTATAGAAAAAAGAATCAAATTTTATTAAAAAGTAAGATATGAGCAGAAAAAGACCACTAACATCACAAGATTTTAAAGAAAAAATATTCGTATTGGACGGAGCGATGGGTACGATGATTCAAAATTATAACCTTGAAGAAAAGGATTTTAGGGGGCAGCGTTTTTCGAATCACCCTCATGCCCTTCAGGGTAACAGCGATATTCTTAATATTACACGCCCCGACCTGGTAAAAGACATTCATCTGGCCTACCTGGAAGCCGGCGCTGATATTATCGAAACCAATACATTTAATGCCAATGAAATCAGTCAGGCCGATTATGCTACCGAACATCTGATCCATGAAATCAATCTTGAATCGGCCCGCATTGCCGCCGAGGCAGCGCACCATTTTATGCATGACCATCCGGGGGAGGTTAAATATCTGGCCGGTGTGTTGGGGCCTACCAATAAAACGGCTTCCCTGTCACCGGATGTCAATAACCCGGGTTATCGGGATATTACCTTTGATGACCTCGAAAAGGCGTATTACGAACAGGCTGTCGCTCTTGCCAAA
>JAIPAH010000212.1 GCA_021740175.1 Bacteroidales bacterium
AAACAAAAAATGGGGTCCGACCCGGCTTCAGTTGCCTATGATACATTGCAATCAGCTATTTCCAACAACCACGATGTGGCTATTATCGATACCGCCGGTCGTTTGCACAACAAGAAAAACCTGATGAACGAACTGGCTAAAATCAAAAACGTAATGAAAAAGCTTGTACCGGAAGCCCCGCAAGAGGTGTTGCTTATCCTCGATGCTTCCACGGGCCAGAATGCTATTCAACAGGCTAAAGAATTTACTTCGGCCACCGAGGTGAACGCCCTGGCTTTGACCAAGCTGGACGGTACTGCAAAAGGGGGTGTGGTAATCGGCGTCTCCCATCAATTCAATATCCCGGTAAAATATATAGGGATAGGCGAAAAAGTGGAAGACATGCAATTATTTGACAAACGAGCCTTTGTAGATTCATTGTTTGGGGATGAAAAATAGGCGGCGTTTTGAAAGCAAAACAAAATTATCATATAGGCTTAGTTACATTAGGTTGTGCTAAAAACCAGGTGGATTCGGAATTTCTCGCCGGAAGATTCAGAGCTTCAGGACTGGAAACCAGCCATAAACTCAATGCTTCCTACACCGATGCCGTAATCATTAACACTTGTGGTTTTATTCTGGATGCCAAGGAAGAATCCATCAATACCATCCTTCAATACATTGAGATGAAAAAGGAGGGGAGTATTGGACAGGTTTTTGCTATGGGTTGCCTTACTCAACGATACCGCGGGGAGTTACAAAAGGAAATTCCCGAGCTGGACGGAATTTTTGGGGTGAATGAACATGAAAAGATAGTTGAAACTGTTGCCGGAAAATACAGAGAGGAGCTTGTCGGGGAGCGCTTGCTAACCACTCCCTCACACTACGCTTACCTGAAAATATCGGAAGGCTGTGATCGTACATGTTCTTTCTGTGCTATTCCTTTAATCAGGGGGAAAAATGTTTCCAAACCCATCGAAGAATTGGTGCAGGAAACTGAAAATCTCGCTGCCAAAGGCGTTAAAGAACTTATTCTCATTGCCCAGGACCTTACCTATTATGGCCTGGATCGATACAAAAAACGTATGCTGGCACCGCTGCTCAAGGAGTTGGTACGCGTCAACGGTATTGAATGGATTCGCCTGCATTATACCTTTCCCGCTCAATTTCCATTGGAAGTACTCGCAGTGATGCAGCAAGAACCTAAAATCTGCAACTATCTTGACATCCCGCTGCAACACATCAACACCCAATTGCTGCAATCCATGCACCGGGGTATAGACAAAGAAGGTACGCTTGCGCTGATTAATACTATTCGTAAAGAGGTGCCCCGGGCGGCACTGCGTACTACCCTTATTGCCGGTTATCCCGGAGAAACGGAGCAACAGTTTCAAGAACTCAAAAATTTTGTAAAAGCCACCCGTTTTGAACGCATGGGAGCATTTCCATACTCGCATGAAGAAGATACGCCCGCATACAAACTCCAGGACGATGTTCCCCAGGAAATCAAAGAGGAGCGTGTATCTGAATTAATGGAATTGCAGCAGGATATTTCCCTGGAATTGAACCGGCAAAAAACCGGTAAAACCATGAAGGTAATCATTGACCGGGAGGATGAAGAATATTATATAGGCCGTACCGAATACGATTCACCGGAGGTTGATAATGAGGTATTGGTTTCCAAAGATGTTGCACTGGAAACCGGTGCTTTCGCTAATGTGCACATAACTAATGCCGATGCTTTTGATCTCTATGCAAAAGTGGATATGGAATCCCGTTAAATATTTGTAAATTTGGACGACAAACCAATTATCAAATTATGAAATATTCAGTTTTAATCTCAATCCTGCTATTTTTGACTCATCTAACATACGCCCAGGTGCAGAAGAATCAAAAAGACGAGAATGGCTTGAAACAGGGTTTTTGGGTCGAAAAAATGAATCGTTATGAGGCCAAAGGAGAATATGTGGATGATAAAAAAGATGGCCTGTGGCGGATTTATTGGCCCAAAGGCATCATCAAGGAAGTCAGGGAATACGACCACGGAGTCAAAGACGGAATCAGAATGGTCATCGATAAGCGGGGCTATTTCAAATTGGAACAATATTATAAAAACGGAAAACTGGACGGGCCTTCTAAAGAATATACCTATGGCGGACGTCTTAAAGAATACGCCGAATATAAGGAGGGTAAACTTCATGGCCTGAAGAAAGACTACTATGAGCGCAAGCGGGGGCAGCTTATGGAAAAATCCCATTATATGATGGGACAAAAGCATGGAAAATCGTCGTGGTTTGACCGCAAAGGGAATAAAATAGCCGAGTATAATTATAAAAACGGGGGCTTCGACGGAGAGCAGAAGACCTTTCATCCCAACGGACAGGTTATGACCATTGAACATTATGAAAACGATGTGCAGGTGGGGGAGTTTAAAGAATTTTTTGAAAACGGCACCTTGAAAAAAGAAGGGCAATATAGGGATGGTGAAAAACATGGAGAGTGGAAAATTTATACCGAAGACGGAAACGTAAAAGAGAGCATTCGTTATAAAAAAGGAGAGAAAAAGTAGATCACAGACCCATTACCGATAAGCGTATGAAAAAATTAAGGAATCCTTTCACAGAGTTAGACGGGTATAATTGTTTTGGATGTAGTCCGGCTAATGACATAGGTTTAAAACTGGATTTTTATGAAGATAACGGTGAAATTGTTACCTTTTGGCAACCCGGACAAGATTATGAAGGTTGGTTTAATATTCTTCACGGAGGCATACAGAGTACACTCATGGATGAACTGGCGAGTTGGGTGGTTTTTGTTCAATGCAAGAGCAGCGGAGTGACGGCTAACCTGAACATCAAATTCAAGAAACCCGTTTCTTCGTCTGATCTCAAACTTACTATTCGCGGCCATCTTGAAAAAATGATAAAACGTATCGCTAAAATTAAAGTAGCCTTATACAATAGCGATGGGGAGTGTTGCACAGAGGGCTACATTGATTATTACGTTTACCCGGAAGAAATTGCCCGCGAGCGTTTTTACTATAAAGGAGTAGATGCCTTTTATGCTGAAGAATAAAGGGAAGAGAAAAAATTTGGGAAGCTATTTAGCCAGCAAAGTAAAAAAGTAATAATAGCAATTCGGGTTTAAAAGGCTTTACGCAAGCTTACTTTGAAATCCACACCTGAAGCATCAATCGCATCCAATTCCGGAGCATCCGGATCCGGGTCGGACACCTCAAAATCGGCAAACCGGAAAGTAACCCCTACATTAAGGGATAGCCCTTTTTCAGGATTTAAGCTGATTAACACACTGCTTCCGGCATGATACCCGATAGAATTGTCGTAATACAGCGTTTTCTGTTTCTTGCTATTTTTTTTCCTTACCAGCTTTCCCGGGAAATGATAGTCCGGCCCCGCATTAAAATATACGCCGGTCAGGATTTTTTTGTTATTGGCCGGAATAAGGTATTGTAAGTCAGCTTTCACCGTTTTTCGATTAAACACCGCAGAAGAGCGGTTTTTGAAACCACCTATATTTTGTACTTTTTCGTTAAAAACAAGCTGGTAAACACCATAAAGACCCAATGAAAATTTCCCGGAGAACTTATAGCCCACACCTGCCTGCAGGCCGGTTCCACCTCCGGGGTGGTAGTAAATTTTTTCCCAAGTATCGATGTTTATGTATTCGTAATCCACATTTAAAGTATTGAAACCCACTCCTTTTTTTAGGGTGATCTCGGTAAAAAAAGGTTTCTCCTGGGCGGAAAGAAAACCTTGAAATCCGATGGCGAAGAGTATCAGAAAGCCTATTTTTTTGACCATATTTTATTATCACTTTGTAAATAATGAACAACAATAACCCAAAAAAGATTTTTTTCCAAATGTTTTAAGGGCTTTCTTTGTGAATCATAGCGTCTTGGTGTCTTAATGGCCTTCTTGAAGAATGGCCGCGAAGACACAAAGAAACACAAAGTTTTAAATTATTTGATAAAAGCTTATTGACATTCAACAGTTTACTATATCAAATTTTAAGTGCTAAACTTCAGTTTATTAAAAATCCAAAATCCATGGGTGTGTCCGGTCTAAAAAGCCTTCAAACTGTTGATTTTTATCGTTTTTACCCCTGATCCGCCTTAGGCGGAGAACCGCTAAAAATCAACAGTTTGAAAAAGTCCCCTTTAGGGGATTTAGGGGTAATATGGCTTTTTAGACTGAGCTCATGGGTCATATTATCAAAGTGTAGTTACCGTGAATTCCGTCATCAAAGTTCCAAATCTCACAATGAAAACGATTGCATATGATTTCTCATATTTTCGGAAACTTATACGAGACCGGATTGTTTACTGTTAAACAACGAACAACGTCGGGTATGAAAATAGCATTTTATAGTTCAAAAGGATATGACCGGGAATATTTCGAAAAAATAAATGAAGATTACGGTTTTGAGTTTAACTTCTTTGAAACCCGTTTGAATAGATATACAGTGGCGCTGGCAAAAGGTCACGACGGTATATGTGCTTTTGTGAATGATAAGATTAATGAAAATACACTCAGGGTGATGGATGAAGAAGGTATCCATGTTCTTGCATTGCGCTGTGCCGGGTTCAATAATGTAGACCTGGAAGCTGCGGAGAAGTATGGTATCACTGTCCTTCGCGTTCCGGCCTATTCTCCCAGTGCTGTTGCCGAGCATGCCCTGGCATTAATCCTGACACTCAATCGGAAGGTGCACAAAGCCTACAATAGGGTGAGGGAAGGTAATTTTTCACTTGAACGTCTTACAGGCTTTAATATTAATGGAAAGACCATAGGGGTAGTCGGTACCGGTTCCATAGGTCAGGCATTTATCAGGCTTATGAGAGGTTTTGATGTGAAAACAGTGGCTTATGATCCTTTTCCCAACGAAAAGCTTCAACAACAAGGAGTGGAATATAAATCACTGGAGGATGTGCTATCCGTTTCCGACATCATATCCCTGCACTGTCCTTTAACTCCCGATACGTATCAACTCATCAACAAGGATACGCTGGCGAAGATTAAACCCGGCGCCATGCTGATTAATACCAGCCGCGGAAAGCTGATCAATACTGAAGACACTATTGAGGCACTGAAAAATAAACAGTTGGGTAATCTAGGGATTGATGTTTATGCGGAAGAAGAAAAATTGTTTTTTAAGGATTTGTCGGAAATGATAATCGATGATGATAAAATAGCCCGCTTGATGGCGTTCCCCAATGTGCTTGTAACCGCCCATCAAGGCTTTCTTACGCGGGAGGCATTAGAGCAGATTGCTAAAACCACCCTTCAAAACCTGAAGGATTACCGGGATGGGGTTAACCTGCCAAACCAGGTAAGCGCCGCACATTTCAGAAGTGCATGAGAAAGAAGAACTTAGACTAGTTCACCAACTATACCAAATGGTGTGATGGAAGGGACGGAACACGCTTCGTCTTAAATACTAATGTTTCATTTATTATTAGAATTTAGGTAATTATTTAGCTGCCCAAAAACAGCATTAGGTTTTGAGCCATTTTTTTGCAACTCCAAGATTCCTCACCTCATCACTCCGCTATCGCTCCGTGATTCGTTCGGAATGACCTGATTATGGGGGCAGGAGAGGAAAAAG
>JAIPAH010000213.1 GCA_021740175.1 Bacteroidales bacterium
CACGCCTGTGAGCCCGTACGGAAGGAAATCACAGACGGCAACGAGCGGAGCAAGTCCATACTCGTGATTGAAGATACCCGCATCTTAAAGAAAAAGGTTAAGCGTACAAAACTACAAACCCAATCAGCATGAAATCGATAAGCGTACATGCCCGGTTTTTTGCGCTGCTAAAGCGTATACCGTACTGCACCCGCCAGGAACTGGTGTGGGAGTACTCCAATATGCTTACCGACAGCCTCTCTGAGTTCTATGAGCGCGACCGCAAGGGGTATGATCGCATGATCGGCGACATGCAAAAAATAGTGAACAAGATGAACAATGAGAGCCGGGACGACAGCAGCGACAGCGACCGGACTATCAAGAAACTGCGTTCTGCCATCCTTCACCGGTTGCAGAAGCACGGAGTAGACACAACCAACTGGGCCGAGGTAAACCGCTTTTTGGAGCAGCCCCGAATTGCCGGGAAAAGGCTCTATAAACTGAATGAAAAGGAGCTGCGTGACCTCATCCCCAAACTTGAATCAATTTTAAACAAAGACCGCGTGAAACGCGACGAAATTGACCGTTTATCACAAATGAATTAACTGCCATGCCAATGGATGATAAGCATAAAAAAAAGCTCTTACTGGGGCGAAAAGCCGCCTACTTGAAACGATGTATCAGGGTGATTGAACTCCTGGATGAATACGAAACACCTGAAAGCATCAGGTTCAGGGTGTTCGTCAACCACATCAAACCCGAAATCAGGGTGAGCTACACCCAGTTTAATAACATGCTTAACGAGCCCAATCCGCAAAGGCAGTTGGAACAAGTAGAAAAGGAAATTAAATCACTTTAAAATCATAACGTTATGTTTGGAATCAACCTACTAAAAGAAAAAATCGAAGAGCTTAAAGACGAGTTGACAAGCAAGCAACTCAGGCTGGCGCAAACCGAAAGCCAGCTTCAAAAAGCCAATGAGGAACTTAAAGAACTAAAGCTGACTGTGGGTGTGTGGCGCAAAACCATCCGCCAGAGCGATGATATGGCCATGCTTCATAGTTGGATTTTGGAAACGCCCGAAGAATGGGAACCGGACAAGCATTTTAAACAACAATTAAAAATTAATAACAATGAGTAACACAATCGATTATCAGAACCTCACAAAGGAGCAAAAACAGCAGCTCCGTGAGCAGATAGAGGCCGAGGAAAAGGCCAGGAAAGAAGCTGAAAAGAAGCTTAGAAAAGACTATGAGCACCTGAAGGATCAGCTGGTGGAGCCCACTTTTAACAAGCTGTGGGGCACCTCTGTTTCACTGCAGGAGCAAAAGGAAAACATCTTTGACGACTTCAAAACCCTACTGGAGCTAAAAAAGGAGCTTTACAACCTCACCGATAAACAGATGGAGCTGCAGCAAAGCCACACCTTCACCAACTCTAAAAACACCGTCAAAATCATTATAGGAAGCAATGTGATTGACGGGTGGACGGACGATGTGCATGTGGGTATCGAAGGGGTGAAAAACTGGGTGATGAAGGAGATAGAACCCAAAAACCGCGACATCTTTTTGGCGCTGCTTAAGCCCAACAAGGACGGAGCCCTGAAAGCCAGCCGCGTGCTCGACCTGTCGCAAAAAGCCCATGAGCGTGGTGACCAGGAGCTCATAAAACACGTGGATTTTATCAAAGAGCAATATCAACCGGTGAAAACATCCACCTACGTCAAGGCCAGGTATATTGACGATAACGGGCGCTGGCAATGGCTGGCACTCTCGATGAGTGCTGTATAGCCGCGATGGTCTCATCGGGCGGTTCGACTCCGCCCGGCGGTGCAATGGCAATGATGCCAGAAATTAAATCAAACATTATGGTTGACACAATGAAAACAAAAAGTACGGTTCTGAATCACCTGGAGAGAAGATTCAATCATGTAAAACCAATGGCCAAAGGCTTCCGGTTTCACGTCGATACGCTGAAAAGTGATGACCTGATACATCTGAGTGGATTTCCGATGAACTACACCAGTGTTGAAATCAAACGCTCGGGAACCGGGCTGGCTGTAAATGTAACTATTGGTTAAATGAAAACACTGCTTTCATTATTCGATTATTCTATGAACTGGAGCCGCCCTTTTGCTTTAGGTGGGTGGAATGTAATCCTTTGGGACGTTAAACATACCCAGGATATGTACCTCACTTTTAGTCAAATTGAGCAGGCTACAGCTGAATTTTTTCATGACTTTATAATCAATTGATATGGAACTAATAAGGTACAACAAACTGACACTGGCAAAGCAAGGCGGGCGCACCGCTCCGGCGAAGGTGTCGATAAGCACTTACGGGGTGATTAGCTTTAACCGCGAGGCCATCAGAATGGCCGGCCTCAATGAAGGCGACACCGTGGAGTTGGTCCAGGACAAAAACAACCCGGAAGATTGGTACTTCACCAAATCGAAAGTGGGATTCATGCTTCGCAAAAACAGCCGGTTACCCCGGCTGATGTGCAACAATTCAGTAACCTGTCGCCGGTTTTTCAGAAGCTTAAAAGAAGGCGACAAAAAAACACTGTCGATGCCCGTAGGGACAGAACCCACCAAAGTAGACGGTATGGAACTCTGGCCCATCATCACGGCATCCATTAAGCAACCTAAATACACCGGAAAATGAAGAAAGTGTATGTAGCCGGAAAAGTAACCGGGCTGCCACGCCACGAGGTGGAGGCCCGGTTTGATGAAGCCGAAAGGCAGCTCGGCCAGGCGGGCTATGTGGTGATTAATCCCGTTAAACCCATCGATGAATGGATGGACTGGCACCAGGCCATGAAAAAGGCCATCACCCTGCTGATGAGTTGCGACGAGATAGCACTCATGCCCGACTGGGCCGAAAGTAAAGGGGCCCGGATTGAGTACTACCTGGCCCACGTCATGGAAATGCCCATGATGCAACTAACGGATGTGGAACCTACTAAAATACCCATAAAATGGCGATAGTAACAAAAGAGCAGATTGAAGCAATCGAGAACAAAAAGCACAAGCACGAGCTGGAGGTCAAAAAGCTTAACGACCTCATAAAGGCCATGCAAACCATTTGCGAACACGATTGGGAAAGCGCCGGCCACGACAGCCATTACGACTACGTGAAGTGCAAAATCTGTGGGAAGGAGGAACAGGCATGAGTAAAACGAAAACACAACGAAACCGCCGCAGGTACTACCTGCATCAGCGGATTAAAAGGTTTACCGATTACAACGCCAGGGCGCGGGAGGTGAAGGTAAACGACCGCATACTGGAGGAGCGTACCGACAAGGAGCGCCAGTACCTGCGTGAACTGATTGACTTTGGATATAACCTGCAAAGCTTTATAGAATGAAGACGGTATATAAACCACAGGCCATGACAAAGGCCGAGAGAGCTATTGAGAACGCCGTGCTTCACATCACCGGCAAATCGTTTGACGAGCTCCGGAACCCTACCCGCAAACGCGAGATAGTGGAAGCCCGCCAAATGGCCATGTACTTGTATAAAAAGCACACTAAGTTCTCTACACCAGTCATTGGTGGCAAATTCGGAAGAGACCATGCCACCGTATTGCATGCGCAAAAAGTTATGAAACAGCTGGCATCGGCATACCCGGCTTACATGACTAAGCTCATGGATGCCGAAGCCTACATTAATAACTGGAAAAAGCTATGAGATACATCGTTACCGGACAAAACACCGGCCTTCAAATCAACTTTACATACAATGAAAACGGCCTTCTAATTGCCTTTGAAATCCGGGAGGGGGATATTACCCTGGAGCAATTGCGTTTCATCAGGAAGTACCTGCCGCTTAAGGAAAAGGAACTCGATGTATGGGCCAGCGCCCTCAAAGGCAAGGTGGAGATAGACGAAGTACCCGAAGACCTTAGCTTCGACAGGTTCTGGAACGAGTACAACTACAAGGTCGGCAACAAGCAGCGGGCCGAAAAGCCCTGGAACAAGCTCGGCGACGCCGAAAAACTCAAGGTTCTTAAGAGCATACCCAAATACGAGTACTGGCTGGCCACCCACCAGGGCATCGCTAAAGCCCACGCCACCACGTACCTGAATCAACGGCGGTGGGAAAATGAATTTAAATAAAAAGTTGGCAACCGGCAGTTTGCAGTTGGCAAAATAAAATAATTTACAAATCAAATAGTTAAGATATGGCAATTATAGATATTGACTTAGAAGAGATAGACAACCGCGACATCCTGCGAAGGGCCGCAGACATTATAGAGAATGAATATCTCGCGGAGCATGAGAAAACGCACGTTAAAAGACTACAAAAAGCTCTTAGGATGAACAATTCTCTGAGCGAGGATGACATTAGACTGGAGACCCTGGATGAACAAATGAAGTATGAGCATTTCATTAACGTTCAGGACGCATACAGCCTAAAGGAGATTGAGTTGAATCTTCCGGAAAAATAAACACCTAAACACTTAAACACCTAAGCACCTAAACACTCTTCCAATGAAACTCACACTAAAAATCAACAAAGCAGAGTTGCACGCATTGTTCCTGGCCATTAACCAGGTCGACTTCAACCAGATTGAAGACCCGGACAAGCGAATCATGACGCGCCACCTGCTTAAAAAGCTGTACATGCGTATCGCCCAGCGAAAACTTCAAGACACCGCTGAACACACGCTCCAGCTCGAACCGGCCTATGCAGCCGCCCTGCGTGCCGGACTCTTTACAGTCGACGCCCTCGGGCTCGGCAACTACGAAGCCAACGCTATTATGCAAATCCTGCATAGCTTTGACCAAAAATTGTTAGATTTACAGTAAACTAAACTATTAACATTATGAGTAAACAATTATCACCCGAAGAGCTCGCCAAAAGAAGGCGAATCAACAAACGAATCATGCTGTTCTTTTTCCTGCCGGTTCTTATACTCATTGTAGTCATCATCAGCATCCCGGGAGATGATGCCAAAGAACCCCAGGAAAACACAAAGAAAGAAGCTACAGAAAAGCCGGACAGGTCATCACACTACGACTGGAAATATTCAGAAAACACAGACAACATGACCGGCAAACCTTGGTATTATGCCAAAATCCAATCAACAACATTCCTGGATTTTGAGTTTCCTTACAAAGGCGGTTCTGAAGCTTACCTACATGTTCGCTACAAAGACGGCCAGAATGACGTTATGCTAAGCATCGACCCCGGCCAGTTTATGCCAGGGAACAATCAATACGTCCGTGTGAGGTTTGACCAGGAGGAACCGGTTACGGTGGGTTACAATCTGCCGGAAGACGGAAGCATGGATGTTATCTTTTTAAAGCAGCCTCAAAGGATTATTGAAGGCATCCGTGGCCACCGCAAAATAACTATTGAAGCCCCCTTCTACCAGGAAGGCAGGCAGCAAATGGAGTTCTTTTCCGATAACTTTAAATGGGAGCATTAAAAACCAACACTTGCATCCGATGAAAATTTATATTATTATTGCAATGTCTAAGTACCAAAAGAGGGTAGTTAAGCTGCCCGGCATACCATAACGGGCATTTTTTATGCCCCAAAATATGCGGCAGCCTAACCCCGTGGCCTATCTTAATGGACGGCCAAAGCCCTCTTAGGTGCTTAGACAACGGGAA
>JAIPAH010000038.1 GCA_021740175.1 Bacteroidales bacterium
TCGACTGGAAAATCAAAACCGGACGCCAGGTCGAAATGGTCGATGTGGATGAAGAAGTAGGAGGAACTTCCAGCGACATTGAAGCATATATTGAAGACTATTACAACAATAATGATTTGACTTACTGCCTGCTGGTGGGTGATGCCGACCAGGTTCCCACCGGCTATGCCAGCGGAGACTCGGATAATGCTTATGCTTATATTGAAGGCGATGACAGCTATCCGGAAATTTTTATGGGCCGCTTTTCCGCTGAAAATGCGGATGAGGTCTCCACCCAGGTAACCCGCACGGTCAATTATGAAAAAGAGCCCTACACCGATGAAGAATGGTATCCTAATAGCATTAGTATTAGTTCGGATCAAGGTCCGGGTGATGACAATGAGTATGATTATGAACACTTGCGTAATATCCAGGATGATCTGAACGAATTTACGTACACCTATAATTACGAATATTTTGACGGCAGCCAGGGTGGCAATGACGACCCGGGAAACCCCTCACCGGACGATGTAGCCGAAGGCATTAACTCAGGGTCCACCGTCATCAATTATACAGGTCACGGAAGTACAACTTCATGGAGTAGCTCCGGATTCTCCAACAGTGATGTGAATGATTTGGTGAATAGCGGCAAATTGCCCTTTATATGGTCCGTAGCCTGTGTTAACGGAAATTTTGTAGGGAACACCTGCTTTGCGGAAGCCTGGATGCGGGCTACGAATTCCGAAGGGGAACCTACGGGAGCAATAGCAACACTTATGTCTACCATCAACCAGTCATGGGATCCCCCAATGCACGGACAGGACGAAATGAATGATATTTTTACCGAACAGTTTGAAGATAACATCAAGCGAACCTTTGGCGGTATTTCTTTTAATGGCTGTATGGGCATGAACGATGAATATGGGTCCAGCGGTGCTGAAATGACCGATACATGGACGCTTTTTGGCGATCCTTCGGTCATGGTACGCTCCGACAACCCGGAAGAAATTACCGCCAGCCATAATTCTACGGTTTTCCTTGGCAGTTCCACCTTTGAAGTAACCGTCCCGGACGCTGAAGGAGCCAAAGTGGCCATGACCATGGACGGCGAAATCTATGGCACGGCTACCGTAGAAGATGGCACGGCTACCGTAGACTTTGGAGAGCCTATCAACACCACCGGTACGATGAATTTAGTGATTACAGGTTTTAACAAGGTACCTTATATCACCGAACTTGAAGTAGTCCCCGCAGAAGGGCCTTATCTTTCACTCAGCGATTATACGCTGAATGATGATGCCGGTGGCAATGGTAACGGAGAAGCCGATTATGGCGAAACAATCCTGATGACAGTTGACATCGAAAATATAGGTGTTGAGCCGGCGGAAGATGTTACTTTGACCCTTACTTCTGACGATGAATATGTTACCATCAATGATGGAACGGAAGACGCCGGTACCATCCCTGCCGACGAAACAGTGACTGTTTCGGACGCTTTCTCCATAACCATAGCCGACGATGTTCCCGACCAGCACACCATTGCTTTCACCCTTGAGGCAGAAGCCGGGGACGAACTTTGGGAAAACAACCTCAATATCACGGCCAACGCGCCCGTCCTTACTTCCGGATATGTTGAAGTGGATGACTCGGAGGGAGGCAACGACAACGGCCGCCTGGACCCGGGTGAAACCGTGGATGTGATTGTTCCATCGACTAATGAAGGTAACGCCATTGCGGAAAGTACAGTGGCCAACATTTCCACATCCAGTGATGATGTAACCATCCAGAATTCGGTTTACAACATCGGTGAGCTCCCCGACGGCGAAACGGAAGATGCTGTATTCACAGTAAGCTGTGACGAAGCCACTCCTGTCGGAACGGTCATCAACTTTAACTTCGGCCTTGAAGCCGGGGAATATAGTTACAGTGATACATTTACCCTGACGGCAGGCTTGATTGTTGAAGATTGGGAGAGCGGTGATTTCTCCGGATTCGATTGGGAATTTGCCGGTGACGCCGATTGGGAAATTGTAGAAGAAACGGTATACGAAGGTATGTATACCGCCAAATCAAAAGAAATCGACGACAGTCAAACTTCTGAGCTGGTACTGGATTATGAAGTGTTGCAGGATGATAGTATTTCTTTCTATCGAAAAGTGTCATCCGAACCAAATTACGACTCCTTGATATTTTACATAGATGAAGAAATAGTGGATGGTTGGTCCGGCGAACAAGACTGGGAACAAGTCTCTTACCCGGTTTCTGCAGGTGAACATACCTTTAAGTGGGTTTATAATAAGGATTATACCCAAAGCAGCGGTGATGACTGTGCCTGGGTTGACTATATCTTACTGCCGCCTGAAATGACCATGACCGTTAATGCCGGCATGGATATGACTATATGCGGACAGGAGGATGTTCCGCTGAGTGGTAGCGCTACGGTCTACGAAGAAATAGAATGGACCACTTCCGGTGACGGTACTTTTGAAGACCCCACAGCGCTGGAAACCACCTATATGCCGGGAGAAGCTGATATGGAAAATGATAGCGTTGTGCTTACTCTGAATGCTATCGGAACAGACGAAACGATGGAAGATGAGCTGGTGCTCACCACCAATCAACAACCGGTTGTTTCGGCAGGCGAAGATGGAGAGCTTTGTGAAGGCAGCACTTATACCACTTCCGCTACGGCTGAGAACTACTCCGGCATCCAATGGAGTACTTCCGGGACGGGAACATTCGAAGACCCGACAACCCTGGAGACCAATTACACACCCGGTGAAGAAGATGTAACCAATGGAAGTATAACACTTACGGTTACGGCCCAGGGAATGGAATCTTGTGCGGATTCGACCGATGAAGTCACGCTTACAGTGAACCCGTTGCCTGCAGCGGCATCAGTACCGGCAGGGAACAGTGAAATTTGTGCTGACAATGATGCCGAATATACGGTGGAAACCGTTGAAAACGCTTCGGCCTATAACTGGACTGTTACCCCGGAAGAAGCAGGAACCATCGAAGGTGAAGGTGAGACGGCTACTATCACCTGGAACGAATCATTTGGCGGAACAGCCGAGGTGACGGTTGCCGGTGCAAATGATTGCGGTGAAGGCGAAGCATCCGCCCCGCTGGAAGTCACTGTTAATCCGCTTCCTGAAATGCCGGAAATGACAGAGGCCGTCGATACCGTTGACCATGCACACACGGATATGACCACATTCTCCGTTTCAGAATGTGAACACACCAACGCTTATGAGTGGAGCATCGAACCCGCTGAAGCCGGCACAATTACTCCGGAAAACCGATCAGCCGATATTGAGTGGGATGACAGTTACACCGGTGAGGCTACCGTTAAGGCTACTACCGTGAACGAATGCGGCGAACATGTGTGCGAAAAAGCGGTGAGCGTCATCAGCACTATCGGTATGGGCGAAGCGGATGCTTATGCAGTAACTGTTTACCCGAACCCTAACGAAGGGCGTTTCAAGCTTCAGCTAAGCGCTGAAACCAATCACGAGGCAGATATTCGCATCATCAGCCCGTTAAACACCGTAGTTTACCGTGCCGACAATGTCGATATCAACGATAGTTACCAAACTACCATTAACCTTTCGGATGCTTCCGCAGGTATGTATTACCTCGTGATTGAAAGCGACAAAGGCCGAACTGTCGAAAAGATCACTCTTGAATAAAAGGCGTTCAAACAGCTTCCCAAAAGTTGTTTGAAAACCATACCACACATAATTAGCAAATCAACGAAAAGCCGCCCGGGTTCCGGGCGGCTTTTTTTTAAGAATAAATCTGTTGAATTTTTCGTAACAACTTCAAACTATATTTACTGAAATTTTTAATCAGGAGTTATAAATGATCCTGAAACCATCCGGAACCTCTCCGTCAAACCTTTTCCTTCAAAAATTTTGGGAAACAGTTTTATGATTTGTAATTTTATGTAGAATGCCTGCAAGCCAGCCCCATAGCACCCATTTTTCAACCCGGCGGCTCATCGGGATTATGACCTTGGAGGTGATGTCTATATCAAAAAAGCAGGAAGACCATTTTAGTTATCTCCATATAGAAAACTCGTGCTCTGTCATGGCCATAACATCCGAAAGTGAGACCTCGCAGCACAGAAGTTACGAATCATATGAAAAATCTGTAAAAACCCGTAAACCTGTATAATTGCAATCGGCATGTGTATGTATTAATAACTAGTTGAAGTACAGAAAATTAAAATTGAAATATTAATTTATGAAACGTCTTATATTAATTTTCCTGGCAAGTATTACAATTATTTCTGTAAAATCATTAGAAGTATATATGACAGAACTTTACGGCTCAAAGAACTGTTATATATACTTCTATGACGATAATAACTATAAAATTACTCTATATGATGAAGTTACTATTGACATGGTGTGGATTTTTCGCCTTTCTTATGGAAGTTATCAGTGGGAAGGCAATAATGTGTATTTACATGACAATTATAACGATCTCAATATGGTTTTTAAGAAGAAAGGAGATGAACTTATGCCGGTAAAGGCATTCTTGTTCCTCAAGAATACTTCTTTTAAAAAAAGAAACGAGGATAGATATAGATCTTCTTTAAATAAATATGAAATCAGTCCTTTAGAACAGCAGATAGAAGAAGTAAAAACTAAGTCAATTGCCGCTCCTATAACATTACGAGGAACTTATCGTGGTGGTTTTAGTGGTCACTTTCGACTGTTTTTTACCGAAAATAATCAATATAAATATTGGTACCAAGACTTATTAATTTCAAAAGGTGAATGGAGGAGAGAAAACAATATCATCAAAATGCAAGACGCATTTCTTAAACATTCGTTCACAATGGTAGTAAAAAATTATAACCAACTTATTAGTTTATTTCTCCCTAGAAAAGAACACTTTCACCTATATAAACTTTATTATCCTCAACCTTACTATCGTGTGGATCTAAAGAAACAAGATATCTATTACAAAAATTTTTAGTATGTAAATAATTCATTTAAGTGAATCACAAATTCAATTGCTAAAACAAAACACCAACTATGCAAAAACTAACATTATTATTTCTCCTCACAGCAGCCCTGCTTTCCTGCTAATAGAACAAAGACCTAAATATTACCCTCAACGAAAGCGGGAGAGTACAAGTAAAGGCTTTGCATGCCAACATTAGCGGCATTGAAAGTGCCAAAGCAAATATCTACAAACCCGTTTATTTCAAAGTCTGGGTTTAACTAAGGGCTAAAGGCCCGTTTTTACAGCAGATGCCTGAAAGGCAGTAATATATATTCGAAAAGCTTTTGAATCCGGGGTCTTGCAATCCATGCCTGGTAGCTGAAAGTTACGGAATTGTTTATGGTGGTGTTAATGTGATCGTAAAGTTGGTTAGCCAGAAATTGATGCTCGCCGGTAATCATAATTTCATGCTGATACCTGAAACTCCGGTAATCGAAATTAGCCGATCCCACAGCAAACCATTCCCTGTCAACCAAAACATTCTTAGCATGAAGATTCTCTTCCCGATAAAAAAGGATCTTGATCCCATTTTCGTACAACGGACCTAAATAGCGCGAACGTAATACGTCTATCATCCGGACATCCGAATGCATAGGCATTATTACGGTTACGTTTACTCCCCGCTGTGCGGCTTTCATCATGGCTCGGCGCATCTGGTATCCCGGCAGGAAATAAGGGGATTCAATAAGCACCTCGTTGCGTGCCTTGCGAATCGCATCCAGGTAATAACGCATAATCTTTTGGCTTCGGATGGAAGGAAAGTCTCTTATAATAGTAAATCCATCGCGATTAAGAATTTTCAGGAAGCTCCCCTTTTTGGTTTGGTACTTATTATAATTGGTAAAATCATGTTTAAAGACTTTCTCCAGCTCCTGTGTTATCCCGCCTGTTACCCGCAGCACGGATTCCCTCCAGTTCAGGGAATACTCCGAAATATTCGCCGACCCGATATAAGAAATCCTATGGTCGATAAGCAACATCTTGCGGTGATTCCGGCGATGATTCTTAGTAAAAAAATCAACAAACAGTTTAATCTTCTTATAATACCTTACCTCAACCCCCGCATCAGTCAAATCCTTAAAAAATTGGGGTCTCACCCGTGTGCCCCAGGAATCCACCAGGATTTTTATTTTAACTCCTTCACGGGCTTTTCGTAATAAAGTATTCCGAAACCGGATTCCGATGGCATCGTTATTAAAACGGTAAATTTCCAGGTAAACACACTTTTCTGCATACTCGATGTCACGCAGCATGGAGAAATAAAACCGAAACGGGTCGTTATATAACTTATGCGTAGGATATAAGCTCGATTCCATTCAATGCATTTTGAACAAAGTTAACAAGAATCTCTGACATCAAGCTTTGTTCTCAATCAGCCTTTTAATTTCGTTGGCTCTTTTACGTGTTAATCCCCGGCACGAAATGGTTCGTTCATTTGTCTTTAGAATAACATTCACCCCGTGCACCCTTGGAAAGATTTCCATAGCGATAATATTCTTCAATGCGATTGTGATCGAGTGGCTGTTATGTTTAAACCAGGAATATCTTTCATACCTTATGTACTCTCCACTAATCTCAAGCCGCTCGCGATGTATTAACCCTCCACCATTAAGAACCCGTGAATTAAATACTCTTTTTACTTGCATGGTGCTTTAATTTAGATGTTAATAACGTATATTATCCTGATTCACAATGATGAGTACAATAATACGAAATCATAAGCAGAAATATTCAAAAAATGAATATTCGCTTGATATTTTTTTTCATCCGTACCGGAAAATTGATCATTCGCTATAATTCAGCAAACTTTTTAAGGAGCGTATCTTTTTTCCTCCATGAAACGGGAACCTGTGATTTATCTTCCATAATACACATATACTCATCTTTCAAGTATTTTTTTACCCGTCTCAGATTAATTATATGGGATTGATGCACCCTGAAAAAATCATACTCCTCCAGCAGAGGCTCAAATTTGATCATGGATTGTGAAACCGTAATGGGCTCATCATCAATACGGTAAAATTTGGTATAGTTTCGATCCGACTGCACCCTCACGATTTTGCGGGCTTCAACAAGGTGGATAGAGCTATTCGTTTTTAAAACCAACTTTTTATCCTCGGATGGATTCTGCTGCAAGGCGTCCATCAGATTTTGAAACTGGAGATTTAAATCTTTCTTTTCCTGACCGTTAGCAAGCTTTTCAAGGGTCTTTTGTAATTCCTCCGGGTCGATAGGCTTCAAGATGTAATCGAGCGCACTGAACTTGAAAGCTTTTATGGCATATTCTTCAAAAGCTGTAATAAAAATGACATCAAAATCAATCTTTCCGAACTGGTTTAAAACATCAAAGCCAGTACCGTCAGGCATTTTGATATCCAGTAATACCAAATCCGGTGAATGTTTATTGATGGCCTCGACACCGGTTTTTACATTTTTACCTTCCCCAACAATTTCGAAGTTATCATTCCCATACAAATCAATCATTTGCCTGATCCCTTCCCTGGCCTTACTCTCGTCATCTATGATAACCGTTCGGAACATATATTTGCTTGTTTTATAGTCAAAAATAAATCATTTTATCAGATATTAAAAAAGAATTTCGCTTTAAAGCAAATCTAAATCAGGTTGGAAACTGCCACTTCATTCGTATATTTGCCGTAAAGAAATCACACATCCATGCTCAAATCAATGACAGGCTATGGCAAAGCCGAAAAAGAATACCAGGGGAAAAAAATCACTATTGAACTGAAATCCCTCAATAGCAAGCAAATGGACATCAACACCCGTATCCCGCCCTATTACAAAGAAAAAGAGCTGGATATGCGCCGTACCATCAACAACATCCTTGAAAGAGGCAAAATTGAGCTCAACATCTACGTGGAAAATTTCAGTGCCGATACCAATTATTCCATCAATAGAGAAGTTGCCAAAAAATACTTCAGGGAACTGAAAGCCCTATCATCGGAGCTTCATGAAGAAGACAACCCTGATTACCTGTCTTTGCTGATCAAAATGCCGGATGTTCTTGTCAATGAAAAGACCACAGTAGATGAAGAAGAATGGCGGATTTTGAACGAAGGGATTGACGAATGTTTAAAAGATATTGACGAATACCGGAAATCAGAGGGCAAAGAGCTTGAGACGGATTTTCATCAACGTATAGATAAAATCGAGGAATACCTTGACAGCATTGCTCCTTTTGAAGAAGGCCGAAAAGAGAATATCAGGGAAAAATTACAAAAAGACATTACTGAACTGCTGAATGACAACCAGTACGACAAAAACCGTTTCGAACAGGAAGTGATTTATTACCTCGAAAAATTTGATATCACGGAAGAAAAAGTTCGCTTAAAAAACCATTGCAATTATTTCCGGAATTCCTTAAAAGAAAACCATTCCAACGGGAAAAAACTGAATTTCATCTCGCAGGAGATAGGCCGGGAGATTAACACGATAGGATCAAAAGCTAATGAAAAAGACATCCAGCAAATAGTCGTTTTGATGAAAGAGGAACTCGAAAAAATCAAGGAACAAATCGCAAATATCCTTTGAATAATGAATAAATTGTTGATATTCTCCGCCCCTTCCGGTTCCGGGAAAACCACTATTGTCAATCATCTGCTGAAAACTTTTGACAACCTAAACTTTTCCATATCTGCCACAAGTCGCGAGCAACGGTCCGATGAAGTGGACGGAGTAAATTATTATTTCTTAACTCCCGGTGAATTCAAACAAAAAATAGAGGAGAATGCCTTTGTGGAATGGGAAGAGGTTTATCCCAACCAGTATTACGGAACGCTTAAATCGGAACTGGAACGCATTTGGGCACAAAATCAACATGTTATCTTTGATGTGGATGTTGAGGGTGGAATAAAAATCAAACGCATCTACCCCGACCAATCATTAGCCGTTTTCGTCAAACCGCCGTCTGTCGAAGCCCTTGAGGAAAGGTTGTTGAGCCGTGAGACCGAAAGTGAAGAGGCGCTAAAACGAAGGCTTGCTAAAGCGGAAAAAGAACTCAAATACCAGGATCATTTCGACCTGTTGCTCATTAATGATGACTTACAGCAGGCCAAGCAAGAAGCTGTAGAAATCGCAGAAAAATTTCTCAACGATGACTAAGATATCAAAAACCATAGGACTGCTCTTTGGTTCTTTCAACCCAGTACATATGGGTCATTTGATGCTATCCCAATACCTGGTGGAATTTTCCGGGATCGATGAAACCTGGTTTATCATTTCCCCTCAAAACCCTTTTAAAAAGAAAAGAAACCTGTTGGCGGATCATCACCGGCAACAGCTTGTGAGGTTAGCCGTTGAAGACAACCCCCGCTTTGACTATTCCACCGTCGAATTCAACATGCCACAGCCCTCCTATACGATTGACACACTGACACACTTATCGGAAAAACACCCTCACCATGATTTCCGTTTAATCTGTGGTACGGATATACTTCCCACCTTTCATAAATGGAAAAATTATGAAGAAATCCTCAGGAATTATAAAATCCTTGTATACAACCGACCCGGCGAATGGGAGCATCCCTATGCAAATCATCCCTGTTTTCAATTTATAGAAGCCCCGATGTTTGATATCTCGGCCAGCTTTATCCGCCAGGCGCTAAAAGCCGGGAAAGACATCCGGTATTTCCTTCCCGGGGCGGTCTATCAATATATTCTCGAGATGCACTTTTACGAATAATCCTGCAGGTAGTTGCCGACCCAATTCATCGTTTTATTCCACAGGTTATCCTGTATTTTTTTATCCTCGGCTATCTGCGTGGGGGAAGCCACCCGGTTATTCCTGAAATATTTCCCCGATTTACCACTCACCTTCGGGTTCACGGCCAGGTAAACCGAGTTTTCAGCGCCTTCGCTCACTGCCCCGCCGATATTGCCGAAATTGCTTCGTAAAAGTTTGGTATTGATAACACCGGGATGGAAACAATTGCAGGTTATGGAGCTACCTTCCAACAACCTGGCTAATTTGAAAGTGAATAAAATATTGTAAAGTTTGGTGGCCGAATAAGCTTCTGACCCCGAATATCTCTGTTGCAGCTGCAAGTCATCCATATCAATACTGGTGGCATGTATCATAGAAGTAACATTCACAATTCTTCCTTGCCCGGATTCTTTCAACAATGGCAGCAGGTTGTTTGTCAATACAAAATGAGCCAGGTAGTTTACCTGGAATGTTTTTTCAAAACCATCTACCGTTGTTTCATAGTCCTGGTTTATGATGCCGGCATTGTTCAGCAGCACATCCAAAAAATCATGATTGTTTTTCAATTTCATGGATAAACGCTTTACTTCTTTGAGCGACGTAAAATCAGCCACTTCCCCGAAAACATTCTCATTCCCCGTCTCCTTTTTTATCCCGGAGACTGCTGATTGTACGCGGTTGCTACTCCTGCCATGGATGATAATCTCATGATTTTCCCCGGCAAGAAGCCGGGCTGTTTCCCTACCGATTCCGTCGGTAGCTCCTGTAATCAAAATTTTCTTATCAGGCATAAAAACCGTTTTACTTTAAAAGGACTTTATACTCGTAGTTTGTTCTCACAAAACCCGCAAGGCAAAATGCCGCAAGGCAGAGGTGGTTTTTTCCTGTGCTTCAATAAAGCCCATATGGCTGGTATTTTCAAGCAATATGGCTTCGGAATGAGCAGGGATAGCTACCTGATCAAGAATTTTTTCCACCGGTATGCGGGCGTCCTGCTTACCGCTAATAAATAGGATAGGATTTTCCAGCTTACCCAACAAATCAAGCTTGTCGGTACGCTCCTTCATCCCTTTAACGGCTGCAACAATTCCTTCTCTGGAGGTTTTTTCAGCTTCCTTCTTCAGCGATTCTATCTCTTTCTTAAATCTCGTATCATTACCCGGAGCAAACAAATCAGGGATAAAATTTCTGATAAATCCGGCGCGATCCTCCTCAACCACTTTGACAGTTCTGTCCCTGTTTCTTTTACCCTCTTCATCATCGGCCGCAGCCTGAGAATGGAAAAGCACGAGACCTTTCACCATGTGTGGGAACAATTCGGCAAAAGCCAGGGAGACATAACCGCCCATTGAATGACCGACTAATAAACACTCGCGGACATCAAGCGAGGCCAGGATTTCTTTAACAACCGAGGCCATAGACCCCATATCATGAACGGGATCAAGCACTTCACTTTCCCCGTGCCCGGGCAGGTCAATAGTAACAACATGAAAATCCTGCGACAAAACGCCTACCATCGAATACCAGATATTTTTGTTTTCCAGAAATCCATGGAGCAAAACAATGGTTTTCCCGGAACCTCGCTCATTATAAGAAACCTTTTTATCGTTAATATTAATTTTCATAAAACTCAATTTTTGGGAACTAAAGAATAAAACCTGCCGATAGCTTTCTAAGGCTATCCAACAGGTTTTAACGTCATTTTAACCCGAATATTGCGGGTAGCTATTCATTCATGGTCTTTTCCACTTCTTCTATGGTCTTGGGTATGGGCTTACCGAGCACCTTGTAACCTTCCTGTGTTACCAGGATATTGTCTTCGATTCGAATACCTCCGAAATCCTTGAACTCTTCGATTTTATCCCAATTAAGGAATTGACTAAACCTTCCTTCGCTCTTCCAGCGCTCGATGAGTTTAGGGATAAAGTAACATCCCGGCTCAATGGTAAATACGAATCCGGGCTGAAGCGTTCTTGCAAGTCTGAGACCGGCCAATCCAAACTGCTGACTACGCTTTATTTCGTCACCATAACCCACGTAATTCTCGCCCAGGCCTTCCATATCATGAACGTCCAACCCCATCATGTGTCCAAGGCCATGGGGCATAAACATGGCGTGGGCTCCCTGGTTCACAGCTTCATCGATATCACCTTTCATAATACCCAGTTCCTTCAAGCCCGTAGCCACATCTTTTACAGCATTGAGATGTAATTCTTTGTTGGTTATGCCGGGTTTTACGTTTTTTATCGCATTCATATTAGCATTTAAAACAATTTGGTAGATATCCTTTTGCCGGCTGTCAAACTTTCCTCCAACGGGCACACTCCGGGTAATATCGCTGGCATAATGCATCTCCGTTTCCGCACCGGCATCGGTCACCATTATACGGCCTTCCTTGAGCGTATTGCCGTGATAGTGATTGTGAAGGATTTGCCCGTTTATGGTAAGAATTACGGGGAAAGAGACCGGCCCGCCCTGAGCCAGGGAGGTACCTTCAACCTGTCCATAAATTTCCCTTTCAACAACGCCCGGCTTAGCCATTTTCATGGCGGTGACGTGCATATCCCGGGCAATATTAGCGGCCTTTTCAAGCTCTGCAATCTCCACATCTTCCTTAATAGAGCGAAGGGCCACCGTAGCTTTTATCAACTCTTCCGTGATAAAATTTTCCACTTCACCGGTTTTGACATTAAGTATTTCACTGAACGTGAGGGTATGTTCTCCGCGGTAAGGGGGGTAAATATGGATAGTTCGGCCTTTGGACTGCTCACCCTGAATAAACTTATAAAGCTCTTTAAAAGGGGAGGCATTTTCTACCCCGACCTTTGCGGCCAATTCCTTAACGGTTGGCTGATCGCCCATCCAGATAATATCATCCATATCCACATTATCTCCGAAGATGTAGTCTTTGTCATTATCTATATCCATCACGCCGGCAAATCCTTGGATATCTAGGCCAAAGAAATAAAGGAAGTTGCTGTCCTGGCGAAAATGATAGGGGTTTGACGGGTAATTCATAGCGGCATCATCATTCCCCAAAACCAGCACTAAACCAGAGCTGATTTGCTTCTTCAGGTTGTTCCTGCGATTAACATAGACATTCTTTTCAAACATATACTTGTATTTTTTGCATTTAGACTTTTGTGAAACGCTTCGAATTTATAAATTATTACCGAATATCCCACAGAAATAAAGGGTTATTTAGTGTCTGTCCATAAACTGTCCATCCATCTCCCACCCCTCTAACTCTCGACGTGAGGCGGAGTGAGCCAGCCAACCCACTGGCTACGAAAAGTTTGATAGCTATCGGGAAAGGGGTGTGCGGAGTGAAAATACCTATAATATGACTTTATAGAAAGACATTATCTAAACACCCTTATTTTCACGGTTTTCTTGGTTCGCATTAGGCGGTGTAAACCATTTGGCACGTTTTTCCCAGCGTTCGCGCGCCATTTTCCTTAAATTTTCAATATTATCATATTCATCCACAATCTCGAGTCCAAGTATGGTTTCAATGAGGTCCTCCATTGTCACGATTCCCGACATCCCCCCATATTCATCCACAACCATAGCAATAATATCCTTTTCGGCAATAAATTTTTCATATAAAGAAGAAAGCGGTAAGCTATCCACGACCAATGGTATAGGTCTTTTCAGGGATCTTAATTGCTTTCCTCCTTTTTGATGAACGAGGTTAAGCATCAAATCATCTTTGAGGATATAGCCGGAGATATTTTCTCGGTGTTCTTGGTAAACAGGAATCCTGGAAAAAGGAATGTCCGCTACCCGGTCTTTCATATCACCGACTTTTGTTTTTTCATTTTCGGAAGCCACAACCACCCTTGGCGTCATAATATCCTTAACCTTAATGTGTTCAAACTTCATCAGGTTTTCAATCATCAATGATTCTTTCTTCTTAAATACCCCGGATATAGCCCCAAGTCTAGCCAGAGAAGATAATTCATCGCGGCTTACGGGCTGGTCTTTTCTTCCGCCTTTAAGCCATTTGGTGATTTGCTGGCTGATAAGAATGAAAGGATACAGCGGAGAGTAAATCAGGATTAACAGGGTATAAGCCGTGAATCCGACAAGATTTTTCCAGTAAAGTGCTCCTAAAGTTTTGGGAATAATTTCTGATACAATAAGAATAAGAATGGTAAGCACTGCCGAAGTAATTGAAAGTGCTTCGTTACCCCATATAACCTGTGCCTGAGCGCCCACGCCGGCAGCCCCGATAGTGTGGGCAAAAGTGTTCAGGGTCAATATTGCGGAGAGCGGCCGGTCAATATTATCCTTAAATCGTTTGATAAGCTTGCCCTTGTTCCCTCCTTTTTCAGAGAGCATATTGACATGGCTGGGGGTAATACTGAGTATTACGGCCTCAAGCAAAGAGCACAAAAAAGAAAATCCAAGAGCTATGAAAAGATATAAAATCAGTAATTTCATAAAACCGAAATTACACACTAAAATCCGGTAATCAAAACCATTTAGAAGTAATGTTTATAAATCTTTCCCTTATTTAAACGGCATCTTCTCCGTCTGAATAACATCAAATGTTTCTCCCTTGTATGCAAAAGCGACAATGGAGAGCTTATCTTCATTCCAGCCTTCCGGAATATTAAACCCATCATACGAAAGCGTGTAAGTTTTGTCGGTCGTAATCGATTCATCGGTCACGCTCTCACCCCATGTGCCGTTCAGTGTACCTCTTAATACATGATTATGCACATATTCGGGGATCTCAGGCACCTCTCCGACATTTTCATTTTCATTTTTCTGGGGAGCTACAATGCTGTCCTCGGTAATAAAAGCGGATAGCTTATAATCCCCTGATACCTGTTCGACAAACTCCACTTCAAAATCGGCTGACAATGTCCGGTTTTGCGGGTCATAGTCCATATCGGTACTAAGGATAGCCTGAGCTTTTTGCCCCATTTGCTGACCGATCACAGAATTCCAGGTTTCGTTATGGAGAACAAGATTTTCCTGGTCTTTCCCGCGATTGATCATCCCCGAAGGATAGCTTCCTACTTCAAAATGATTGTGTATGGCTTCCCCGGCATCTGTTCTTAAATCCCGTGTATATTGGCCGGAATTATCAGGCTCAGCAAAAAAACCGGCATGAATCGAAACCACGACCAAGCTATCTCCGTACTCGTCTTTAAGATTAGCCAATTGCTCGTGACCTTTAGGACAATTAGGGCATTTGTGGCCTGTAAATTCCTCAACCAAAACCTTCTGCACAACCTCAACGCTATCTTCTCCCCCATTAATGGTATCATTTCCCCCATTATCCTGTTCCCTGACATAAGGCTTTTCGATTTCGTCACATGCTGTAAAAAAGAATAAAGCCAAAATACCAGAAAGTAAAAATATGGATGTTATCTGTCGCATAGTTACTGATTTTTATGTTAAAACGTACTGCTTATTGTCAACCGGAAACCACTAGATGCCGGTACCTGGCGGCACACACCTCCCACGCATAGTATCCCTTCACGCTGACGCCCGTATGAAAGAGAAAAACGCGTGGATTCGTGTACATAAGCCACCGAAAACGTATAGTAATGATAGGTGTTGTCCGTCTTGGGGTTATTAAAATTGTATTGATCCTGAACCGTAACAAACCAATTCGGGGAATGGCTGTATTCCACCATTGCCATAGCCCAGTTCCCGCTATCCTGCCTGGTGGAAAGGTATTGCAATTCGGTTCTTAGTGCTTCCTCACGATTGATATTATAGGTGAGATCAATAAAGCCCACATCGGTTTTGTAAAGTTGTTCAACCTCCTCGATACTCTCTTCAATGACAGCCACATTGTAGTCGATATGCGTATATCCCGCCGTAAATTTTACACTCTTCGAAACTTTTTTATCCAGCTTTAAAGATAAATCTTCGAAATATTTGATATCACCGAACTTTAAAAAATCGGCCCGGTATCCTTCCGTTCCCGGAACATTTATCGCTGTATCACCCGGTAAAGGCTCTTTATCCAGGCCATGGATTTTGGAATAATTCAAGGAGAGCTTGGCTCCGTTTTCTCCTCCCAGCTTCGTGCCTTTGGGAACCCGGTAGAACATCTCCGCCGAATACCCAATCTCTCCGTTGGCTTGTGTAGCATAGGGATACATGGCCGGAAGGGTATATTTATGCTGATGGGACAAGGGAGGAAGGTAATTGATATTGGGGGCATCACCGACTGACGGGTTACGCATCGAAGTGAAACTGAAATTATCAATCCGTTTAAACGATGCTATGGCCCCAAAACCTTTTTGCGTATAGGTCCCTGACAACCATAAGGCTTCCCCGTCTTTAAAAATGTAATTATTAATCGAGTGCGGATCATTGATCTTGCGGGCGTATTCCCCTCTAAAAGACCATTTACCATGTCTCAGGTTTAATCGTCCTGCATATCCCCCAATGTTTTCCGGTAGCTTATAATCCGAAAAGGGATCATCCTTTTCATATTTACTTACAAAACTACCGCCCAGGGAAATCCTTGTTTTAGATGATTTTAATCCCTCCAGTAACCGATTCAGATTAATATTGGCATCCACACCGCGTACCATTCCACGGCCCCCATCTTCATATTCCTGCCAGTAATGGCGCTGTGTTCCGTATACTCCTTTAAGCGTTATACCGTCGAGGGGCTTGACCTTCACATGAGCACCGTTCATGGAGTTGTCATAACCAAGGCTCCATTCCTCATAACTGCGGAATATCAAACCATTGCCGAATTGATCGTAAAAATTACCCACGGTGATTTCAATGTTATCCCCGTTATATTTTACGTATTTATGGGCAATCCCGTGACCTTTGTAAGCCTGGTTATATCCTTCTATCGGGGGGAGATAGGCTTCGTATCTCAGGCCGGCCGAGAAATCCCCGTAGCGATAGACGACCTTGCCATAGGCATTCAGAGCTGTTTTCTTACCATCAATATCTTCGGAAGTGATACCGATCTTTTCATCCTCCTGGTAAGTTTGCATATCTATTTGAAAATTGCCTTGCACCTGGGCCTTGTCCGGATCGAACTGAGCCTGCACTGAAAGTGCTCCCATTATCAAAAGGGCGAAAAAAATGGCCGGAATTCTCATCATACAAAATTTTTTAATCCAGGGATTCTCCCCGTGTCAATTTTCTTACCTTCTCAATCAACTGATATTCGCTACCTTCGGAATATGAAGTATGTTGCCATACCACTTCTCTATCCCCGTTCAAAAGAAAAGTGTGGGGGATCGTATTGACTCCCATAGCCCGTTTAAAATTGCCGTTCGGATCAAGGAGCACTTTAAATTCCCAGCCGTTGCCCTTCACCATAGGCAGTACTTTTGATGTGGAGCGGGCATTGTCAATAGAAACCGCCACTACTTTTACCCCCGTTTCTTCCTGCCAATCGGAATAAACCTCTTGAAAGGCCGATAATTCTTTGATACACGGCTTGCACCAGGTGGCCCAGAAGCTTAGGATGACAGGTTTTCCGTCATTACTTATCTCATTGGTGTCATACGATTCGCCGTATATTGTCTGAATATCCACGGAGGGTATTTCTCCTTTCTGACTATAAAGATTAAAGCTGAGAAAAAAAACAGTTATCAGCAAAATCACTCTTGTGGTCATAGTTAGCTTTTTTTTCGTTATTATTATCAAAGGATTTCCGATTTTACATTCTTTTCCATTTCCATATAGGTCTCCAGGATTCTTGTTTCTGTATTCGGGATAAGGGTGATTTTCCCCATCATAGCGGGAATAAGCACGGCCTCGCCTTTATTTATACTCACTCGGTTACTACCGTCATACATCAACACAAAAGACCCTTCGGTACAAGTATGAATGACAAATGAATCAAGATCAGTATAATCTTTATTCACTGCCGAATCAAGATGCAGCAAGTTGGTTGTAAAATAAGGACTCTTTACCATCGGGGAAGTCTGATTCTTCACATCTTTGTATGGCGTCTTATATTCCTGTTGGGCCTTAAAGTCTATTGCATCCAGCGCCTGCTCAGTGTGCAATTCCCGCTTGTTGCCGTTGCTATCAACACGATCATAATCATAAATGCGGTAAGTGACGTCTGACGATTGTTGTATTTCGGCCAGCAAAACACCTTTTCCTATAGCATGGACACGACCCGCAGGCTGATAAAAGACATCTCCTTTTTTAACTTTCTCCACATTTAAAATTTCTTTCAGCTTCTTATTATTCAGATAATCCAGGTAGGTTTCTTTATTGATATCTTCTTTAAAACCCGTGATCAACTCGGACCCCGGGTCAGCATCCACCACATACCACATTTCGTTTTTCCCTAGACTATTATGGCGTTTTTTAGCCAGCTCGTCATTAGGATGAACCTGTATCGATAAATCGTCGGCAGCATCAATAAACTTAACCAGGATAGGAAATTCTTCTCCAAAATTGTTGTGAACGGGCCCACCCAACAAATCGTCCATAAAAATCTCCGTGAGCTCAGCCAGGTTGTTATCAGCCAAAAAACCATTCTCCACGACCGTTTCATCATCCTTCACTCCCGATAGCACCCATATTTCTCCACAATTAGGCAAGGGAGAAAAATCCTTTTCAAGGATAGTTTTTATCTTGTGGCCTCCCCAAATTTTGTCTTTAAAAATCGGTTTAAACTTCAGCGGATAAAGTGTATTCTCTTCCATAACAAATACTTTTGACTCTTCCCGGTTGCTCAGCCGTTTTGACAAAGCTCCGACCGGAAAAGTTGCATTTTTGAGGACGTAAAAATAATCATTTCAAAACAATCCGCTTTACTGTTTTAAAGAATCTGTAATGCCGCTAAGTCTTTGTCATTAACTTTTATAATTTTGTCAGTAAGAAAAATATTTTATGCTGGAAAAAGTTTGTGTTTTCTGTGGTTCAAGTATCGGAAGTAACAGTTTGTATGCAAAAGCTGCGGAGACCCTTGGATCGGATATTGCCCAGAGAGGACTGGAACTCATCTATGGTGGAGGTAACATAGGTTTGATGGGTGTTATTGCCGACCACGTCCTGGAAAAAGGAGGAAAAGTTACCGGTGTGATGCCCCAGCACCTGGTGGATTATGAAATCGCTCATCAGTACATCAACGAGCTCAAAATAGTTGAGACCATGATGGAGCGCAAAAAGCTGTTGATGGAACTTTCCGATGGATTTATCGCTCTTCCCGGAGGTTTCGGCACTTTGGATGAAATGTCGGAAGTTATAACATGGAATCAGTTAAAACTCATGAACAAGCCGATGGGGTTCCTGAATGTGGAAGGATTTTATGACCACTTATCGGCCTATATCAAAAGAGCTGTCGACGATGCCCTGATAAGGCAGGAGCATAGCGAAAAAATTATCTTTGAGGAAGACCCCGGAAAAATCATCGACCGTTTAAAAACTTTCGAGGGTTTTGCTATGGATAAATGGATCAATGATATCAAATCGGAAAAACGATGATTGAGTCCAGTCTAAAAAGCCTTATGCCCCTAAATCCCCTGAAGGGGACTTTTTTAAACCAGACTCATGATTGTAAAAAATAGCGATATCCAAAAAGAAACACGCGAAGGAAATACAGCCTTAGCAAGACCAATTACAAGTTTCGGATTATATTTGAAAATCATCAAATAAACAATAAATGAAAGTCATCGGAATTACCGGAACCCTGGGAGCCGGAAAAGGAACAATCGTTGAACACCTTACCCGCAACAAAGGATTTCTTCATTACTCAGTAAGGGGTTTTCTGACTGAGGAATTAAAGCGTCGGGATTTGCCTGTCAACAGGGATTCTATGACCGAACTCGCCAATGAGCTAAGGGCTCGATACGGGCCGGCCTACATCGCCGACAAACTCCATGAAAAAGCCAGCCTAAACAATCAAAATGCCATCATCGAAAGTATCAGAACGCCGGGTGAAGTCGAATTGCTGCGGGAAAAAGGGAATTTTATTCTTTTTGCCGTGGATGCCGACAGCGAAATCAGATACCGCAGGGTGCAGGCCCGCAAATCCGAAACGGACAACATCTCATGGGAAGTCTTCCGGGAAAACGAAAAACGGGAAATGAATTCCGCTGATCCGAATAAACAGAACATCCGAAAATGTATCGAAATGGCCGACCATATCTTTTATAACAATGGCTCTATCCGGGAACTTCAAAAAAAAGTTGACAACGTGTTAGTAAAGTTTGATTTAATATAAAAACCAAAACATTTAATTTTCTATATATTTCGAAAAAATTTTGAAGTATGGCAGAAGAAGAAAAGAACCAGGAAAACATCCGTCCTTCCTGGGATGTATATTTTATGCAGATAGCAAATACCGTTGCCACGCGGGCCACCTGCGACAGAGGCCGGGCAGGATGCGTTGTCGTTCGCGACCGGCAGATATTGGTAACGGGATATGTGGGCTCACCTCGTGGATTGCCTCATTGTGACGATGTAGGGCACTATATGAAAAAAATGATTCACGATGATGGCCATGTTTCACAACATTGTGTCCGTACTATCCACGCCGAACAAAATGCTATAGCACAAGCAGCCCGCCATGGTGTAGCGTTAAAAGATGGTACCATGTATGTCAGGATGACGCCCTGCCGCAGTTGCGCTATGCTCATTATCAACGTAGGCATTAAAAGGGTGGTTTGTGAGAAAAAATATCATGCCGGCCAGGAATCCGAAGAACTATTCAAACAAGCAGGCGTGGAGCTTGAGTACTTTAGTGAGGAGGTGTTACAATATAAAAATCAATAATTTTATTGCATTCTTCTTTTATCCGTTATAATCAATTCATTGCGGTAAGGCTTGGCTTTATGAAATAATCACAGTAATTTTGCCAACGAAATATTATCCAGCGATGAAAAAGGCATTAATTTTCTTTATTACAGCTGTATTGATGATGACGGCTTCAGCCCAGAAGCCTGAAAAAGATACCACTGCACGCGTTTTTTCTTTAAGTGCTGCCTATGGCAGAGATCTTCCGGGTGGTGATTTGAAAAGCCGTTACGGTTCAAATAACTCCTTAGGCGCCAGCTTTTCATACAAATCTATGTCCAATTGGATTTTAATGGTGGAAGGGGATTATCTTTTCAGCAGGAATGTTAAAATTAGCGACGACATATTCGAAAATATCGCTGTTGAAGAAGGATTTATCATCGACGAAGGGGGTATATTCACAGACATGGCCGTGCTTGAGGCGGGAATGACCGCTAATTTTTCCGTTGGCAAAATCTTCCCTGTTTGGGGCGCGAACCCAAACAGCGGGCTTGTCTTTAGAATCGGCGGGGGCTATATCTTTCACAAGATACGAATAGAACAAAATCAAAATTCCGCCCCTCAAATCAGTGGTGATTACCAAAAAGGTTATGACAGGCTGACCGAGGGATTCAATACATCCCAATTTCTGGGCTACCATCACCTGGGTAACAAGAATATCCTGAATTTTTATGCGGGGATTGAATTTCATCAAGCCTGGACAAGTTCATCAAGAGCCTACAATTTTGATCAAATGAAGCGCCCACCGGACAGCCGTTTTGATACACTGTACGGCTTAAAAATCGGTTGGCTTATCCCACTGGGAAAACAGTCAGCCCGAAAAACGCATTATTACTAAGCTATGCGAGTGTTTTATAACGCCGGGATTTATGGTTACAACGCTTTAATCAGGATAGCTGCCTTTACCGGGAACCAAAAAGCAAAACAGTGGCTTGCAGGGAGAAAAAAGCTTTTCGCTGCTATCCGACCTCTTAAAGCAGAAGCTAAAACCGCATGGTTCCATTGCGCTTCATTGGGCGAATTCGAACAGGGAAGACCGGTGATAGAAGCTTTCCGCCGGGAGTATCCGGGTTATCAAATTGTTCTCACGTTTTTTTCACCCTCGGGCTACCATGTACGGAAAAACTACAGCCAAGCCGACTATATCTACTACCTTCCCGCCGATACCCCTGGCAACGCCCGCCGTTTTACAGAAATGATTAAGCCCGATATTGTGTTTTTTATCAAATATGAATTTTGGTTTAATTATTTAAATGAGCTTAAAAAAAACAATACACCCACCTACTTGGTTTCCGGGATTTTCAGAAAGAAGCAGCACTTTTTTAAATGGTATGGCGCTTGGTTTCGGAGGCAGCTAAAGGTTTTCGACAAGTTTTTTGTACAAGACAACTCCTCATACCGATTAATAGAAACCATCTTACCCGGTAAAAGCGTTATAACCGGAGACACACGTTTTGACCGGGTTTCAACAATTGCCCGGCAAGCAAAAGCCTTTCCCGACATTGACCGGTTTAGAAGCCAACACCCGGTATTTCTTGCAGGAAGCTCCTGGCCTGAGGATGAGGAGGTGTTTTTGCCCCACCTGCTCGAAGCGGTTGAAAATAAAGGCATCAAACTCATTATTGCTCCGCACGAAGTAGATGAACAACGCATTAACAAATTGATGAAATATTTAACACCTGAGGCCATCCGATATTCCCAGGCTAACCAGGATTTTTCGGACAAAAAAATCCTGGTGATCGACAGTATCGGGCTCCTCTCCCACTTGTATCAATACGGAGATATGGCGTATATCGGTGGAGGCTTTGGAGAAGGGATCCACAACACGCTGGAAGCCGCGGCTTTTGGTTTGCCGGTGATGTTCGGTCCCAACTACCATAAATTCCGGGAAGCCAAAGAGCTTATACACCACGAGGCAGCCTTTCCTGTCAAAAATAAAGAGGACTTTAGCCGGCTATTCAGCGAAGTATTCCTCCACGATGATTCGAGAAAAGAAGCCGGAAAACGAGCGCAGCAGTACGTTCAGATGAAAAAAGGCGGAACCCGGATCATTCTTGAGCATGTATCTCACAGGGTATAAAAAAGGAGATTTATTTTGAACTTGGCTTTTAATCAGTGAGTTCTAAAAATTTAAGCTTTTTTCGCTCTATTCTAAATAACGGATGATTTGAAAAAAATTTAAGGTGTTCAAATGAAAACTAAAACTGCCAAAATTGGTCAATTAGCTGGTTAGAAGTTTCAACAGACTTTCGAAGTGGAATTATGAGATTCCTCCTCCTTCCATTGCGCTTCAATCCATAATGAAAAAGTCAAAGTT
>JAIPAH010000214.1 GCA_021740175.1 Bacteroidales bacterium
CCCACATTAATCACATCGTGGGTACGACCGATTATCCTAAGATAACCATTTTCATCGGTTTCTACAAGATCACCCGTCCTGAACCATCCGTTTTTTATCAGCTCGTTATGCCCTGAGGTGAGGTAACCTTTAATGTGTCCAGGCGTTTTCAGCCAAAGTTCTCCATCTGCTATCTTATATTCGCTTTTCTGGCTGTTAAACTTAAAAGCCAGTTCGTTTTGGTTTTTCCCTTTGATACTTATAGCATTAGTTTCACTGGTGCCATATTTTTGCTGAAAAGTCACTTCAGGGAAGGCTTTTCTCAATTGGTTCAGTGTACTCTCAGGCATTGGTTCCGAGCCAAAACCCATAATGCGTAAAGAAGATAGATCATATCTATCCTTAACACCACTCATCAGAAAAGCTCTGAAAAAGCTGGGGGAAGCCGGAAGGACATCAACCGCATGTTTCTCTATATATTTGGCAATGATATCGGGTTGGTAGTTGGGCGATAACACCAGGCAAGCACTATTCCACAGTGCTCTCAGCAGAATATCCATTCCGCCGATATGGTCAAAGCCAAGCAGGGAGATGATTCGGTTATCTTTGACTTTCGAGTGGGCATACGAATCTATTAGGAATTCCAGATCATGCAATATCACTTTAGGCTTCCCCGTACTGCCACTGGTGGTAAGCACCAGACCGGCTTTTCCTTCATCTTTAAGTGCATCAAGTAGTTTATGGGATTCGTTTTTTACAGAAACTTCAGTGACTATCAGGTTGTGATTTTTATCAAAAGCTAAAATCCGGGAGGCATAACTTAGCCCGGCGTTTTTGTTAACCAATTCCGGGTTCGTATCCGTTACGATTTGGATAATGTTCTTATTAAGAGCCAAAGCGAAGAAAAGGGCAATCGACGAGAAAGAGTAACGTGCATTCACTACCACCGACGCTCCGGGAGGAAGAATATTTTCTACCTCCAAATGCAAGCGGTGTATTTCATCCAAAAGATTTTGGTACAAATAAGTTGTATCACGATCAATAAACGCCACACGAGAGGGATATTTTTTAAACTTTTCAAATAATTGCATCATAGATCAGGAATTAATACCTCCCAAATACATGATTTGTCCCGATATAAAGGAGCTGTTTTTATCCATAAAGAAATCCAGAACATGTATCACATCCTCGACGGTTCCTTCACGCTTAATGGCTTGCTGGTCGATAATGTTTTGGATTTTATCTTTCGACACGCTATTGATTAAATCCGTTGGTATCGGGTTAGGGCCTACTGCGTTGACGGTAATTCCAAATTCCCCGAGTTCTTTAGCCGATACTTTGGTAAGACTTTCCACGGCCGCTTTACTAGCCGCATAATTAGTTTCTCCTTCCAGGTTTAAAGCCTTGGCTACGGTAGTAAAATTAATAATACGGCCGTATTTTTTCCTCACCATTACTTTGGATACTTCGCGCATAAAAAGGAAAGAGCCTATGTAGTTAGTGTTGAAGACATTACTGACGTTACTTGCCGGTGTAATCATAAAATGATTCATGGAGGCTATTCCTGCGTTATTAATTAGAACGTCGACTCTACCATATTTTCGAGCTACCGATCGAACCATCTGTGCTACCGCTTTCTCGTCGGCTACATCCAATTGGTAATGCGAGTAATTTTCGTGCTCGATGCTCCCTTCACTTCGGCTGCATCCTGCCACGATATGGCCTTTGTCAAGGTAATGATTCGCCAGGGCAGCTCCGAGGCCTTTACGGGTACCGGTGATGATCATCACTTGCTTCATTGTGAGTCCTCTATTAATTGTTTGAGATAGTCGGTAAACGTGGCTACCGTACGGAAAGGGGAGTGCTTCATACTGATAGCTTTTTCATTGGCTATAACCACCTCAACATTCATATTATCGTAAACCGCTTCTTCGACTTCACTGATGAAACGAACCAGTGTTAAACTGTCCATATTCCTTCCCGGTCCATATATGCTGGTATCTTTATCGGCATTCAATAAAGCTTTGTTATTGGTTTCTTCTCCCAATTCCTGCAAAGTATCGAAAACGATTTTTTCAAGATTTTCTGCCATGACTTGTTTGCTTTGGTGCAAAAATAAGGAATAATCTTCTTTCCGAAAATCGTTTTTGGTATGTGGTCTTTTTTGAATTACTTTTGATTTCAAATCGTAGATGCATGACAAAGATCAATATTATTCTTTCTTTCGACTACGAATTACCTTTAGGGGGTATCAACAAGCCATTCGATGAATGTCTTTTTAAGCCCACTGAAAAACTTTTAGAGCTTAGTCAAAGACAAGACTTTCCTGTAACGCTTTTTACAGACATCTTAGGATATGAAAAAGTGGGACAAAGCTATCCTGAAGAATTTGCCGAACCATTTCGCCAACAAGTGCAAGAAGCTATAAAAGAAGGAAACGACGTACAATTGCACACGCATCCGCATTGGTTGAACACTGATGTTGGTGATTATGAATTTTTTATATCAAAAGACTATTCCTTCGAATCTTTCGAGGCTCAGGAAATAGACAAAATTATCACCGATGCAGTCCAGTCTCTTAAAAAAATTTGTAGTGACGTAGATAATAATTATCGATGTATTGCCTATCGCGCCGGGGGCTATAATTTTGAACCGCAGGAGGTGGTCATGGCAAGTTTATATAAAAACGGCATCCGCATCGACAGCTCGATAGCTAAGGGATATTATTTTGCTTCCGGAATATCCAAGGTGGATTTCCGAAAGACCCCGAACCATATGAATTGGTACCTAACAGGAAATTCACACGGAGACTATACCATTTTTGAAGTCCCTATAGCCACCATTCCCAAATCACCCTTTGAAGTGCCGACACGATTTAAGATGAAAAAACTCAAGGCAAGAGCCCCTGAAAATCGCGGCAGAATGATTCATGATGACTTTCAGCCTTCTTTCAGGGATAAAATGCGGGAGCTTTTTTCCGCACGCATGCTTACGGTCGATAATTTTACTTACGAGACGGAGTATCTTCTTAAAATATTGAATTATAATGTGAAAAAATATGGCCGGGATGATGCTCCCATTTACATGAGTTTGATTGGTCATCCCAAATCGATGGGAGATTATTCCTTTAAGCTCCTGGAAGAATTCGTAGACAAAAGCCGCAGCATTTATGGCGAATCCATTAATTTTGTGACTTATTCGGACGTTTATACAAAATTGTATCAAAATGGCCATAAGTGACGTTTTATATCGGTTTTTACCCGAAAGTGCTTTTATTAAACTTCGAAATGTTTATCAAAGCTTTAATAAAAAAGTGTATCCCCCGATGGGTGAGGAAGAGTTTAGATGGCTTTTAACCGATAAATTGAATTTAAAAAAAGGCGACACGGTGTTTATTCACAGTTCTATGGATAAGCTCAATATAGACTTCCCGGTCCTAAGGGTTTTGCCGATACTTCGGGAAGTTGTTGGCAATGAAGGGACGTTGGCTTTTCCTTGCTGGCATTTTAGTTACCGAGCCGAAGAATACTTACGGGAGACGAACAGCTTGTTTGATGTGAAAAAATCTCCCACAGTGATGGGTTTATTGCCCGAACTGGCAAGGAAAGTCAAGGGTGCTCGCCGTAGCCTTCATCCTTTCAATTCGGTGGTAGCCATAGGCAAATATGCCGATTACCTAACTCGTGAACATCATAAAAGCATTTATCCGTCCGGCAGGCAATCACCATTTTTCAGGTTAACTGAAGTCAACGGTAAATTAGTTGGATTGGGCGAGAGAACGGTAAGCCTGTCCTTTGTGCATACAGTTGAAGATGTGATGCAGGAGAATTTTCCGCGTCAAACACTTACTGCTGACGTTTTTGAAGGCAAAGTAAAAGACTGGGACCGAACAGAACATTGGATTAAAACCAAAGCACCAAGTGTGTATATTCAAAACCGCAATATCCCGGCGTATATAAAAAATCACATTCCCTCCAATATTTGCAGCGAGATGAAACACAAAGGAACGAACTTTTTCATTGCGGAAGCAAAACCTTTGCTGGAGACCATGCAATCATTGGCAGAGAAAGGAATAACAATTTATTATCAGTAGGTTTCGTATTATTTTATATCCCGGTAGTATTAAGGTTTCCGAGACTAATTGTAATGAGCTTTTTTTGTCCGGGATGATCATCATTCTCTAACCAGATAGAAACCTGGAGATGCAGGTTGTAAATGGTCAGGCCGGTCTCTTTTGATTGGATTTTGCCTATTTTCAGTATATCGGAATTGATAATCCCTTTTTCGCGGGAAATGGAATCCCCGAATATTGGGTCTTCCTGTTCTAAAAAACTAGTATCGTAGGTTTGTTTAAATTCGTAAATGTTGGCAATGTCTTCTATGGTTAACACCTGGAGGCTCTCCAACCCCCCGATATTGGTAGTAAACCATGTGTGGACATGTTCATCTATAAGACAACGGTTCAGCTCGTCTTTCATCAAAATACGGGCATTGTTGATAATAGCCCGTCCGAAATAATTTTGATCGAAGTAGTATATTTTGTCGTAAGTGATGGCATAACGCATAGTGAGTCCGCCGATAATTTTTCGTAACCTGGGGAAGAGATTAAACGAGTTATAAACCCTTAACACCACAGCAAAGTTCATGGCAAATAGTAAGGCATGCATTGGTGTATCGAGGATTAAAAACCCTCCATCACCGGTGCTGATAAAACGCTCTTCAAAAACCGAAGTCGAATAGCTCTGAAAAATATACGGATGATTTCGTTTGCAAAGTTCAGCAGTCAACTCAAACATTTTTTTGTAGAGATAGGGAATAAGTGTTTGCTTGAACTCGCTGTAAGTGCTGTATTGGTAGATATCTATCCCAAGCACTGAATTGCGGGTTATAGCATTGTAATCGATATATTTGTCCAACTCATTATGTAAAGCTGTTTCATCCGGAACCACATTGGTTTTTTCGAATACCACCCTTTTGTCATTTTCCAGAAGGATTTTTTCGATTTCTTCGTATGATATATTTTTTATGGGTTTAAGCATGGACCTTCTCTTTAATACCTCGTATTTTAACCTTAAGAGACAAAGATATGGTTTTCATGCGATTTACACGTAACCGAAACAGAAAGATAGAATTTATTAGTTTTGTAGCATTCTATACTTGCCTTATGAAAAGAAGTAACAACGGTCATATTCTTTTCCTTGCGCGCTGGTATCCGCATCAATACGATCCTATGTTCGGACTTTTTGTTCAGCGTCATGCTCTGGCCGTGAAGCCTTTCAGGGATGTTTCCGTCATTTATATTCATTCAGACCAAAATATCGCACATAAACAGGAAAACCTTTCTGAGACCGTTGGTGTTCTTGAAGTCAAGGAATACTATCCTAAAAGCAGATTTCAAACAAGGTTTTTAAATCCTTTACGTTATCTGCAAAGTTTTATAAAGGCATACAGAACCCTCCGAAAGATAAAACCCGCGCCTGCTCTTATCCATGTAAATGTGTTAACCCGCACCGGAATAATCGCGCTGATGATGAAATATTTGTTCGGTATGCCCTATGTAATTACTGAACATTGGTCAAGGTATCTGCCATCGAACGATTCCTATAAAGGATGGCTAA
>JAIPAH010000215.1 GCA_021740175.1 Bacteroidales bacterium
TGAACAAAAATTTTTATAATTTTAAGAATCCAATAGATGATATACTATAGTAAAGTTAGGATATCGTTCCAAAACAGAACGATAAACAAACCAGACAATAGGGAAATAAACGGAATTTTACGGATACACAGACGTTGTGTGCCATGCTAAAAAAGACAGTGCATATTGAAAAACTTGGTGAAAATAGGAATAGCCGACCCGCATTGCACACATTGGCAAGCCCCACGAGCCGATGCTCAAACCAAAGCTTGCCAAAGAGTGCAATTTTTGCCAGCGCACACAAGAAGACCGAAATGAAAATTGTAAATTTGAGACTTAAAAAATTAGAGACAAAAATATGACTGATAATTTTAAAAGCGTCCTTGAAAATATCCTGAAAAAAGATAAAAGACTGGTTGATGATAGTGGAGAACTCAATGGAAACCTGATACATGAATATGCCAGTAGTTTAGACGAAGGACTAATTGACCTTTTGCTCAATGAGGAAGCAACGAGAGAAAAGTTTTTTCTGAAAGTAAAGGACGTTTATGTTTTTAAGCAAAATGACTTTAAATTCTTCCTTGACGAAAATAAAATTGACAACTCATATACACAATATGCCAACCGGATAGGATTAAGCACAGGCGGAAAATTCCTAAAAGATATTGACGATGTAGTTTTAGATTTTCCTTATAAAGATTGCGTATTAGAAGGTGGACAAAGCACGGAAGAAGGCACGGACACATATTTTGAATATGACGAAAACGAACAAGATTACATTGAAAAGGAAGCAAAACGTAAAGAGATTTTCTTTAACCAAATACTTGCAAAAGATGAAATTGACCGCTTAACAGAACCAAAAGCATTCACCAATATTAAGCGATACACAGAAAAAGGAGAAGAAAAGATTACCTCATTTAACCGTGATGAGAAAAATCAAATTACTGACAACCTTCTCATAAAAGGTAATAATTTACTTGGACTACATTCCTTGAAAGATAAATTCAAAGAGAGAGTAAAGCTAATATATATTGACCCACCATATTATTTTAAAGAAAAGCAAGGGGATGATGCATTTGCGTATAATAGCAATTTTAAATTGTCCACTTGGCTGACATTCATGAAAAACAGACTGGAAATTGCCTTTGAACTTTTGACCCTAGATGGATTAATTTATGTTCAAACAAATGAGGATGGACAAGCTCATTTAAAGATACTAATGGACAGTCTTTTTTCAGAAAAAAGATTTGTCTCACAGATAACATGGCAACGAACATCAGAGGGACGTAGCGCACTTGGTCAAGGGTCATCATTTATTATTAATTCAACCGAATACTTACTTTGTTATACTAAACAAAAGAAACCAACAAGAAATTTTATCAAAAAAAGGGTCGAAGCAACTGAAAAAGCTCTAAATCAATACTCAGCAATATTTAAAAGTGAAGGTGCCCGTGAACTTGAGAAAACAATAAAAGACAGCAAAGGGAATCCAATAAAAATTTTCAAACACATCAATTATGAATACAAGGGAATACCAAGTAGCACAAGTAATAAAGAAAGACTTAAAGTTTTCGATTTCCTTGTAAGGGAAGCTGCTCAACAAAAAGAAAGTTCGCTTCAACAAAAAATATTATCTGAAATTGACCCAAATTCTCTTTATTCTGTTGAATATACACCAACTGCCGGAAAAAATAAGGGGAAATCAAGAAAAGCCTATTATATAAATGGAGGGATTCTTCTCTTCTTACGTGATTACGCAGAAACAGATGGTGAATTCGTTTACAGACTAGCTACGATGAATGACTTTTGGAGTCATGATGAAATTCAGGTTACGGGCATAGCTGGTGAAGGTGGTGTAAATCTCAAGAGAGGTAAAAAACCAGAAAAATTAATACAACGCATTATTGAAATGAGTACTAAACCTGGCGATATTGTACTTGATTACCATTTAGGAAGTGGCACAACAGTAGCAGTTGCACACAAACTAAAAAGAAAATTTATTGGAGTAGAGCAACTGGATTATGGTGATGAAGATAGTTACAAACGTCTTCAAAACGTCATTAAGGGAGACAAAAGTGGTATTAGCTCAGAAATTGATTGGAAAGGTGGCGGTTCATTTGTCTACTGCGAACTTGCAAAAAACAATCAAAAAGCAATTGACAAAGTAATGTCGTGCAAATCATTAAAGGAACTTATTACTCTTTTTGATGAACTCTATAAAAAATACTTTCTCAATTATAATGTGAAAGTCAAAGAATTTAAAGAAAAGATTATTAAAGAAAAGGAGTTTCAGAATTTATCAATTGACAGACAAAAAGAAATTTTTGCTCGTATGTTAGACCTTAACCAGCTTTATGTGAATGTAAGCGACATGGAAGATAGTCAGTTTAAGCTTTCTGATGAAGATATTGCATTAACCAAAAACTTTTATCAACTATAAATTATGGCAGACGATAAATATTTATGGGAAACGCTGCCAGAAAAGGCATTTAAACTAAGGTTACAATATCCGGAAATCCCGGAATACATAACCGATAATTTGCGTTATGAACTCTTTAAATGGCAGGAAGAAGCATTAATTAATTTTTTAACATATGAGCAGGTAAAAGAAGCAGAAGAAGATATAAACCCATCGCATTTGTTGTTCAATATGGCAACTGGTACGGGAAAAACTTTACTCATGGCTGCCTTAATTTTATACTATTACAAGCAAGGTCATCGCCATTTTATCTTTTTCGTTAATCAAAATAATATTGTTGGGAAAACGGAGGATAACCTCACAGACCCAAGTCACAACAAATATCTGTACAAGAAAAATATTGTCATTGATGAAAAAATAATCAACATTCAAAAAGTCGATAATTTTTCAAATGACACAGACGATATTCAAATCCTTTTTACTTCAATTCACAAACTACATAATGCTGTTTACATTGTAAAAGAGGATAGCATCTTTTTAGAAGATTTGCAAAAACGGGATTTAATTATGCTGGGTGACGAAGCTCACCATTTGAATGCTGCAACTAAAAAATCAAACGGGCAAACGAAACTTGATTTGAAAACCGAGTTGATGGATAATGCAAGTCAGGAAGATATTGAGAAAAGCTGGGAACATACAGTCATAGACTTAATTTTGAAGAAGGGCAAAACTTCACAGGATGAACCCAATAACAATGCACTTTTAGAATTTACAGCAACCGTACCAACCAATAAAGAAGTTGTTCAAAAATACATTGATAAAACAGTTTACAAATTTGACCTCAAAGATTTTCTAAAAGCAGGATATACAAAAGAGATTAACCTGGTTTCATCTTCGTTTAATAAGAAGAAGCGCATAATGCAAGCCTTATTATTTAACTGGTATCGTTATAAAATTGCCGTTGAAAATGGTCTTACCAATTTTAAACCGGTAATATTGTTTCGAAGTAAATTCATAGATAAATCAAAAGAGAATAACTCGGAAGAAGACTTTAAGTATTTTATTGACATTATAAATAATCTTTCGCCATCTGATTTTGATTTTTTGGGAGAAGTAGATAAAAAAGAATTATTCGATATTACCGAAACATATCAAAAAGGCAAAAGCCGGATTATTGATATTAAGCGGTACATCAAACAGAATAATATTTCAATAAAAGATATTATCGAATACCTGCGATATGCTTTCCATGAGCGAAATTGCATAATTACAAACTCTAAATCGGGTACAAAAACCAAAGAAAAAACCGACGAAGAAACAGAGCGGCTTTTAAATAGCTTAGAGGATAAAGAAAACCACATTCGGGCAATATTTACAGTCAAAAGGTTAACTGAAGGTTGGGATGTGTTGAACCTTTACGACATTGTACGTTTGTATGAAGGTCGTGATGAAGGTACTTCAAGTAATGGAAGGAAAGCCGGTCAGGCAACAGTTTCAGAAGTACAATTGATTGGTAGAGGTGTACGCTATTATCCATTTTCTTATCAAGACAAAGAGAAGCGGAAAAGAAAATTTGATAATAACCTTGACCATGAATTAAGAGTATTAGAAGAGTTTTATTTCCATAGCGATGATGACCACCGTTATATTGATGAATTGAAGCGAGAATTAAAAAAACAGGATTTGCTTCCTCAAAATGATAAGGTCATTAAAAAGTTTCAATTAAAACTTGATTTCGGAGAATCCGACTTTGTGAAAGATGTAAAACTCTATCGCAATAAACAAATCGAAAATCCAGCTAAAAGAAAACGAACACTTGAAGAAATAAAAAAAGATTTTGATTTTACATTTAAAATAGAGCGTTTCGGATTAAGAGAAACTAAAGTTATTTTAGATAAAAAAGAAGATGAAACACGTTTAAAGGCAGGCGAAAGCGAAAGCAATACCCTATCTAAAAAACTTAAAGATTTTGAAAAACACATTATTCGCAAAGCAATAAATGTTCAGGCAAAAAAAGACAATTCAATTTTACGGTTTAATAAACTAAAAGAAGAGTTGGCTATTTCTTCATTAGAAGATATTCTGAAAGAAGAATTTTTAGGAGATTTTCCTATAAATCTGATAGTTCCTAAACATATTGAAAAACTTGAACATCTTGATAATGAAAATCAACTTTACGCTCTTGTAGCATTTTTTGGTAAAGTTTCAACAGAACTTAAATACATATCAAATCCAACCATCGGTTCAGAGTTTGAACCAGTAAAATTTAAAGACTATTCTGATTGGAAAAAGGAAAAATCAGTTGTTGAAGAACCAGAAAATGAATATTTGCACAAAGAACTTGTTGAAAAAGACTGGTATGTTCTTGACGGTTTTCATGGCACAAGTGAAGAACGCAGTCTAATTGAATTTCTCAAGGATACTATGGGAAATTTCGAAGCTCAATATGAGCAGGTTTATCTGTTGAGAAATGAAGAGGTTTACAAAATTTACGACTTTGAAAAAGGTCGTGGCTTCATGCCGGATTTCTTATTGTTTTTAAAAGAAAAACAGAAAAAACTTTATTATCAGGTTTTCATTGAGCCAAAAGGTTCACAATTTAAAGACGCTTCCGGTGGATTTCAGGATAGTAAAGAAGGATGGAAAGAAAAATTTCTGGAACAAATCACTGAAAAATACGGACAGAAACAAGTGTTAAAAGCTGAAAATAAAGACTATAAACTTGTAGGTCTTCCACTGTACAATCAAAAGACAAGTAAGATTTTCAAGGACGCTGTAAAAGAAAATTTGACAATAGAATTATAAACAGATATGCCCAACCCTTCGCATCCATACACATTGGCAAGTCGCACAAGCCCAAGCGCAAGCCAAAACTTGCCAAAGAGTATGGCTGCCCAACCGCACAGACAGACTGCGGACAGAAAGCACGGGCACACAACATCGTGTATAGTGCATTTGGCGGATAGTGCTAATTTCAAGGGTGTTACATCTAATAAACGGTGTAGCGGTTTGACAGGTTCGCGCTTCAAATCGCCAAACGACACCATACACGTAACCGTTAGCGGCAATTTTATGAAAACGACACAACTTATTATAACGGGAATGACAATGATTATAGGCGGAATGATTTATATTCTATTCCGTACACAGACTTTAATAATGTTTGATTGGTTTAAAATGCTATTATT